>NZ_JBDPLV010000025.1:0-143560 GCF_039871605.1 Acrocarpospora sp. B8E8 | reverse complement strand
TGGCGTGGGACGTGCCGTTCAACGAAGGGGTCATGACCGCGTTCGAGGTGGTCGCCGAGCCGGGAAGCATCGTCAACCCACGCCCGCCCGCGCCGATCAGCAACGGCCACCTCACCACCGGCGCCCGCGTGAGCAGATTGATCGTCAAGCTGTTCAACCAGCTGTGCCGGGCCAGTGACGACCCCGTGCTCCAGGGGCGTACGCAAGGGGTCTGGGCCGACTCCTGGACGGGCGGGATCTCGGCTGGAACCCGCGACGACGGCGAGTATTTCGTCTTGTTCAACATGGACGGCGGCGGCATGGGAGCCGGTGCCCAGCCCGAGGCCGACGGCCTGGACTGCGCCGGAATGATGACGCAGATGAACAACATGCTGCCGGACGTGGAGATGAACGAGATGCTCTACCCGGTGCTCTACCTGTGGAAGCGGCTGTCCCCGGCCAGCGCCGGCCACGGCGCGCACCGGGGCGGCCTCGGTCAGGAGTTCGCCTGGACACTGCACGGGGCGAGCCAGGTCACGCAGACGGTGTTCGCGCCCAGCGCCCAGGTGCCCGCCGACGGCTACGGGGGCGGCCTGCCCGGCGGCGGCAGCGGCCACCTCCTGTGCCGCGACACCGACGTCTGGCAGCTCATGTCCGACGGCGCCGTCCCCACCGAGGAGAACCTCTCCGCGGCCACCAGGCAGCTGCTGGACATCAACCAGCACGATCTCACCGTCCGGCACGGCGACGTCTTCGTCCAGTGGATCGCCGGCGGAGGCGGCTACGGTGACCCTCTGCTGCGCGACCCGGCGCGGGTCGCGCGGGACGTCGTCGACGGCTACGTGACCGCGGCCGCGGCCGAGAGCGTGTATGGCGTGGTGCTCGACGGCGACCATGCCGACCTCACCGCGACCGCCGGGCGCAGGGCCGCGCTCCGCGCGGAACGGCTGGGCGGCGCACCCCCCGCGGCGGCGGTCCAGGACACGATGATCGGCGTCGCCGGAGCCTCCGTCCCTCGCCTGGGGGCGGACGGCCACTGGTACTGCCCGGCCAGCGGCGCCCTGATCAGCACCGCCGACGACTGGCGTGACGACGCCCTGATCCGGACCCGCCCCGCCGCCGAACGCCTCGCCGAACTCGGCGTGCGGATCCGGCCCCGCCTCGGAGAGCCCGCTGTCCTGCTGGAGGAATTCATCAGCCCGGCCTGCGGAACCCTGCTGGAAACCAGAGTGTGCGCCCGATGACCGCCGAGACCTGGGGCGACGACGACCTCGCCCCGGCGGAGCGCGGGCCCCTCGCCGGAGTCGTGGTGCTGGACATCACCCGGGTGGTCGCGGGCCCGTTCTGCTCGATGATCCTGGCCGACCTCGGCGCGACGGTGATCAAGGTCGAACGGCCGACCGACCCGGACTACGCCCGCGATTTCCCTCCGCATCTGCCGGCCGCCGACGGGAGCACGTTCAGCGCGTTCTTCGCGCAGTACAACCGCGGCAAGCTCGGGCTCACTCTCGACCTGGCGACGCCCGACGGGCAAGACCTGCTCAAGCAGCTCGTGCGCCGGGCCGACGTGCTGGTGGAGAACTTCCGGCCGGGCACCATGGACAAGCTCGGCGTCGGGCCCGCCGTCCTGCGCGCGGAGAACCCCCGCCTGGTCTACACCGCCATCTCCGGCTTCGGCCAGACCGGGCCGTACCGGACAAGGCCGGCCTACGACAACAGCGCGCAGGCCACCGGGGGCCTGTGGTCGATGAACGGCTACGCCGACCGGCCCCCGGTCCGGGTCGGCACGATCATCGGCGACCTGTCGGCCACCCTGTACGCCGTCATCGGCACCCTGGCCGCCCTGCGGCACGCCGAACGCACCGGCGAGGGCCAGCTCGTCGACGTGTCGCAGCAGGACTCGGTGCTGTCCCTGACCGAGAACGCGGTCGTGTCGTACACGGTGGACGGCGAGGTGCCCAGGCCGCTGGGCAACCAGCACCCGTTCGTACGCCCGTACGAGCTGTATCCGTGCAAGGACGGGTACGTCTTCTTCGGTGGCTACACCGACAAGTTCTGGCGGCTGACGTGCACGATGTTCGACCGTCCCGAACTCGCCGGTGACCCGGAGATCGACACCATGGCCAAGAGGTTCGACGCCGATGTCTACTCCCACCGGATTCGCCCGCTTCTGCTCGACTGGTTCGCGTCACGCACCCGCGCCGAACTCGAGGACCTGGCCGGCGACCAGGTGCCGCTGAGCGCGGTCAAGACCATCGCGGAAGTGGTGGACGATCCGCAGATCGCCGCGCGCGACATGATCGTCGACGTCGAGTACCCGGACTTCGGGCCGTTGCGGATGTTCGGGCAGCCGATCAAGCTCGACGTCACCCCCGCCCGGCCGCGTACGCTCGCCCCGCGCCCCGGCGAGCACACCGACGCCGTGCTGCGGGGCCTGCTGGACCTCTCCCCGCAGCGGATCGCCGAACTCCGCGCCGCGGGGGTGATCTGATTGACCATCGGCTTCGAGCGGGACGGGGCCACGGCCATCATCTCCTTCGCCCGTCCCGCCAAGCTCAACGCGCTGACCCTGGCCATGTACGACGAGCTCGCCGACGCCTTCGCCCGGGTGCGGGACGACGACACGATCGCCGCGGCCGTCCTCACCGGCGAGGGCGAACGCGCGTTCTGCGTCGGCGCGGACCTGGGCGAGTCGATCCCCGCGCTGGCCGAGGGGCGGTTCGACATCTCGCGCTGGGACGGCGCGCACCAGAAGCACACCAGGCTGTTCAAGCCGGTGATCGCCGCGGTGAACGGCCTGTGCCTGGGCGGCGGTTTCGAGATCATGCTCTCCACCGACCTGCGGGTCGCGAGCGAGGGCGCCGAGTTCGGCCTGCCCGAGCCGGGCGTCGGAGTGGTGCCGGCCGGGGGCACCCTCGCCCGGCTGACCCGGCAGATCCCGTACGCCTGGGCCATGCAGTTGCTGTTGCTCGGCGAGCGCGTCCCGGCCGCGGAAGCGCTGCGGCTGGGCCTGCTCAACGCCGTCGTACCGGCGCCGGAGGTGATGCCGACGGCGCTCGCGTGGGCCCGCAGGATCGGCGGGCTGTCCGGCACCGCGATCGCGACGATCAAGCAGGCCGTCCTGCGCCTGGGCGACCTCCCGCTCGACCAGGCGTTCCACGCCGAGGCCCTCTACGGGCAGCGGGCGTTCACCTCGCCCGACGCCCGCGAGGGCCTGGCGGCCTTCGCCGCCCGCCGACCACCCGAGTTCCCCTCACGCGAGGGGCCAGGGTGAACCGCTACGGAGTCGACCCGTTGCCCGGCCTGCCCGGCCGGATAACGATCTGGGAGGTAGGGCCGCGGGACGGCCTGCAGAACGAGGCCGCGATCCTGCCCATCGAGGTGAAGGTCGAGCTCGTCGAGCGGCTCGCCGACGCCGGGCACACCGTCGTGGAGACCACCTCGCTGGTGCACCCGGCATGGGTGCCGCAGCTCGCCGACGCCGAGGAGGTGCTGCGCCGGCTGAAGCGGCGCGACGGCGTGCGCTACCCGGTGCTCGTCCCGAACGAACGCGGCCTGGACCGGGCGATCGGCCTCGGGCTCACCGACGTCGCCGTCTTCGCCAGCGCCACCGAGTCCTTCGCCAGGGCCAACCTGAACCGGACCGTCGCCCAGTCGCTGGAGATGTTCGCCCCGGTGATCGCCCGCGCCCGCGAGGCGGGCCTGGGCGTGCGCGGCTACCTGTCGATGTGCTTCGGCGACCCGTGGGAGGGCGAGGTGCCGATCCCCCAGGTCGTCGCGGTCGCGACGCGGCTGCTCGCGCTCGGCTGCACCGAGCTCGGCCTCGGCGACACGATCGGCGTCGCGACCCCCGGCCGGGTCGCCGCGCTGCTCGACGCCCTGGTGGGCGCCGGGGTGCCGGTCGGACGGATCGGCGTGCACTTCCACGACACCTACGGCCAGGCCCTGGCGAACACCCTCGTCGCGCTCGGCCGCGGGGTCACCACGGTCGACGCGTCCGCCGGCGGCCTCGGCGGCTGCCCGTACGCCAGGAGCGCCACCGGCAACCTCGCCACCGAGGACCTGCTCTGGCAACTGGCCGGACTCGGCATCGACACTGGCGTGGACCTGGGCAAGCTGGCCGAGACGAGCGCCTGGCTCGCCGCACACCTGAACCGCCCAAGCCCTTCGCGTACGGTCCAGGCCCTCACGCCGCCCGCGTGCTGAGCGCTTTGGCGTTGTGCCGTCTCACCCCGATTTCAGCCCGGAAGGGGCTCTTCCATAGAGCAATCGGGGATGATGGCGAATATTTATGCATAAACGACTAGACATGTGCTGACGTTACGGTCGCATGAGCGACATGTCAATGACATGTCCGCGCAATGGCACGGTAATAGCCGTCCGGTGATGCTCACCGCCCGCGGCCTGCCCCGAATGGGTCTTGACGAGCCTTTTAGCGCGCTGCTACAGCGTTAACGAATCATTCAGTACTGAATATTTATGCAGACGTGGACACGCAAGGGCCCGGCGATTCGCGTCCTCCGGGTTACCCAGCCATTACGCCCCCTCCCCCAATCGCCGAACGGACACCCATGTCGTTCGCGCGTCTCCCAGAGGAGAACCATGCGAACTCGTAGACCAAGATCAATAGCGGGCCGGATCCTGCCGGTCGCGGCCGCCGGCGCGTTGGCCGCGGCGCTGCTGGCGGTCCCCGCGCACGCGGATCCGGACGACAGGGCGTCCGCGTTCGCCAAGGCATGCCGTCATGCGGGCGAGCACGCGAACGAGAGCAAGCCCAGGATGATCGTGACGCAGGACGGCGAGGTGGACGACATGGATTCGTTCATCCGGTTCCTGTACTACGCCAACGAGTTCGACATCGCGGGCATCATCTACTCCAGCTCCCGGTTCCACTGGGCCGGTGACGGAGGTTCGGTGGCGCCCTTCCGGTGGACCGGGACGGAGTGGGTCAACCAGTACATCGACCTGTACGCCCAGCTCTACCCGAATCTCAAGAAGCACGCCGACGGCTATCCGACCCCCGCCACGCTCCGCTCCCTGTACAAGATCGGCAACATCGAGAACGTCAGCGAGATGACGAAGGTGACCGAGGGGTCGGAGTGGATCGAGAAATTGATCCTCGACAACAAGCCCGGCCCGCTCTACGCCCAGGCCTGGGGTGGCCTCAACACCATCGCCCGGGCGCTGAAGTCGATCCAGGAGGAGTACGAAGGCACCAGCCAGTGGCCGGCCATCCAGCGGAAGGTCAGCGACAAGCTGGTCATCTACAACATCCTCAACCAGGACGACACGCTCAACGCCTACATCAAGCCGAACTGGCCCCAGGTGAAGATCATCGACAACCAGAGCCAGTTCTGGAGCTTCGCCTACCAGTGGCGGAGCAACGTGCCCGAGCCCTTCCAGTACACGCTGCGCGCGCCGTACATGGAAGCCAACTTCCTCGACGGCCACGGCGAGCTGTTCCAGCAGTACCGCACCTACCGGGACGGCAAGCCCACCCCCGGGGACGACCAGAACAATCGCTGGCGCCCGGAGCAGAACCTCACCTACGACATCCATGACTTCATCTCCGAAGGCGACTCGCCGGCGTACATGTACCTGTTCGACTTCAACGGCCTGCGCTCGTCGGAGGACCCGACGTACGGCGGCTGGGGTGGCAGGTTCGCGCCGAACGCCTCGGGCTGGATCGACACCTCCGACGTCAATCCGTACAGTTCGACCGCGACCAACCAGCGCAGGTATCCGCAGACGCGGTGGGTGGAGGACATCCAGAACGACTTCGCGGCACGCGCCGACTGGGGCATGACGCGGAAGTACTCCCAGGCCAACCACAACCCCGAGGCCTCGGTGAAGGAGGGCGTGGACCTGACCTGCAAGGCCGGGTCGACGGTCACCCTGCGGGGCAAGGGCAAGGACCCCGATCACGACCGGCTGTCGTACAAGTGGTGGCAGTACACCGACGCGGACACCTACCCGGGCGTGGTCGAACTCACCGGAGCCGACGCGCCGTCGGTCTCGTTCACCGTGCCCGCCGACGCCGCCCCGGGCAGCACCATCCACCTGATCCTTGAGGTCAAGGACGACGGCACGCCCGCGCTGAAGCACTACCAGCGGGTCGTCATCACCGTATCCAGCTGATATTCGCCCACTGATACACGGCCATGCCCGCACCTCCGGGGTGCGGGCATGGCCGGCGTCCTGCCTTGCCCGGGATCCTCGCGTTTCAGCGAGCAGATGGCGTTCGTTGCCAGTTTGTTACAAGGACATGTCATTGACATCGACACAAAGTCACTCGTACGGTCTTCGTATGCCTAATCAGTCACGAATAGAAATTCAAGACCGGGTATTCGGTGCCGGTATCTGGCACTTCGGCCGCTATGTCGACCGATACGCGACCGACGGATACGGCCCGCCGGTGAGCACCCTGCAGGCGATCGACCTCGCCGGGCAGGTGGAGGACCTGTCGGTGGTCGACCTGACCTTCCCATTTGACCCGGTGGACCTGCCGGTGGCCGAGGTGGAGGACGCGCTCAAGCGCAACGGCCTGCGCGCGATCGCGATCACGCCGGAGATCTACACCAGGCGTTTCACCCGTGGCGCGTTCACCAACCCCGACCCCCAGGTGCGCCGGCAGGCGATCGAGCTGGTGTCGCAGGGCGCGGAGGTGGCGCGGCAGCTCGGCTGCGACTACGTCAAGCTCTGGCCGGGCCAGGACGGCTGGGACTACCCCTTCCAGGCCGACCACTCGCAGCTGTGGCGGTTCTCCCTGGACGCGGTGCGCGAGCTGGCGGCGGCCTTCCCCGACCTTCGCTTCGCGATCGAGTACAAGCCGCGTGAGCCGCGCAACAGCATGGTGTTCTCCTCGGTGAGCAAGACGCTGCTCGGCATCGAGGAGATCGGCCTGCCCAACGTGGGCATCCTGCTCGACTTCGGCCACTCGCTGTACGGCGGCGAGAGCCCCGCCGACGCGGCCCGGCTCGCCATCTCGCGCGGGCGGCTCTTCGCGATCGACGTCAACGACAACTACCGCGGCTGGGACGACGACATGGTGGTCGGCTCTGTCCACCTGACCGAGACCTTCGAGTTCTTCTACGCGCTCCAGGACGCCGGCTGGGACGGCGTCTGGCAGCTCGACCAGTTCCCCTTCCGCGAGGACTCGGTCGAGGCGGCGCGGGCCGGCATCCGGGTCATGAAGAGCATCGACCGCGCGCTCGGGCTGGTCGACCGCGAGGCGCTCACCGCGGCTCAGCAGGCACAGGACGCCCTGGCGGCACAGCGCATCGTCCAGCGGGCGCTGCTCACCGCGATGGTAGAGCAGTGATGACCCTGCTCCCCGCCGCGTCCCGGCTGGCCCGCGAGTACCGCCAGGTGGCCGAGCGCGTCCGTACCGGCGACGACGAGACGGCCGCCGCCGAGCTGAACCAGGTCGCCACGAAGGTCCGCCGCAGCATCATCACGATGATCGACAGGGCGAAACTGGGGCACATCGGCGGCGACCTGTCGGTCACCGACATCCTCGTGACGTGCTTCTACGCGGTCCTGTCGGTCGACCCCGAGCAGCCGGACTGGGCGCGGCGCGACCGGTTCGTGCTCAGCAAGGGCCACTGCGCCGCCGCGCTGTACTCGACCCTCGCGCACTGCGGGTTCTTCGACACCGACGAGCTCGCCACCTTCATGGCTCCGCTGTCGGCGCTCAACGGACACCCCAACAAGGTCAAGGTCCCCGGCGTGGAGACCAACACCGGGGCGCTCGGGCACGGCCTGCCGGTGGCCACGGGGTGCGCGGTGGGCGCCAAGCTCGATGGGGCGAGCTGGCGCACCGTCGTCGTCATGGGCGACGGCGAGCTGCAGGAGGGCAGCAACTGGGAGGCCGCGATGGCCGCCTCGCACCATGGCCTTTCCAACCTCACCGCGGTGATCGACCGGAACCGGTTGCAGCAGGGCGCGCGCACCGAGGACACCAACCGGCTGGAGCCACTGGCCGACCGATGGCATAGCTTCGGCTGGGAGGTGCGCGAGGTCGACGGCCATGACCACCTCGCCCTTCGGGCCGCCCTGCGCGGCTCTGACACCGGCAAACCCGTCGTCGTCATCGCGAACACAATAAAGGGGAAAGGCGTTTCGTTCATGGAGGATCGGGTCGAGTGGCATCACAAGGTGCCGACTTCCGAGCAGGTCGAAGCCGCGCTCGCGGAGCTGGCCCGATGACCGTACTGGAGCAGCAGGCGACCTTCGACTGCCGCCAGGCCTTCGCCGAGGAACTCAGCGCGCTCGCCCGCCAGGACGAGCGGATCGTTGCGATATGCAATGACTCCGTCGGCTCCAGCAACCTCGTCGGCTTCCGCGAGGAGTTCCCCGACCGGTTGATCAATGTCGGCATCGCCGAGCAGGAGCTCGTCGGCCTCGCGGCCGGTCTGGCCAACGCGGGGAAGATCCCGTTCGTCTGCGCGGCGGCCCCGTTCCTCACCGGGCGGGCGCTGGAGCAGATCAAGGCGGACGTCGCCTACAGCGAGGCCCACGTCGTGCTGTGCGGGCAGTCCCCGGGCATGGCGTACGGCGAGCTCGGTCCCACCCACCACTCCATCGAGGACCTGTCCTGGGTGCGGGCGGTCGCCAACCTGGACGTGATCGTGCCGGCCGACCCCGCGCAGACGCGCCTGGCGGTACGCTGGGCCGCCGCCTCCAGCCGCCCCTCCTACCTGCGCATCCCCCGCTTCAAGGTGCCCGCGGTCACGCCCGCGGACGCGCCGTTCGAGCCGCGCCGGGCGGTGCTCCTGCGGGACGGCGACGACGTCACGGTGATCGCCATCGGCTCGCTGACGTCGCGCGCGCTGCAGGCGGCCGACCGGCTGAGCGCGGAGGGCGTGTCGGTACGCGTGCTGAACATGCCCTTCATCGAGCCGCTGGACCTGGACGCCGTCCTCGCCGCCGCCCGCGAGACCCGGGGCATCGTGACCGCCGAGGAGGCCACCATCAGCGGCGGTCTCGGCGCCGCGGTGGCCGCCGCCGTCGTCACCAACCACCCCGCTCCGATGCGGATACTCGGCGTGCCGCGGGTCTTCGCCCCCACCGGGGACACCGCCTTCCTGCTCGATCATTTCGGTCTCTCCGCGGACGGCATCGCCGAGGCTGTACGGAGCCTGCTCAGCCATGGCTAAATCGCTGATTCTCGCCATCGACCAGGGGACCAGCTCGACGAAGGCGCTGCTCGTCGACGAGGACGGGCAGGTCGTCTCGCGCGGGCTCGCGCCGGTGTCGGAAAGCCAGCCCCGGCCCGGCTGGGTGGAGCAGAGCGCCGACGAGATCTGGCAGAGCGTGCGACGGGCGGTCGCCGACTGCGTCGACCCGTCCCACGCCGCCCAGGTCATCGGGGTGGGTTTCAGCACCCAGCGCGAGTCGCTGGTGCTGTGGGAGCGCGGCACCGGCAACCCGATCGGTCCGCTGATCAGCTGGCAGGATCAACGCACCGGCGCGCTGTGCCGTGAACTCGTGGCCGCGGGAGCCGGCCCCGTGGTGCGGTCGGCCAGCGGGATGCCCCTGGACCCGATGTTCTCGGCGTTGAAGGCCCGCTGGCTGCTGGACGCCCACGACCGGGACCGGAGCCGCGCCCGCGCGGGCGAGCTGTGCCTGGGCACGGTCGACTCCTGGCTGCTCAGCCGCCTCGGCGGCGAGCACGTCGTGGAGGCGGGCAACGCCTCGCGCACCCAGCTGCTCAACGTGGACACGGGCAAATGGGACGAGCGCCTGCTCGAGCTGTTCGGGGTGCCGTGCCAGGTGCTGCCGCGGGTGGTCGCCTCCGACGGCCCCTTCCCCGCGGTTCGCGACCTTGCGCCGCTGCCGGACGGCGTCCCGGTGCTGGCCGTCATGGGCGACTCGCACGCCGCGATGTTCGCCCACGCCGGGTGGCGCGCCGGCGTCGTGAAGGCGACCTACGGCACCGGCTCGTCGATCATGGCGATCGGTGACTGCGGCGACGCCCCCGGGCTGTGCCGCAGCATCGCGTGGGACCTCGGCGGTCCCACGCTCGCCGTCGAGGGGAACATCCGGGCCACCGGCCGCACCCTCAGCTGGCTGGCCGAGCTGTTCGGCACCACTCCCGAGATCCTCCTGGCGGAGGCCGCGGACACCGGCGGCGTGGCCATCGTCCCCGCGTTCGGCGGCCTCGGCGCGCCCTGGTGGGAGCCCGACGCCACGGCGATCGTGACCGGGCTGACCCTCGGCACGAGGCGGGGCCAGCTGGTCGCGGCCGCTCTGGAGGCCATCGCCTTCCAGGTGGAGGACGTCGTGGCGGCCCTGGAGCGGGCGACCGGCGAGGTGCGGGTGCTCCTGGCCGACGGCGGCCTCACCCGGAGCGACCGGCTGATGCGGCTGCAGGCGGACATCAGCGGCCGGCGGGTCGCCCGCACCGGCGAGCACGACCTGTCCTGCCTCGGCGTGGCGGACGCGGCCGGCCTGGTGGCCGGGTTGTGGACGCTCCAGCAGTTGGAAAGGCGGCGCAGGACCGCCGACGAGTACACCCCTGTCAGCGACCAGGCAGGCCGCGCCGCCAGGCGGGCCGCCTGGCGGGAGGAGGTCCAGCGGTCGCGTCCCGTACCGGCGACAGGCGAGAGGAGAACCACATGAGCACATCGCCGCCGGCCGCCCGCCGCCGGGTCCCGGCAGGGTGGGTCGCCACCGCGGCCATCGTGGCGCTACTGGTGGCCATGGCGGTCAGCACCAAGTACCGATCGGTGGAGGCCGCGGCGGCCGCGGCGCCCAAGGGGTTCGACCCCGCCGCGTTCGGCGCGGAGAACTATGACGCCAAGGTCGTGCCCGCCATCAAGAGCAACGCCGTGGAGCTGCCCGCACTGCTGAAGGCGGTCGAGGAGGACAAGGAGGCCGCGGGCCGGAAGTACGGCAAGCGGGCGGGCACCGGCCCGTACAACTTCGCCGTCAAGGGCACGGGCACGGCGGGCAAGCCCACCTCGGGGCTGTTGCCGGTGGAGGTTCCCGGCCTGCCGGACGGCGCCAAGGTGTATCTGCAGATCGGTCCCGCCATCAACGGCACGGCCCTGCGGGACTCCGTCGGGTTCATCACCTTCGGCCAGTTCGTCAACCAGGTCGACTTCGCCGACGCCGCCACGGCCCTGAACGACCAGATGCGCCAGAAGCTGCGCAACGGGCTGGACGTCGCCGCGCTCGACGGGAAGAAGATCAGCTTCACCGGCGCGTTCACCCTGCTGACACCCGCCACCGTGACGATCACCCCCGTGGCGATCTCGTGACCGCGCACGTTCTGCAGGCCCGCGAGGTCACCAAGGTGTACGGCGGCACGCACGCCCTCAAGGGAATCGACTTCGGTGTCGCGCCCGGCCGGGTGACCGCGCTGTTCGGCGAGAACGGCGCGGGCAAGTCCACCCTCATGAAGATCCTCGCCGGCATCGAGCAGCCCACCACCGGCCACGTCGAGCTCGACGGCAGGCCGGTCCGGCTGCTGTCCTCACGCGACGCCGCCGACCAAGGCATCGCCATCATCCACCAGGAACTCAGCCTCTGCCCGAATCTCAGCATCCAGGACAACCTGTTCCTGGCGCGTGAGATCCCGGGCGCCTTCGGAGCCATCGACCGCAAGGCGCAGCGGCAGGCCACCGTCGCGGTCCTGAACCGGCTGGAAGAGTCCGTCGACCCCAACCGTCTCGTCGGTGAGCTACGGCTCGGCCAGCAGCAGCTCGTGGAGATCGCCCGCACCCTGTTGCAGCAGGCCCGTGTCCTGATCATGGACGAGCCGACCTCCGCGCTCACCGCGCCCGAGGTCGAGGTGCTGTTCCGGGTCATCAGGGAGCTGACCGCCGCCGGAGTCGCGGTCGTCTACATCTCCCACCACCTGGATGAAGCGCTGGAGATCGCCGACGATGTCGTGGTGCTCCGCGACGGCTCGCTGGTCGCCACGGCCGACGCGGCGGAGGTCGACATCCGGTGGATCGTCGCGCAGATGGTGGGCCGCGACCAGGACGCCCTGTTCCCCAGCCGGGAGCCGGTGCTGGGCGACGAGCTCCTCACCGTGCGGAACCTCATGGTGGCCGATCCCGACGTGCCCGGCCGGCTCGCGGTCAACGATCTGTCGCTGGCCGTGCGCGAAGGCGAGATCGTCGGCATCTACGGCCTGATGGGCTCCGGCCGCAGCGAGCTCCTCGAGACGCTGGCCGGCAAGATCACGCCGGTGTCCGGTGACGTGCTGCTCACCGGCACTCCCCTCGGCGGAGTCGGCATCCGCGAGCGCATCGAGCGCGGCGTGGCGCTCGTCCCGGAGGACCGCCAGCGCGACGGTCTCGTGCAGACCATGTCGGTCGGCGAGAACATCTCGCTGGCCGGGCTGAGCTCCATCGCAGGCCGCCTGTTCCTCTCCAGGAACCGGGAGCGCGCCGCCGTCGCGCGGGCCATCACCGACGTCACGGTGAAGACCAGCGGCCCCAAGGCGGCCATCGGCTCGCTGAGCGGCGGCAACCAGCAGAAAGTGGTCATCGGCAAGGCCCTGCTGACCGGCCCGCGCGTCCTGCTGCTCGACGAGCCGTCCCGCGGGGTCGACGTGGGCGCCAAGGCCGACATCTTCGACCTGATGGCGGCGCAGGCCAGACGCGGCCTGGCGGTGCTGTTCACCACATCCGATGCCGAAGAGGCCCTGCACATCCCCGACCGGCTGCTCGTGCTCGCCCGCGGCTCCCTCGTCGGAGAGTTCCGGCAGGGCGAACTGACCCGGGAGGAACTCATGAGCGTGTCCGACGGCGGCGCCCTCACCACCGCGGAGGGGCCGCGATGACCGCCCCGGCCGCCACGCCGACGGCTTCCGAAGCCGCGCCGCCCGCGCGGGCGGCCCTGCGAGCCCGGCGCCTCTCACTGCTGAACGTCGCCTTCGAACTGCGCGCCTTCATCGCGCTGGCCGTCCTCATCGTGGTCTTCGGACTGCTGTCGGACTCGTTTCTCACCGTGACGAACCTGATCACGATGACCAAGCACGTCGCCATCAACGGCGTGATCGCCCTCGGCATGCTGCTGGTGATCCTCAAGGGCGGCATCGACCTGTCGGTGGGCTCCATCGTGGGCCTGTCGGGAGTGGTCGCCGGTGAGCTCCTGCAGGGCCTGCAGATCGGTGGAGTGATCGCCTATCCGCCCGTGTGGGTGGTGATCGTGCTGTGCGTCGCGGTGGGCACGGCGGTCGGCGCGGTGAACGGCCTGCTGGTCACCCGGTTCAACGTCGCGCCCTTCATCGCCACGCTCGGCATGCTCTACGTGGCGCGCGGCGCGGCGATGCTGATCTCCAACGGCGCCACCTATCCCAACCTGGGCGGCGATCCCAGCCTCGGCAACACGGGCTTCCACCTGCTCGGCAGCGGGCGGCCCCTCGGCCTGCCCACCGCGATCTGGATCATGATCATCCTGGCGGTCGCCGTCGCGCTGCTGCTGGCCAAGGCGCCCTTCGGCAGATGGCTGTACGCCACGGGCGGCAACGAGCGAGCCGCGGAGCTGTCCGGCGTACCCGTACGCCGGGTCAAGACGATCGTGTACGTGATCTCCGGCGCGTGCGCGGCGATCGCGGGACTCATCATCGCCTCCGAGCTGACCTCCGCCGCCCCGCAGGCCGGCGAGACCTACGAGCTCAACGCGATCGCCGCGGTGGTCATCGGCGGCGCCGCGCTCAGCGGAGGCAAGGGGAACGTGCGAGGAACCCTCGTCGGCGCCTTCGTGATCGGGTTCCTCGCCGACGGCCTGGTGATCCTGGGCGTGTCGACGTTCTGGCAGATGGTCATCAAGGGGGCAGTGATCATCCTGGCTGTGGTCCTCGACCAGGTCCAGCAGCGATTCAAGCGTCGGGGGGCCGCCGCGTCCGCGGTGGTGGCGAGCGAACAACCCAACTGACCTACCCCACCCCGCATGACAAGGAGATACCCATGCCCGCATCACGTCCACGCCGTCTTCGGCCAACCCGCGGTACAGTCCTCGCCCTCTCGCTGCTGCTCGGCGGCTCCCTGCTGACCGCCTGCGGCGGCGACGAGCCCGCGCCGACCGGCTCGCCGGCCACCACCTCCGCCACGGCCGGCGGCCTCATCGCCGTCATCACCCCGTCGCACGACAACCCCTTCTTCAAGGCGGAGGCCGACTCGGCCAAGGTCAAGGCCGAGTCGCTCGGCTACCAGACGTCGGTCGCCTCGCACGACGACGATCCCAACAAGCAGAGCGAGCTGATCGACGCCGCCATCTCACGCAAGGCCAAGGCGATCATCCTGGACAACGCGGGAGCGGACGCGTCGATCGGCCCGATCCGCAAGGCCGCCGAGGCCGGAATCCCGGTCTTCCTCATCGACCGCGAGATCAACGCCACCGGCATCGCCAAGGCGCAGATCGTCTCGAACAACTCCCAGGGCGCCCAGCTCGTCGCCCAGTCGTTCGTGGAGGCGATGAAGAGCAAGGGAAACTACGTCGAGCTGGTCGGCAAGGAGTCCGACACCAACGCCAGCGTGCGTTCCAAGGGATTCGCCGACGTGATCTCGCAGTACCCGGACATGAAGCGGATCACCCAGGAGAGCGCCAACTGGGACCAGCAGGAGGCGTTCACCAAGATGGAGACCATCATTCAGAAGAACCCCGATATCCAGGGCGTCATCGCGGGCAACGACACCATGGCCCTGGGCGCCGTGGCCGCGCTGAAGGCCGCGGGCCTGCTCGACAAGGTGGAGGTCGTCGGCTTCGACGGCAGCCCTGACGCCATCGCCGCGATCAAGGCGGGAGAGATGCACGCGACCGCCCTGCAGCCCGCCGCTCTCGGCGCCGAGTCCGCCGTCGAGCAGGCGGACGCGTTCATCAAGACGGGCAGCCCGAGCAAGGAGGAGAAGCAGTCGATCGACTGCGAACTGGTCACCGCGGAAAACGCCGACGAGTTCGGCGTTTTCGCGAGGAAGTAGACCGCCGGCGGAAGGGCGCGGGGCGTCCTTCCGCCCGCCTACGATGTAGAGAGTCAGGATGGAATAGACATACGGGAAAGGTGGTGCTCGGTGGTCGCGGATCTGGGGCGTAGTCACGGCTTGGGCACGGACCACTTGCGCCTGCTGGCACGGGTGGCCCGCATGTACCACGAGCAGAACATCCGGCAGCCCGAGATCGCCGCGCTACTCAACATCTCCCAGCCGCGCGTCTCGCGCCTGTTGAAGGAGGCCGTCGCCTGCGGCATCGTCCGGACCGTCGTCGTGCTTCCCGACGGTGTCCACACCAAGATCGAGGAAGACCTTCAGCGGCGGTTCGCCCTGCGTGACGTCGTGGTGGTGGACGCCGACGGAGCCCGCGGCGACGTCATCCCCGCCCTGGCGGCGGCGGCCGCCGTCTACTTCGACACCACCTTCACCGGGGGCGACGTCATCGGCATCTCCTCGTGGAGCGAGACGCTCCTGGCCGCCGTGAACCGCATGAGCCCGAAGAACACCCAGGTCGCCGACCGTGTCATGCAGCTCGTCGGCGGAGTGGGCAGCCCCGAGGCCCAGGTCCTCGCCACCCGGCTCATCGGCCGTCTCACCGAAATCACGAAGGGCCGCCCCGTCTTCGTGCCATCGCCGGGGGTCGTCGGCACCCCCATGGTCCGCGACGCGCTCCTGCAGGACTCCGCGGTCGTCGAGGTCATGTCCCAGTGGCACGACCTCACCGTCGTCCTGGTCGGCATCGGCAGCCTCGACCCCTCACCGCTGCTGCTGCGCAGCGGGAACGCGATCGGCCAGGCCGACCGGGAGGAACTCCGCCTGCTGGGCGCCGTCGGCGACGTCTGCCTGCACTTCTTCGACGCGAACGGCAACGCCATCGACTCCGCCTTCGACCGCCGAGTCGTCGGCATCGACGAAGCGAGCTTCCGAGCCGTGGCCCGCCGCGTCGCGGTCGCCGGCGGCATGCGCAAGTTCTCCGCCATCAAGGCCGCCCTTGAAGGCGGATGGGTAAACGTGCTGATCACAGACTTAGAGGTCGCGCAGAGCCTGCTCGACCACAGGGCGTGAAGACTTCTCGTTGGCCAAGTTGAGAGAAGACAGGAATGATCGGCATGTCATCGCGTCACGCTGGGGCGCGGTCGAGTGTTCTGGACAACGTCGAAGACGCGGTGCGTGAGATCGCCGCGGGGCGAATGGTGATCGTCGTGGATGACGAGGATCGCGAGAACGAAGGCGATCTGATCATCGCCGCCGAGAAGGCGACACCCGAGGCGTTGGCGTTCATGGTGCGATACACCTGCGGAGTCATCTGCGCGCCCATCGAGGAGGCGACCGCCGACCGGCTGCGCCTTCCCCCCATGGCGGCGATCAACGAGGATGCCAAGGGCACGGCGTTCACGGTTTCCGTCGACGCCGCGTACGGCGTTTCGACAGGGATATCCGCCAAGGACCGCGCCGTGACCCTGCGCTTGCTCGCGAGCCCTGGAACACGGGCCGATGAACTACGCAGGCCAGGGCATGTTTTCCCATTGAGGGCGGAATCAGGCGGCGTGCTCGACCGTGCGGGCCACACCGAGGCGGCGGTCGATCTGGCTCGCCTGGCGGGCCTGTCCCCAGCGGGCGCCATCTGCGAAATCGTCAATGACGACGGAACCATGGCACGCCTTCCGGAACTGCGCGAATTCGCGGACCGGCACGACCTGAAGCTGATCTCCATTGAGCAGCTCGTCGCTTACCGGAGCCGCTAGGGAGCCCGAAGTCGCACCCACAGGCAGGGCGACTTCAGTTGATTGCCATCTCGCGGTCAGTCGGTGATGCGGCGTTCCAGTAGCGGGCGGAGGGTCTCCAGGATGGCGGGGTCCTCGATGGTGGACGGGACGGGGGCCGGGCGGCCGTCGGCCATGTCGCGCATCGTGCGGCGGAGGATCTTGCCGGAGCGGGTCTTGGGCAGGGCGTCCACGATGGTGACCTCCTTGAAGGCGGCCACGGCGCCGATGTCGCGGCGGACGGCGGCGATCAGTTCGGCGCGGAGCGTGTCAGGGGCGATCGGGGCGCCGGCCTTCAGGACGACGAAACCGCGGGCCACCTGGCCCTTGATGGCGTCGTGGACGCCGATCACGGCGCATTCGGCCACGGCGGGGTGGGCGGCGAGCACGGCTTCCATGCTGCCGGTCGACAGCCGGTGGCCGGCCACGTTGATCACGTCGTCGGTGCGGCCCATCACGAACAGGTAGCCGTCCTCGTCGAAGTAGCCGCCGTCGCCGGTCAGGTAGTGGCCGGGGTAGTGGGACAGGTACGAGGCGATGTAACGGTCGTCGTCGCGCCAGAGCGTGGGCAAGGTGCCGGGCGGCATCGGGAGTTTGATGCAGATGGCGCCTTCGGCCCCCGCCGGCAGTTCCGCACCGGCGGGGTCGAGGACGCGGATGTCGTAGCCGGGCATCGGGACGGTGGCGGATCCCGGTTTGATCGGCATGGGGTCGAGACCCTGCGGGTTGCCGGCCACCGCCCAGCCGGTCTCGGTCTGCCACCAGTGGTCCACCACGGGCACGCCGAGCCGGTCCGAGGCCCACCGGTGGGTCTCCGGGTCCAACCGCTCTCCGGCCATGAAAAGTGCCCTGAAAGCCGACAAATCGTATTTGTCGATTTCGTCGCCCGCCGGGTCCACCTTCTTGACCGCCCGCAGCGCGGTCGGCGCGGTGAACAGGGCCTTCACACCGTACTGCGAGATCACCCGCCAGAACGCCCCGGCGTCCGGGGTGCCCACCGGCTTCCCCTCGTACAGCACGGTCGTCGCGCCCGCGAGCAGGGGCGCGTACACGATGTAGGAGTGGCCCACCACCCACCCGACGTCGGAAGCCGTCCACCACACGTCACCAGGCCCGATGCCGTAGACCCCGGCCATCGACCACAGCAACGCGACCGCGTGCCCGCCGTTGTCGCGCACGACCCCCTTCGGCCGGCCCGTGGTGCCGGAGGTGTAGAGGATGTAGAGCGGGTCGGTCGCCGCCACGTCGACGCAGGCGGCGGGCTCGGCGGCGGACATCAGTTCGTCCCAGTCGGCGTCGCGCTCCCCCATCTCGGCGCGCGCCCGCTCGCGCTGGAGCACCACGACCTTCTCCGGCGGGTGCGCCGCGGCGGCGATCGCCTCGTCCACGATCGGCTTGTACTCCACCACCCTGGTGGGCTCGATGCCGCAGGAGGCGCAGACCACGACCTTCGGCTCGGCGTCGTCGATCCGGGCGGTCAGCTCCTTCGGGGCGAAGCCGCCGAAGACCACCGAGTGCACCGCGCCGAGCCGGGCGCACGCCAGCATCGCGATGGCGGCCTGCGGCACCATCGGCATGTAGATCACCACGCGATCACCCTTGCCGACGCCGAGGCCGCGCAGCACGCCGGCGAACCGCGCCACCTGGTCAAGCAACTCGGCGTAGGTGTAGCGGGCCGCGGCGCCGGTGACCGGCGAGTCGTAGATCAGCGCCGTACGGTCGCCGTGCCCCGCCGCCACGTGCCGGTCGAGCGCGTTATGGCAGGTGTTCAGCTCGCCGTCCGGAAACCATCGATACAGCGGCGCGTTCGTGTCGTCCAGTGCCCGCTGGGGCGCGCGGGACCAGCTCACGGCCCGCGCCGCAGCGAGCCAGAACGCCTCAGGATCCTTCAGGCTCTCCGCGTAGACGTCGTGGTACGTGCCCATCACGCCCTCCGTTTCGTTTCCGTAGCCAGCGCACCGCGTCACCGCCGCCGACGCGGAACTCCTCACCCGCCGTACCGTCATCGAGGTCAGAACGGTCAGAACGAGCCTAGGGCGTTCTCGGAGTAGGACACCAGGAGGTTCTTCGTCGGCTGGTAGGGCGTTACTGGAGCCGGCCGGTGAGGGGCAGTCTGGTCCGGGTGAGCAGGGCCGCCGCAGTTGCCAGGACGGGTAGCCCCACCACCACGGCGATCACGAATGGCCACGGTATGGCGATCGTGGCCGGATCTCCGGCGCCGTGCGTCGTCATCGGCCGGCTCAGGGCCACGCCCGTCACCGTTCCCGCGACCAGCCCCACCAGGGCGCCGAGCCCGGAGATGTAGAGGGCTTGGCCGGCCACGACCACCCGCAACATCCCGGGTGGGGCGCCGATCGCCATCATGGTCGCCCGCTCAGGCCGCATGTCGGCGGCGGCCAGGCGAGTGGCGGCCAGCGTGCCGCCGACGACAAGGACGAGAGCGCCGCCGAGCCAGCCCCACAAGCCGGGGTCGGGCAGGTTGCGATAGCCCTCCTCGGAGGCGATCGTGACGCGGGAGCTCGCCTTGGCGAGATCGCGCCACAGCGTCGAGTCGGCTGACGGCCGGTACATGGCGTAGAGCTGGCGCTCCGCCGTCGAGAAACCGGCCTGCTCGACCAAGGTGCGCGGCAGGAGGGCGCCGCCCTGGTGCTGGTCGGCGGGCGTGGCCAGCACCGCGGGCACGTCGAGCTTGCGCGCGGGGACGGACGTGGAGCTCGCCCGCAGCGCCAGCTTGCCGTCCCGCAGCGCGGCCGCGTCGAACACCACGGCCTTGCCGCTCGCCAGCGCCGCGGCCGCCTGCGGGTCGTGGCGCCCTTGCAGGAGCCTGAGCAGAGCCTGGTCTCCGATGGCCACCGTGCGACGCGTCCGTATCCCGTTCCATCGCACCGTGTACCGCAACGCGTAGCGGTGGCCCTGGGCGTCCTTGGCGTGATAGCCAGCGGCCAGCGGCACGCCCGGCAGCTGGCGGGCCGCTTCGGCGCGAAGCCTGTTCCAGGCCGCGTCGCCCATATTGCCACCCCAGATCGCCAGCATGCCGGTCGGGCGCGCCGAGGTATAGGCGTTCCGCCGGTCCATGTATTCGCTGTAGGCGCCGATGCCCACCGCCACGACCGTGGCCGTGACCGCGATGACGGCCGCCACGGCGCTCACCGTCCGGGATTGGTGGCGGACCGCGTCGCGGACGCTAACCCGCAGCGGGAGCCGCAACCGCGCGGCCAGCCGTCCCGTGTGGCGGACCAGCCATGGCGTCAACACCACCAGCCCGAGCAGGACCAGCACCGCGGACGCGAGCACCCACACCGAGCCCGGCTGGCGCCGCGCCACCACGGTCGCCCCCAGTCCGGCCAGCACCAGCACAGCCCCCACCAGGGGCCATCCCGGCCGATCGGCCACCGCGGGCGCGCGGCCGGCCAGCACGGTCGCGGTGTTCTGCCGAGCCGCCTGTACGGCAGGCACCAGCGCCGCCACGAGCCCGGTGAGCAGGCCCAGCGCGGCAACGCTCAGAACCGGCGACCACGGTACTCCCGGCGGGCCGACCTGCCCTCCCCAGCGCGCCACGACCTGGGCGCCCAGCACTCCGGCCCCGATGCCCAGCACCGTCGCCACGAGGGTGGCCACACCGCCGAGGACCAGTCCGTCGGCCAGCACGATCGTCCGCAGCTGCCCGGCCGAGCCGCCCTGCGCCGCGATCTCGGCCAGTTCCCGGCGCCGTCTCCTGAGCCCGACCGCGAAGGCGGGCCCGGCCAGCAGCACGATCTCCAGCACCACCATGATCACCATGGTGCCGATCCCGACCGTGGCCTGGACGTCGAAGGCCGAGGCACGAACCGGCAGGCCGGTGAGCATGGCGCGGGAGGTGACGAACAGACCGGCACTGTTCAGCGTGGGCACATCGGTCCAGGACACGGGCTTGGGGGTGTCGGCGAGCCATCCGGTGCCGTACCCAGACGGAGTCCAGAATTCATCCGACGGCGCCAACGGGAGATCCGGACCCACGACCTGTCGAAGCGACGGCTGGTGCGGGTGCTCGACCACGCCCACCACCGTCAGCGGCGCCGCGCCGGGTGGCTGCAGGAGATCGCCGGGCCGCAGGCCGAACGCGGGTGTCACCGCGACCTCGCGGGCGGCGGGAAACCTGCCTTCACTCAGCGTCAGCATTCCCCTGGTAAGGGGATCGCGCAGGTCGGTCTCCAGCGCGTCGACCCGCTCGGTGCCCAGCCGGAGCACGCCGGTGCTGAAGGGGATCAACCGGGTGCCCGGTCCGAGCAGCGCCACGACCTCGGCGGCGGTGAGCCTGGGCACGGCCGCTCCGTCGCCGCCCGTGTTCCAGCTCGCCCCGTTCTGCTCCTGGTGGAGCTCCGTACCCGCGGGTACCTGCACGAGGCGGGCGTCGGCCGCGCCGAGCTCGGCCGCCAGTCCCTCCTGCGGAGTGACGGTCATGGTCTCGGTGAGGGTGAGAATCGCCGTGATCACCAAGACCGGCAAGCCGATCATCACCATGATGAGCGCGCTTCGTCCCCGGGAACGCCACGCGCTCCGGCGGGCGATGCGCAGCGCGGCGCGAACGGCGCTCATCGGGCGCTCACCAGCGACTCGCTCGTGGAATCCGTGATCATCCCATCGCGGAGGAACACCACCCGATCCGCCCAGGCGGCGTAGCGCGGCTCGTGCGTGACGAGCAGGACCGCCGCGCCCGCGTCACACCGAGCGCGTAACACTTGCATGATCTCGTCGCCGGTGTGCGTGTCCAGCGCGCCGGTGGCCTCGTCGGCCAGCAGCAGGCGCCGCTCGCCGACCAGAGCACGGGCGATCGCGACCCGCTGGCGCTGCCCACCGGACAGCTCGTCGGGGAAGCGGTCGGCCAGGTATGCCACGTCGATCTCCGCCAGCACGGCCATGGCCTGCTCGCGGGCGAGGCGTGACCGCACGCCGTCGAGCTCGCGCGGCAGCATCACGTTCTCCGCCGCCGTCAGCGACGCGATCAGGTTGAGGTCCTGGAAGACGTAGCCGACGCTGCGCCGCCGCAGTGCCGCCAGGTCGCGCACGGTGGCCAGGTCCTGCTCACCGATGTGCACCGTCCCCGACGTGGGCCGGTCGAGCCCGCCGGCGAGGTTGAGCAGGGTCGACTTGCCGGACCCCGACGGGCCCATGACCGCGACCAGCTCTCCCGCCTCGACCTCGAGGCTCACGCCCTTCAGCGCGGGTACGGCTGTCGCCCCTTCCCCATGGACTCTGGCCACCTCGGCCAACCGTACGAGCGTCATCTTTCCTCCTTGAGAACGGCCTCGCAGTGGTCCAGCCACCGCTGCTCGGCCTCGGCCCGGAAGATCATGGAATCGAGCACGAGCCGCTGAGCCACGCCGTCCGTGACAGCTCGCTTGGCCCTGGTCAGCTGCTGGAGGGCGCGCATGGTCGCCGTACGCTGCTTGCGGATGACCTCGGCGACGACGTCCACCTCCTTGGCGGCGACGGCCATGGCCAGCTTGATGACCAGCTCGTCCCGCGGCCGGTCGGACTGGACGACGGGGGTGCTGAACCATCGCGCCAGTTCCGCCCGGCCGGCCGCGGTGATCGTGTAGACGACCCGGCCCTGCTCGTCGGACTCGCCCGGCTCGACCAGGCCGTCACGCTCCATGCTGGACAGCGTCGTGTAGACCTGGCCGACGTTGAGCGGCCAGGTCGCCCCAGTCGACGCCTCGAATTCCCCCCGCAATTGGTAGCCATGCCGGGGCCCTCTGCTGAGCAGGACGAGCAGCCCGTGCCTGATCGACATGAATACTAAGTATGCATATTCAGTATGCACCAGGCAAGGAGATCCGCCGTATTCCGCACAGGACACGGCGTTCCACATCATCGACTGCCGTCGCACTCGGCCTGCTGGCTGATGGACAGCAGGATCGCCTCGGCGGTCCCGGCCGGGTAGGCGTCCCCCGCCTGCGGCAGGTGGTCGCGCAGCGGGAAGCCGCGCAGTAGGGCCAGGTCAATGTTGGTTGATGGGCCGAATCCACCTACGATCCGATCCCCCTTCAACGCGAACGCGGCCCGCCCCTACGGAGTCATCTACGCCCTCGTCCTGGACCTGGGACGTCGACCCTGGAAGCGTCTGTCCGATCTGTTGATCGCATCGGTGGCCGCCGCCAACGGGCTCCCGCTGGCCACCCGGAACCCCGAAACTTCGCCGGATCGGTGAGGGATCGTACGGGGCCCGGCTGCGACCTGCTGACCTGGTTTCGCCTGCTGTGCGGTGAGGCCGAGCCGGCGATAGCCGAGCCCTCCCGCCCTGCGCTACGCGCTGCTGCACACCAGCGCCCCTCTGGTCCGCGTCCAGCGACGACGCACCATCAAGATCCCGGAAACCTGGCCCTGGAGCCGTCAGCTTCACCGCGCGCTCACATCGATCCTGGCGATGCCCGCTCCTATCTGACCACCCGCATTCGGCCAGACCCTCCCAGGAGCAAGTTCAAGACCGGACCGTGGAACCGCCGCTACCGGCGTGACCGCCGGCCCGAACCCGGCGTCATCGTCCGATGCTGCGCCAAAAATCAAGCCCATCCGGACTCACGGAAGATCGCGGAAGTGCATGATCGGGTCGATGGGGTTAGCATATAAACGGATCCTTCTTCGATACACGATCGCCGCCAGCCAGGGGGTGCAGTGAATTGACGGCCGGAGACCCATCGCCAAGGCATCTTCCCATTATTTCCGAGCATGACACATGGATAAGTGTCGACCCGGTAATCGGCTGTCCAGCGAATTGTTCGTACTGCTATCTTGGGCCGATCGGCCTGAAGGCGAGCCAGCCTAGATCGATAATTCCTCCAGGGCGGGCGATGGAAATGCTGTGCGAGTACCTCGGAGAAACTCGCGGTGACATGGGCGACGAGACCGAATCTACTCCCATCTGCCTGGGCAATTATACCGACATGCTGTTAACCGCCGCCAACCGCGAATACTTTCATGAATTCGCGAGCGAGATGGCCGCTGTCGGCTCCGCCCGACCACTGGTGGTGGTGTCCAAAGGGCGCATGTCCCGCTCCCTGGCGGAGGCCCTCGACGACCTGAACATCACTATCATCATCTTCCACTCGCAATCCTTCCATAGGACGACATTGGAGATTCGGACAGAAAAAGGCCCCGTCCTCATCCCGGATCAGACATTCGACGCAGGAGCGACGTATCGCGGCCTCAAGAACATAACGCCGGTTCACTTCTGGCGACCGATCACCCGCAAGGTCGTGCCGTCCGCCAGTTGGGCAGTCGAAACGGTGCGGCGGCTAAAAGCGTCCGGGTACCGTTGCTCGGTCGCTCTCGGTCTCTCGGTCGGGGCGGGAATCGCCCAGTCGGAACTTGTCCAAACCGGCTTGCTGGAACTGCCCATCGATGCATGCGACGAGATGTGGGACGCGGAGGCATGGGCGGACATCACCGCCGCGGCTGTCACCGTGGGCTATCCTGTCTACCGGAGCACATCGTGCGCAATCGCATTGGCCAGCGGGAAAGCCGAAGCTCTTGGCGTGTGGGATCGTCAGCGAGACGCCGCGGAGCGGTGCTGGCCATGCAACTGTCCGGCGACTCAACGAACTCTTTGCCAGTCCAAGACTCTTCGGTCGGAGACCATGAAGGAGCCGCTGGCCTGGATCGCGGACCAACTGGGGGGAGACGCTTCCCGCCTCGAGGTGCTGTCTGGCCGCCGCGTTCGGGTGAGTGGGGAGATTCGGCAGTCCATGATTAGCCTGGTACTGCACAAGTATCAAATCGAACTGCTACCCGAATCGATTTCGGCTGAGCGGGCCTGGCTTGGCAGATTTGGCAGGAAAGGCAGCAGTGAATAGGACCCAGACGAACGTGTCGGAACTTCTGCCGACTTGGCTGTCCTATGCCGCGAAACGGCTGCGGTCCATTACTGGATTTGTCACTGTGCACCCAAACGGAGGTGATCCGAGAGCACTCGCCTTCTCCCGTTATGACCATGTCACCAGGGTCGCGTCTTTGGCGTTGTCCGTAGGCGACGATCGCAGGTTGTCTCAGTCAGAGGTGCTGTTGTTCTCCTGGCTGCACGATATCAACCGCTGGCCCTTCGCGCATAATTCCGAGCAAAACCGATTCGACCAGGCCGACGACATCGAACGCTTCATCGCAGGCAGGTTGTCCGCGGAGACGGCGAGACAGGCCGCCGCGATCGCGCGCAAGCGTATTCCGGACCTGAATCCGGCCGCGCGAGCGGTATTGCTGGCCGATATCGTCACCGGCTTCTTCGAGGACACGCTGTTCACGATCACCGGCCTCAATCTGTCGCCGTCGGAGCTCCCGGATGAAGCACTCGACCTGCTTCGCTTTCCGGTCGGAGACACCACTTTCCTGGAAGAACTCCAGTATCTCTATCTGCTGCTGAACCGAGAACTCGATGTGGCCAGATACACTCGCGATTTCAATTCGCTCGTCTTCAGATCGACCCGAAGGTTTCTTTCGGATCACAATTTCCTGGACGCCGATCCACTTGAGAGCGACAGATTCTGGAGTATTCGGTCGACGCTCCGCGATGATTACCTGGAGCGGCAGATATTTCCGCTGAACAACGAGAAGATCTGCCACGGTGAGTTGATCCGGCAGGTGGTCGTCGACCCCGTTCTCAGCCTACTCGGTGAAAGTGCTGGGGTCAGGCTCACACGGTGGACCGAGGCTGACCTGATCGCCTATGTTCTGCGGGAGCACCTGGTGACCGAGGAAACGGTGTTCGCGCTCAGGCCGACCATTGACTACATTCAGAAATTCGAGCCGAGTCGCTGTTTCATGTGAGTGTCTCGGCGCATTCAGTGGTTCGCGCGGCGCCACGCGCTCAGGTACTCCTGGTAGATGAACTTCTGGGCGGGGCTCCCGCGAAACGAGTAGCGCTTCAGCGTTGTTCGCGCGCTTATCCACAGGCCGCCCACTTTCGGGATACCGGGCACGGTCGAAGCGACCGAGGAAACACCTTCCGCGAGCTGCATCTCAAGTGGTGTCAGATCAGCGGTGCTCAGCCCTAGGCGCTCGTTGAGCCGCTGGGCGATCTCGTCGATATCACGCTCAAAACGAAGAACGTCTTCCTCGGCTCTTATGCCACGAACGTGCTCACGCAGGGATCCCGCCTGCCGCCGGTAACTCATGATGCGATCGCAGACCAGGTCGATCCATTCTCGATCAGGTCGAAGACCTACCTCTTCGTTGTTCCAGAGCCGTCCTCCGACCAAGGGCAACTCAAGGCGAAGCAGTTCGAAGTGGCGGGCGTGTGAGGATCCCGCACCATCGCTCACCTTGGAATGGATGCCCCGGATCAGCTTGATGACATCCAGCACAACCTCCTCAGTCGCGTCATCGGACAAGATCTGGCTGGTGACGGCGAAGTCCCGGCGGAGGCCGTGCGGCTGGTAGGCATGGCCTGTGACGGTCGCCCGCGCCTGATAGCGGAGGGATCTCGCCAGCGCCGCGATGAGGTTCGACGGCTCCACCGTGTCCGGCATCAGAGGGCGGAAGAGTTCGCCGATCGCAACGGATGCCGCGCGTGCCCACTCACCAAGCTGATCTGCTTCGATCCCGTCCGAGGTGGGCACGCGCACCAGATGGTGGGGAAGCTGCGACTGGTGGAAGTCATTCCACTGCAGAATCCTCTTCCGGAGGCCGATGTTGCCCGACGCCTCGACTTCTTGGTCACAGGCGTCCATCGACCGCAGAAACGAAAGCATCGCTTCCACTCCCCGCGTCTGCAACGTGCCGAGCACCTCCGATTCCGCGGAGGCAAGCTGCTGCACGGAGCCGGCGAGAACCTGAACCGGCGTAACCAGGCCGAGTTCGAGCAGACGTCGCAGGAGATACGGTTCCTCACCGAATTGTTCGGGCGCCGGGCTGAGGTGGACCGGGTGAATCACCCTGACCGCCGGCTGGAAGATGAGTGACTGCACGAGTTCGACATAGGCCTGCCGGGCGAATGGATCACGGCTTCGCTCGCCACGATTCTGGGCGGTGATGAACTCCTGAGCGCTGATGAATGTCGAATTATCGAGCGCTATCGGGGGCATGGCCACGCGAAGTATCTTACAGTCGGGCCAATTGACACGCCAGCACACGGGGCAACGATGGACTGGGATTCGCGTTGCCCACGTATGACTGAACATGTTCATGTTTCACTGCGTTCCGAACATCATGGGTGTTTCACCGCGTAGATGGGTTTACGGGCTCTTCGCGGCTGAACAGATGATGTGATCAGGCGGCTACTGGTTGTGTCCAGGTAGTGGTGACGGTGTGTGATCGCCGGTCATCGGCCTCGCCGAGAAGATCGACGTGGCCGGGGCGGCGTTCGCGCGGCGGGAGGGCCGTTGGCGTGGGCATCGCGGGTGGTACGCCTCGCCAGGCGGTCTCCTGGAGCCAGGCCGGCGAGAGCCAGCCAGTCCGGGTGCCGCGGGAGGCCGCGTAGCGGGACCGGCGTTGCTGGTTGGTGACGTTGGTGAAGCCGAATCCGGTCCGGTAAACGAGTTTAACCAGGCGGTTCACGCCCTCAGCAGCGGCGTTGGAGTGACCGGTGACCACGCCGCGGGCGATCTCGGCCCGCCAGAGGGAAATCGTTTCCGCGAGGGTCTGGATCTCGGGAACGGATCCGCCGACCGTGCCGCAGAAGACGAAGAACGCCTCCAGCGCTGTGGCGATCTGCGGGCGGGTCGGGGCAAGGCCGGTCTGGTTCGGGGAGAGTCTCACCAGGTCACGCAGGAGTTCTTTGGCCCGCCACGCGGCGCCGATCTGGCGGCCGCCCTCCCCGAGGTCGGCCAGGGCGCACAGAAGTTTGTGGCGGGCTCGCTCAGACAGCCGTTCCCGGCCTCTCACCAGCAGGCCCTTGATCACGTATTCGGGGTCGGCGGCCCGGCCGCGCCGCCCGCGGCGTTCGAAGGTGACACGGCGGCGTACGTCCCCGAT
Source organism: Acrocarpospora sp. B8E8 (assembly GCF_039871605.1). Lineage (NCBI taxonomy): Bacteria > Bacillati > Actinomycetota > Actinomycetes > Streptosporangiales > Streptosporangiaceae > Acrocarpospora > Acrocarpospora sp. B8E8. The sequence continues at coordinate 115,932 of NZ_JBDPLV010000025.1, read as the reverse complement.
CATCTTGTTGGCCAGTTGGATCACATGGAACAGATCGACGATCAGCTGGGCGCCGGGCAGCAGCCCGCTCGTGGTGACCGCCGACTTGTAGACGCTCGACATGTCGACCGTCACCCACCGGATCGCCGCACGCCAGGCCGGGTCCTGCCCGGCGAGCCAGGCGATCACATCCCGGCCGGCACGGCCCTCGACCTGCCCGAGCAACCCGCGCCCACCGGCCGAATCGACGAAAACGCTCTGCCAGCGGTCCGCGTCGGCCACCCACTTTCCCGACGCCGGGTCCCGGTGATACAGCGGCCTGCCCCGCCGGTGATCGTCAATGCCCAGCACCCGCACCGGCGGCAGCGCCCCCGTCACGGAACGGACCGCCCGATCAGCCAACTCCACGACCCCGGCCGAACCAGGCCCACCATGATCCGCGCTGGTCTCCGCGCGGGTAGTTTCCGCGCTGGTGATGGTGTCGGTAACCACGATCTGCGCATCGGCGGCCACCGACTCAAACCCGTCGTGGCCGGTGCGCCAGGCCACCCCCACCGCAGTCGCCACCCGCGACACCGGCACCAGCCAATCGCCGATCAGATGCCCCATCACCTTCTTGGCGTGCTCGGTCACCCGGCCTCCCGCCCCGGCCAATGGCCCGGCTTCGGCGAAGGACGCCTTCTCACATCCGCTGTTGTCGCACCAGAAAATGGACTTGTGCCAGGTCACCCGCACCGGCATGACCACCAGATGCTTCAGCGTATGCGCCGTCGCCTCCTTGGGCCGCACCGCCAGCCGGCCGCATCCGGGGCAACAGGGCCCCGATCCCGGCGCGGAGGTCACATGCACCGTCCACGAGCCGTCGGTTTCCCGCTCCACCAGAGCGACCCGCACGCCCGCAAGACCCAAGAACTCCGCCGACACCATATTCTGTTGCACGCGCGCCTGTCCGTCCGTGATCGTTTGTCTTAGTCAACAAAGATCATCCCAGACGGCGGGCGCGCTTTCGTTCCCATCACCGGCCAGCCCAGTGGTCACAGAACGCAACCATCAATCACTACTGAACGTACTTATCTGACTACGAGATCTGCCTCAGTGCGTAGAGCCGGTTTACGTCGGGTTGAGCGCATTGATCGTTATCCCGTTGGGACTGCGCACGGTGAGGGTACGCTGGTCTGTTTCGACGCGGTCGCGCCTGGAGCGTAGTCAGACGCCCGGCGTCCAGGCTGTGGTGGATCGACCTTGGTCGTGTACCTCGATTTCGGCGGTGCGTTGATAGGCGGTCACCGCCCGCCAACCGGTCGGTGCCCGGATCGTCTCCATGCTCTTCGCTTTCCCCAACTTCTTCCCCGTGGGATGGATGGGTTCGGCCAGTAGCGTGTTGGTCACGATCGACGCGGTCATACTCCTGCTTGCCCGCCCGGCTGCTGCCGACGACGCTGCGAAACTGGCTCTGTCCACTTTCGTTTGGTGATCTCGTGCGACGCGGGTCTTCCTTCGTGATCATGTCGGGTGTCTGTCAGTGAGCTGTTGAGCGTTGTGTCCCCTCACCTGGAACATGTGCGGTCGCCAGCCGCCGAATCGATCAGGTCATGAGGTTCCGCAGAGCGTTGATGACCTCGGCGGGGGCCTCCTCGGCCATGAAGTGCCCGGTGGCCACGGTGTGGTGCTCCAGGTCGGGGGCCCAGGCACGCCAGAGGGACGCGGCGTCGAAGCCCAGCATCGCGCCCCAGTCTTGTTGCAGGACGGTGACGGGCATCCGCAGGGTGTGGCCCGCGTCTCGGTCGGCTTGGTCGTGTTCGACGTCGATGCCGGCCGAGGCCCGGTAGTCGGCGACGATCGAGGGGATCGCCTCGCGGGACGCCCGCAGATAGGCGGCGCGGATCTCGGCCGGGATGGCGCGGGGGTCGCGGGTCCACACGTCCAGGAAGTGGCCGAAGAAGGCGTCGGCGCTCGCGCTGATCATCTGCTCGGGCAGGCCGGGTGGTTGCGCCATCAGAAAGAGGTGGAAGCCGACGGCGGCCGAGGTCCCTCGCATGACGTTCCACATGTCCAGCGTGGGCAGGACGTCGAAGGAGGCCAGGTGAGTGACGGCGCCGGGGTGGTCGAGACCGGCACGGATGGCGACCAGGGCGCCCCGGTCGTGTCCGGCCAGGGCGAAACGTTCGTGTCCGAGGGCGCGGGCGAGCGCGACGATGTCGGCGGCCATCGTCCGCTTGGAGTAGGTGGTGCCGTCGGGATCGGCCGGTTTGTCGCTGTCGCCGTACCCGCGCAGGTCGGGGCAGATGACCGTGTGGTCGGCGGCCAGGTCGGCCGCGACGTGCCGCCACATCAGGTGGGTCTGCGGGAAGCCGTGCAGCAGCACGATCGGCCTGCCCGAGCCGCCCACGACGACGTTGAGCGCCACCCCGTCGGCGACGGTGATCCTTTGACGGTCGAATCCTGTGATCATGGTGTCCTTTCCGTTCGGTCGGCGGTGAACAGCTTCCGCGCGGCGACTGAACGCCTGATCAGCGGCGACTGAGCGACAAAGCGCAGCTAGGATGGGGAAAGTGATCGAGTTCGGGGTCCTCGGGTCGCTGCAGGCCCTGGACGGGCAGCGGAAGCCCGTCGACCTCAAGGGGCCCCGGCACCGGGAGGTCCTGGCTCGGCTGCTGATCGCCAGAGGCCGGGTGGTTCCCGTGGACTGGCTGATCGGTGACCTGTGGGAGGACCCGCCCGAGGGTGCGCTCGGGACCGTGCAGACCTTCGTGTCCGCGCTTCGCCGGGCGCTGGAGCCCGGCCGCCCACGCCGCGCGCCGGCCAAACTGCTCGTCACGGCCGCGCCGGGCTACGCGCTGCGGGCCGAGCGGGAGAACGTGGACGCCTGGCGGTTCGAGCAGGCGGTCGCCGGCTCCCGTGAACTTCCCGCCGAGCAGGCCCTGACGCTCCTCGACGGGGCGCTGGCGCTCTGGCGGGGTCCCGCCTACGCGGAGTTCGCCGGCCGGGACTGGGCGCGTGGCGAGATCACCCGGCTCGGCGAGCTGAGGCTCCTCGCCGTGGAACGGCGGGCGGAGGCGGCGCTGGCGCTCGGTTTGGCCGCCGATGTGGTCGCCGACCTGGAAGCCCAGGTCACCGCGCATCCGCACCGTGAGGATGCCTGGCGGCTGCTGGCTCTGGCGCTGTACCGCTCCGGCCGTCAAGGCGACGCCCTCGGCGTGCTCCGGCGGGCCAGGACGAGCCTGGTCGAGGAGCTGGGCGTGGATCCGGGTTCCGAGCTGCGCAGGCTGGAGGCCGACATCCTCGCCCAGGCTCCGCATCTCGCCCTGCCCGCACGGGAGCGGCACCTCCCGCGTCGCCCCTTCTTCGGCCGTGCGGAAGAACTCACCGCCCTCCAGCAGTCCGCCACCACCCTTGGGCTGATCTTGGGCGACGCGGGTGCCGGTAAGACCGCCCTCGCCGGGGAACTGGGGCGACGGCTCCGGGCGGAGGGCTGGACCAGTGCCTGGGGAGCCAGCCCCGAAGACGGCGGCGTGCCGACGGCCTGGCCGTGGAGCCGGATCCTCGCCGCCCTCGGCGCGTTCGCCGAGTTCCCCGGCGACAGGTTCGCGCTGCGCCGTCACATCGTGGCGGCCGTGGCGAGGGCGGCCGAGCGGGCGCCGCTGCTGCTGATCCTGGACGACCTGCAATGGGCCGGCGAGGAGACCTTGGATGTGCTGGTCTCCCTCGCCGTCGAACCCCCACCGGGACGCATCCTGATCGTCGGGACTTATCGCTCCACCGAGGTCGGTCCTTCGCTGACCGCGGCGCTGGCCAGGATCGCCCGGGTCGAGCCCACCCGGGTCCGTCTCGGCGGCCTGCCGGAGGAGGCGGTGGCCGAGCTCGTCGCCGTCGTGTCCCGGCGGGAACCCGAACCGGCCCCTGTCAAGATCATCTATGACCGCAGTGGCGGAAACCCCTTCTACGTACGTGAGCTGGCCAGGCTCTACGACGCCGAGGGCGTGGCCGGCCTCTCCGTGGTGCCTGAGGGGATCCGCGATGTCGTTCGCCACCGGCTGGCCGGGCTTCCCGACCGTAGCCGCGAGGTTCTGCGCCAGGCCGCGGTGATCGGCCAGGAGGTGGATCTGGCCGTACTGACCGAGTTGACGGGCGACGAGGAGACCGTGCTGCGGGCGGTCGAGGACGCGACGCGGGCCGGGTTCGTGGTCGAACCGGAAGCCGGACGGGTGGACTTCGCGCACGCCCTGGTCCGCGACACGCTCTACGGCGACATGACCCGTAGCCGCCGGGCCCGTTACCACGCCCGGACAGCGGAGATCGTCGAGCGGCTCAGGCCGGACGACATCGAGACCGTCGCGCACCACTACGTGCGTGCGCGGAGCCGCGATACGGCGGCGCGCGCCGCCCATTACGCGCGGGCCGCGGCCGAGCGTGCCGAGCGGCGCTTCGCGCCGCACCTCGCGGCGCGGCTGTGGCGGGACGCGCTCAGCGCTCACGACCTCCGGGAGGATCCGCCCGTACGGGCGCGGCTGGAGCTGGTGATGGGCCTGGTACGGGCGCTGGCGCTCGCCGGGGACCTGGACGCCGCCAGAACCTCCCGTGGCCAGGTCCTCACCGCGATAGGCGAGCTGGCCGACCCGGATCTGTCCGCGCAGGTGCTCGGGGCCTTCGACGTCCCCGCCGTCTGGACGACCAGCGACGACGAACCCCTCGCCCGCCGGGTCGTCGCCGCCGCCGAGCGCGCCCTCGCCGCCCTTCCGGCGGAACGGGTCGCCGAGCGGACCAGGCTGCAGAGCACCATCGCCCTCGAATCCCGGGGCCACGGCAGTGCGCGAGCGCACGACGCGGCGGCGGACGCCGAGGCGCTCGCCCGCCGCGCGGGCGATCCGGTGCTGCTGGCCTTCGCGCTCAACGGCCGCTACATGCAGTCGTTCCACCGCACCGGGCTGGCTCCCGAGCGGATCGAGATCGGGACGGAACTGCTGACGCTTGCCGGCCAGCATGACCTGCCCGGGTTCGAGGTCACCGGCCACCTGATCCTGCTCCAGGCCCACTCCGCCCTGGCCGACTTCGACGCCGCCGACCGGCACGCCGCCGCGGCCGACGCCTTCGCCGAGTGGCACGAGATCTCCCTGGTCGGCGTCTTCACCCAGTGGTACGCGGCGCTGCGCCTCGCGGTCGAAGGCCGTACGGCGGAAGCCGAGGCCGCCTACCGCTCCGCGGCGATCCGCCTGAACGCCACGGGCATGGGAGGCATGGCACGTGGTCTGCTGCCGCTCGCGCTGCTCTCCCTCGACCGGGGGACGGTGGACTGGGACGCCGGCTGGGGGACCTGCCACGATTGGGCACACGCGCTGCGGCTCCTGATCTCGGGCAGATCCGAGGAGGCGGCCACGGCCCTGCGCACGCTCCCGGCCTCCCCGCGCGACCTGCTTTACGAGGTACGGCTGGCCCTCGAAGCCGAGGTCGCGATCGGCGTCCGGGACCACGCCGCGATGAGACGGATCCGGCAGGAGCTGCTACCCGCCGCGGACGAGCTGGCCGGCGGCGGAACGGGTCTGCTCAGTTTCGGCCCTGTCCGCCGCTATCTGGACGCTCTCACAGACCCCTCGGCTTGGGCATGACACCACGGCGCGCAGGTCCACGCTCAGCTCTTCATCGGTGTCATGTGATCATCTCTTGACGGTCATCCGGGTAGCACCACGAACGAAACTCACTTTCGCAGCCGAGGTCTCGTTCCAGGAGCGCGTGTTGACCCGTCCACCCCGCCTGCTGCCCGCCAGCGGGTTGCTGATCCCGCTCGCCGTCCTGGGCGGGCCGCCCACTCCCGGCCCCGTGGTGGACGGCAACGCCCGGTTCACCGTCCTGTCCCCCACCCTGATCCGCGTCGAGTACGCCGGCGACGGTGCCTTCGAGGACCGGCCCACCTTCAACGCGGTCACCCGCGCGACGGAGCCGCCCCCGTTCACCACCACGGTCGAGAACGGCACCCGGGTCATCCGCACCGACCGGCTGACCCTGCGCTACCGGCGGGATTCGGGGCCGTTCACGCCGGCCAACCTGTCCGTCAAACTGAAGGCGGGGGCACGGCGGGTCACCGCGCGCCCGTCGTTCGGCGCCTCCGCCGCCGTCAATCTAGGCGGCTGGCGGCGCTCGCTGGACAAGGTGAGCGCGCCGGTGGCGCTCAACGACGGCCTGCTCACCAGGGACGGCTGGTACCTGCTCGACGACACTTCGACGGCCGTCCTCAACCCCGACGGCACGATCACCCAGCGGCCGGGGCACGGCGGCCGGCCGTATCAGGACGGTTACCTCTTCGGCTACGGGCACGACTACCGGCGGGGGCTGAAGGACCTGCGCGATCTCACCGGACCGGCGGCGATGCTGCCCCGGTGGGCCTTCGGCATCTGGTTCTCCCGCTACTACCCTTACCGGGAGTCCGATTACCGCGACGACCTGCTGCCCGGGTTCCGGGCCAACCGGGTGCCGCTGGACATGCTGGTCGTGGACACCGACTGGAAGTCGCCCAACACCTGGAACGGCTGGAACTGGAACCCGGCGCTCTTTCCCGACCCGCCGGGCTTCCTCGACTGGGCCAGGGGACAGGGGTTGCGGGTGGCGCTGAACATCCACCCCAGCATCTCCCTCGCCGACCCGAAATACGCCCAGGTCAAGGCCATCGTCGGCGAAGATCTACCGGCGGGCGACTGCCCCAGGCTACCGGGGTCCAGGGTCTTCGACTGGAGCGACCCGAAGCAACTCAAGGCCTATTTCGACCTGCACAAACCCCTGGAGGACCTGGGGGTCCGGCTGTTGTGGCTCGACTGGTGCTGTGACCCGAGCAAGGTGACCGCGCCGGGCGTGACCCCGGACACCTGGATCAACTCCCGGTACGCCCTGCGGGACCGGGAACGCGGCCTGCGCGGGTTCGCGTTCTCCCGGGCCGGGGGCGGCTACGGCGGTTTCCGGGTCTACCCCGCCGGCCCGTGGGCCGAGCACCGCTACACCGTGCACTTCACCGGCGACACGTCCCCCAACTGGGACGTCCTTGCCTTCGAGGCGGCTTACACCCACCTGGAGGGCAACATCGGCATGCCGTACGTCTCGCATGACATCGGCGGCTTCTACGCCAGGCCCAAGCACCTGCCCGACGGCCTCTACGCCCGCTGGGTGCAGCTCGGTACGTTCCAGCCGATCCTGCGCCTGCACTCCAACCACGGCGACCGGCTGCCCTGGGAGTACTCAGGCGCGGCCCAGCGGTCCGCGCAGAGATTCCTGCGCCTGCGCGAGGCGCTGGTCCCCTACACCTACACGCTGGCCCGCCAGGCGGTCGACACGGGACTGCCGATCACCCGCGGCATGTACCTCAACTATCCCGAACACGAGGAGGCCTACCGCTACCGGACCCAGTACCTCTACGGCGACGATGTCCTGGTCGCCCCGGTGACGACCCCTGGCCTCGGCAAGGTGACCACGAAAGTGTGGTTCCCGCCGGGCACCTGGACCGACTACTTCACCGGCGCGACCCACACCGGACCGGCCACGGCCAAGGTGACCACGGATCTGTCGACCATGCCGGTCTTCCTCCGCGCGGGCGCCATCCTGCCGACCAGAACCGACTACGTCGACTCGGCCGAGCGGAAGCCGCTCGACCAGGTCACGCTCGCCGTGGCCACCGGCGGCGACGGAAAACTGTCGCTTTACGAGGACGCGGGCGAGGGCCCCGGCCACCTCTCGGGACAGTCGGCGACCACCGCGATGACCTTCGACACGGCGAAGCGCCTGCTGCGGATCGCCGCCCGGCGGGGCACCTTCCCGGGCGCGGTGACCACCCGCTCCTGGACCGCCCGCTTCCGCGACGCCGACCGGCCCGCCCAGGTCAAGGTCAACGGAACCGCGATCCCGGCGCGCACGAGGGCTCCCGGGTGGACCTATCACACCCCCACCAGGACCCTGACCGTCCGCACGACGGCGCTCCCGGTCACCGCCGGCACCACCCTCCAGTTCACCGATGAACGCCGGGGTTCTTGACGGCACCATGGTTCAACGCCAGTGCGCCGACCCGGTGAAGCGGCGCGCGGTCCCGTTCTGGACGACGGTCCGTCGTTCGGGCCCCGCCCACAGGACCGACGGGTCCTCGAACGGATCGCCGTCGAGGATCAGGAGGTCGGCGGTGGCGCCGACCTCGACGCGGCCGAGATCGGGACGGCCGATGATCTCCGCGTTGACGGAAGTCGCGGAGCGCAGCGCGGCCAGCGGCCCCTCGACTTCGACCTGCAGCCGAAGCCCGGTGAGCTGCTCGTCCTCGAGCTCGCCCATCAGGTCGCTGCCGAAGCCGATCCGGACGCCTGCCGCCCGGGCGAGCTCGATCGCCCGCCGGCCGGCGTCCAGCACCTCGCGGTTCTTCGCCTGCGAGACGGGAGCGAGTCCCAGCTCCGCGCCGCGCCTGTCCATGGCGTCGTACGCCGCCAGCGTCGGCACGAGGAACGCGTCGTGCCCGGCCATCAGCCTGGCCGCGGGCGCGTCCAGCAGGTTGCCGTGCTCGATGGTGCGGACCCCGTTCTCGACGGCGTGGGCGATCGCCTCGGGCGAGTACGCGTGCGCGGCGACGTAGCTGCCGCGGCGGGCCGCCTCGTCGGTGACCGCGCGGATCTCCTCCGGCGAGTACTGCGGGACGCGGATCGGATCGGTGAGCGAGACCACCCCGCCGGAGGCCATGATCTTTATGGCGTGCGCGCCGCGCCGGAAGCGGTCCCGTACGGCGCGGCGGAGCGCGTCCACGCCGTCCACGATCTCCGCCATGTGGCTTGAGCACGAGCACAGGTCCTGGTCGCCGGGGCGGGGATCGCCGTGCCCGCCGGTCTGCGACAGCGCGGGGCCCGTGTACAGGTAGCGCGGCGCGGCGATCAGGCCCCGGGTGATGGCCTTCGCCAGGCCGGGGTCTCCCCCGGCGACGTCGCGCACCGTGGTGAAGCCGCGGCCCAGGGCGGCCGCCAGCCGACCGGCCGCGGCCAGCGCGACGTAGCTGAGCGGGCTGGATTCGAGGGTGAGCAGATCCAGTTCGGTGCCGTAGGCGTGGAAGTGGGCGTCGATGAGGCCGGGGACGACCGTGCCGCCCCGGGCGTCGATCACCTCGCCGGCGGCTCGCGGGGCGCCGCCGATCTCCACGATGGTTCCGCCCGAGACGTGGATCGGGCCCTCCGTCAGCTCGGCCGAGACGCCGTCGAAGACGGCGGCGTTGACGATGGTCAGGCTGCCCGCGGTCATGCCGCCGGCTCCGCGCCGCGCAGTCGCCGGGTGGCGGCGGCATCGACGTCGTGGCTGTCCGGGTCGACCGCGACCCCGTAGTCGCGGGCGGCGGCGGCCGCCGACACGAATCCGTTGCGCACGTCGCGCGCGACCCGCTCCGGCTCGCGCTCGAACGGGTGGCCGAAGCCCCCGCCGCCGCCGGTGTTGTTGACGAGCACCTCGCCGGCCTCCAGGTGGTTGTAGCCGCCCCCCTGCACGACCTCGCGGTCCGTGCCGGGATTGAGCACGATGTGGTTGTTCTCGCCGGGGCGCCCCTCGCCGATGGCCCAGGGCTTGGTCCTGGTCTTGTAGACCAGGCAGATGCCGGTGGACGGCGCGGTGAACCGGTAGGTACGCCCCACCCCGACGCCGCCCCGGAACCGCCCGGGTCCGCCGGTGTCCGGGCGGTAGCCGTACGACTCGATGAACATCGGCGACTTGGTCTCGAGGACCTCGACGGGGTTGTTGCGGCAGCCGGGCTCGGACAGGTGCATGATCCCGTCCTCGCCGTCGCCCGTCGCGTGCGCGCCGAAACCGACGGCCTCGTTGGTGGCCTCCAGCCACGTCTCGCCGTTGCGCGGGTTGATCCCGAGGCCCATCATCGAGCTGACGTCGCCGCCGGAGCACGCGGGCACGCGGTCGGGCATGCCCTGCGCGAGCGCCTTCAGCACGACCTCGCCGCCGAGCAGCCCGGTCCACAGCGTGAAGGTGGGCATCGGCGGGACCGCGTGCATCACCGAGCCCGGCTCGGTGATCACTCGCATCGGCCGGAAGTTGCCGGCCACCACGGGCGTGTCGGGGGTGGTCAGCGCCTTGAAGATCAGGCTGCAGAACGCCTCGGTCTGGCCGACGGGCAGGTTGATCGGCCCCTTCACGTCGCGATCGCTGCCGGTCCAGTCGATGAGCATCTCTTCGTCGGTGATCGTGACCGTGACCTGCATCTTGATCAGGCGGTCCAGGTCGACGCCGTCGCTGTCGACGAAGTCGTGCGCCGTCCACGTGCCCTTGGGCAGCTTGGCCAGCGCGAGGCGGGCGAGCCGCTCACCGTGGTCGTTGATCGCGTCCATGGCGCGCAGCAGTGTCTCGGCGCCGTACTTGGCCGCGATCTCCTGGGTCCGGCGGACGCCGGTGACGCAGGCGGACACCTGGGCCTGGATGTCGCCGATCGTGCGCTGGGGCATCCGGCTGTTGAACCGGATGACGTTGAAGACGTCGTCGTTCTGGACCCCGGCCCGGTAGAGCTTGCTGGCCGGGAAGAACAGTCCTTCCTGGTACATGTCCGTGGAGTCCAGGACGTACCCCGGGTCCTTCTGCTTGAGGTCGAGCACATGGATCCGGCAGGAGGCGAACCCGATGAGCTCCTCGCCGTGGTGCACCGGGGCGAAGACCAGCGGGTCCAGCGTGTGCGCCGACGACCAGTACGGGTAGTTGAGGATGAGGACGTCGCCGGGCCGCATCGCGTCGCGGCCGAGGAACTCCACGGCCTTCTTGATCCCGTGGTCGTTCCCGCGGGTGAAGACCGCGATGCCGGGGGCGTCCGCGACCACGTCCCCTGCGGCGTCGTGAATGCCGATGCCGTAGTCGTGGATCTCGTACACGACCGTGTTGTACGCGGTCCTGCACAGGTTCCTGGCCATCTCCTCCGCGGCGGCGAGCAGGCCGTGCCGGATGATCTCGGTGGTAATCGCGTCACTCATCGGTTGATCTCCCCGGTCTCGTGGTGCACGGAAATGACCAGCTCGCCGTACGGCCCGACCCGCAGGGTGTCGCCGGCGTGCAGGACCGTCGTCGCCGTGTGCTCCGCGATCACCGCGGGACCTTCGATGACGTCGCCGGCCAGCAGGGACTCACGGGTGTGGAGGTCGTAGCGGACCTCCGGACGGTCGTCGGACAGGTACACCGCCCTGGTGCCCTCCGGGCCGAGGGCGCCGGCCGTTCGCTCGGCGATCAGCGGGAGCGCCGGCTTGTCCACCGAGCCCGCCGCGCGCAGCCGCAGCGTGGTGACCTCGATCGGGTCGTCCATGGTGTGGCCGTACTGCCGCTCGTGCAGCCGGGCGAAGCTCGCCTCGACGGCCTCGGCCATGTCGGCGGCCTCGACGGGGAAGGACACGGTGACGGAGTGCTCCTGGCCGGCGTAGCGGACGTCGAGGCTGCGGACCAGCGTGCGGCGCTCCGCGCCGAATCCCTCCGCGGCCAGGAGCTCCTCCGCCTCCCGCTCCATCTCGCGGTACGAGGCGTCCACCGCCCCGGGGTCGAGCCCGGCCAGCGGTGACACGGAGGTGCGGGCGAAGTCGTACTGCACGTCGGCCATGAGCATCCCGAAGGCCGAGAAGGCGCCCTGGCCCGGCGGCACGATGACGGTGGGGATGCCCAGCTCGCGGGCCACGTCGACGGCGACGAGGCCGCCGCCCCCGCCGAAGGACAGCAGGGCGAAGTCCTGGGGATCGCGGCCCAGCTCGACGGTGATGGCGCGGACGGCACCGGTGATCTTCGTGTTGGAGATGCGGACGATGCCGCGGGCGAGGGTCTTGACGGTCATGCCGAGCGCCGTGGCGACCGGCTGCAGCGCCTTCTCCGCCAGCTCGGCGTCCAGGGTCAGCCTGCCGCCCAAGGGGGTCTCACCGCCCAGGTAGCCGAGGGCCAGCGCCGCGTCGGTGAAGGTGGGCGCGGTGCCGCCCCTGCCGTAGGACGCGGGTCCCGGCGCGGCTCCGGCGCTCTGCGGCCCGACCTGCAGGCCGCCGGCCTCGTCCAGCCAGGCGATCGAGCCGCCGCCCGCCCCGATCGTGTGGATGTACAGGGACGGCGTGTTGATGGGCAGCTGCTCGAATTCTGCGCCCTGGTACAGGACCGGCTCGCCGTCGAGGATCAGGGACGCGTCGAGGCTGGTGCCGCCCATGTCGATGGTGATGAGGTTGGGCCGGCCCAGGATCCGCGACAGCGCGGCCGCGCCGATGACCCCGCCGGCGGGCCCGGACAGGATCAGGCTGACCGGCTGCTCCCGGGCCGCGGCGGCGGTCATCGCGCCCCCGCCGGAACGCGTCATGAGGAAGCGCCCGTCGAATCCGCCCGCGGCGAGCTCGCCCTCCAGCGTGTGCAGGTACTTGCGGACGATGGGCTTCACGTAGGCGTCCAGGACCGCCGTGCTCGTGCGCTCGTACTCGCGGTACTCCCGCGACAGCTCGTGCGACAGCGTGACCGCCACATGGGGCGCCACCTCGGCGAGCACCGCACGCATCCGCAGCTCGTGCTCGGGGTTGGCGTACGAGTGCAGGAAGGCCACCGCCACCGACCGGTACCCGCGCTCCGCGATGAGGGCCGCCACCCGGCGGGCGTCCTCCAGGTCGAGCGGGGTGTGCACCGTGCCGTCGAACCGGCTTCGCTCGACGACCTCGTAGGTGTCGTAGCGTTCGAGCAGCGCGGCCGGTTTGCGGTAGGTGATGTCGTAGTTGGTGCGCCGGTCGGTACGGCCGAGCAGGTAGACGTCGCGGAACCCCTTCGTGCCGATGACGGCCGTACGCGCTCCGGTGCGGGTGAGGAGCGCGTTCAGCCCGAGGGTCGTGCCGTGGGTGAACATCCCGATGTCCGCCATGGGCGCCCGTGCCACCGCGAAGGCGTTCATGACGCCCCGGGTCGGCGCGTCCGGCGTGGTGGGAACCTTGTCGAAACGCAGCTCGCCGGTGCCGGGGATCAGCTCGACCACGTCCGTGAACGTTCCTCCGACGTCGATCGCGAGCCTGCTCGTCTTGCTCATCGTGGTGTCAGCCTTCCTATCTGAGAAATGGTCACAGCCCGTGCGCGGCGAGCACCGACCCGAGCACGCCCGCCGGCAGCCCGCGCTCGTCATCGGCACGCGGCCAGTGCACGGTGACCTCGTCGAATCCCAGCGCCGACAGGCGGCCGAGGAAGTCCGCGTACCTGGCGGCGCTCTCGAACGGCCACCTCACGTCCAGCGCGAGCTGGACGATGCGGCGCACGGACGTCGCCGCTCTGCCGGTGGCCTCGAGTTCCCGGGTCAGCGCCGCGCTCTGGTCGCCGATGGCCCGGAACCAGGATTCCGGGTCGACCTGGCCCCCGTAGGGGCCGTAGGTGACCCACGCCTGGCCGAAGCGCGCGGCCGAGCGCAACGCCCGCGGACCGGCGGCGGCCACGGTCAGCGGCACGCGCGGCCGCTGGACGCAGCCGGGGATCTGGTGGGCGTCGACGGCGCTGAAACGCTCCCCCCTCAGAGTGGTCACCGGCTGGGTGAGCAGCTGGTCGAGCAGGCGGAGCCACTCGGCGAACCGCTCGGCTCGTTCGCGGCGGTCACGTGGCGGGTCGCCGAGGACGAGCGCGTCCGGACCCTCGCTGCCCGCGCCGACGCCGATGTCGAGCCGGCCGCCGCTGATCCGGTCGAGCGTCATGATCTCCTTGGCGAAGGTGACCGGATGCCGGAAGTTCGGAGTCGCCACCTGGGTGCCCAGCCGCACCCGGCTGGTGGCGACCGCGGTCGCGGCCAGCAGCGGCACGCTGGCGTACCAGGGCCGTTCCCGCAGCGCCGGCCAGGTCAGGTGGTCGTAGGTCCATACCGTACGCAGACCCGCGGCCTCGGCCTGCTGGACGTCGGCGATGAAGGCGGCGGGTGGATCACGGTCGGGAAGGACGAGAGCCGACAGGGCGAGCAACGGGCTTTCTCCATTCAATGGTGGCGAAGATTCGGGGGCGCGCCGACATGACGGCCCGTCGTCTCTGTTCGACCGGTCGCCGGAGAGGTGGCTAGGAGGAGCGCGGCTACGGGCGCCGGGGACGTTCTTCCCGGCCCGCCCAGCTGCCGCGCACGTGACCGATGTGGGCTTCGATCAACCGTTCGAGGCCATCGCGGTCGTCGGCCGCGATGAGGTCGAGCATCTGGATGTGTTCCAGCGCCGAGGCGTTCAGCTCGCCGGTCTCGGCGAGCCGGGTGAGCCCGAACAGCCGGGTCCTGGCCCGCAGCTCGCCGACCAGCGAGACCAGCTCCGCGTTGCCCGCCAGCGCGAGCAGTTCCAGGTGGAACCGCCGGTCGTCCTCGATGTAGGCGATCAGATCCTTTTTCTGCGCGACGTCGACGATCCGCTGCGCCATCGGCCGCAGCCGGGCCAGGTCGCCGGCGGTCGCGACGCCGATCGCCTTCACGGTCGTGGGCACTTCGAGCAGCTGCCGTATCTCGGTGATGTCGTCGAGCTCCTGGTCGGACAGCTCGGTGGCCCGGAAGCCCCGGTTGCGCACCGTCTCGACGAGGCCCTCCTTGACCAGGTCGAGCATCGCCTCCCGGACCGGCGTGGCCGACACACCTAACTGCGCGGCGAGGGCGGGCGCGGAGTAGACCTCGCCGGGCCGCATCTGACCGGCCACGAGTGCCGCGCGCAGGGCGTGCGCGACCTGGTCGCGCACGCTGCGCCGCACCGCCAGGGTCGGCAGCTCCAACGACTCCGCCATGACGCACCTTTCCCAAGCCGCACGGGATCTCCCCGGACCATGCTGACACGAGTTACCGGCACCCGGCGGCGACCGCCCGCTCCGTGGCTTCCCGCACGGCGTGCTCCTGCTCGCCGGTCAGCGGCACGCGCGGCGGCCGGCACGGCCCGCCATAACGCCCCACGATGTCCATCGACAGCTTGATCGCCTGCACGAACTCGACCTTCGAGTCCCAGCGCAGGAGCGGGTGCAGCAACCGGTACAGCGGAAGGGCCGTGGCCAGGTCGCCCGCGGCGGCCGCGTTGAACAGCTCCACGCAGGAGCGCGGCAGCGCGTTCGGGTATCCCGAGATCCAGCCCGGCGCCCCGGCGAGGACCAGTTCCAGGGTGACGTCGTCGGAACCGGCGAGAACGTCCAGGTCCGGGGCGAGCTCGGCGATCTGGTAGATCCGCCGGACGTCGCCGGAGAACTCCTTGACACCCACGATGAGGCCCTCGGCGTGCAGCCGGGCGAGCAGCGCCGGGGAGAGATCGACCTTGGTGTCGATGGGATTGTTGTAGGCGACCACCGGCACGCCGGTCTTCGCGACCTCCCGGTAGTGGTCGACGACGGCGCGCTCGTCGGCCCGGTAGGCGTTCGGCGGCAGGAGCATCACGGCCGGGCAGCCGGCCTCGGCCGCGTCCTCGGCCCACCGGCGCGCTTCCAGGGCGCCGTACGCGGCGATGCCGGGCATCACGGTGAAACCGTCAGAGGCGGCGTCGAGGGCCACCCGCACGACCGAGCGGCGCTCGTCGTCGGTGAGGGTCTGGTACTCCCCCAGTGACCCGTTCGGGGTCACGCCGTCGCAGCCCTCGGCGGCGAGCCACCGGATGTGCTCGGCGTAACGCTCGAGATCGACATCAAGCCGGTCGTCCATCGGCAGCGCCGCGGCCACCAGCACGCCGTGCCAGGGCTTCAGTCGCGCTTGCATGGTTGCTCCCATCATTGATTGCGGAATGCTCGACCCGGGCGCCGTACCCGTGGTCATCTGCCTCTCCTCGTCGCGCTCAGCGCGACGGCGGCGAGGATGACGACGCCGGTCGTCAGATCCTTGAAGAACGGGTTGGCGTTGAGGATGTCGAACCCGTTGTCGATGAGGGCCAGCAGGTACACGCCGCACACGGATCGCCAGATCGCGCCGATGCCGCCGTAGATGCTGGTGCCGCCGAGGATGACGGCGGCGATGGCCAGCAGTTGCAGGCCGTTTCCGGCCTGGGGCTGGCCGCTGCCGATGCGGGACACGCCGATGGCCGCGGCGATCCCGGCCGCCAGACCGCTGTAGAGAAAGGTGTACAGCTTGACCCGGTCCACCCGGATTCCGGAGAGTTCGGCCGCCTCGGGGTTGCCGCCGACCGACAGTACGTACCGGCCGAAGGCGGTGTAGTTAAGCAGAAACCCGGACACCAGCGCGAAGGCGCCCAGGATGAGCACGGCGTAGTAGACAGGACCGACGCCACCTCGGCCCAGCGCCGTGAACGAGCCGTCGCCGACACTGATCAGGAAGCCGCCGGTGATGAGCACGGCCAGGCCGCCGTAGACCAGGCTCGAGGCCAGCGTCGCCAGGAACGAGTGAATCCTGAGGCGGGTGATCGCGAGCCCGTTGATCAGGCCGAGGATCCCGCCGACGACGGGCGCCGAGAGCAGGCCCAGCACGGGGCTGCCCAGGCGGACCGCGACCCACGCCGCGACGACGCCGGCGACGCTGAAGATGGCGCCGGTCGACAGGTCGAAGCCGCCGCAGATGACGACCAGGGTGCCCGCGACGGCGATGATCGCCAGCGGCGCGTTCTGGTTGAGGATGTTGATCAGGTTGGTCAGGGTCAGAAACGACGAGGTCGACACGCTCAGCGTCACGAACAACGCGACGAGCAGGATCAGGACCGCGTACTGGCGGACGAAGGGCAGCACCTGGGCGGCCTCCGGCGTTGCGGGCGTGCTCTTCATTGGTCCTCCCCGTTGCCGGAAGGTGTGCTGGTCGTGGGGGTGTCGCCGACGCCGAACAGCCGCTGCAGCAGGACCTCCACCGAGGTCTCCGCGGCCGCCACCTCGCCGATGAGCGAGCCCTGCCGCACCAGGTAGACGCGGTGGCTCAGCCCGACCACCTCCTCGAGTTCGGAGGAGATGAGCAGGACTCCGGTGCCCGCCGTGGCGATGTCGACGATGAGCTGGTAGATGCGGGCCTTGGCGCCGACGTCGACGCCGCGCGTGGGCTCGTCGAGGATCAGGAACTCCGGCCGGCCCAGCAACCACTTGGCGAAGAGGACCTTCTGCTGGTTGCCGCCCGAGTAGACGGAGATGTCGCCGTCGACCTGGCGCGGGCGCACCCCGAGCCGCTCGATGAGCTCCCCGACCGCCGCCCGCTCGGCGCGGCGCGCGAGCACCCCCATCCGGGAGAATCCGCCGAGGTGGGGCAGTGTCACGTTCTCGAACAAGGGCCGCGTCAGGACCAGGCCCTGCGCTCGCCGGTCTTCGGGGATCATCGCCATGCCCCGCGCGATGGAGGCCCTCGCCGAGGCGGCGCGGACCTCCTCGCCGCGGAAGACGATCCGGCCCGAGTCGGCCGACTCGCAGCCGAACAGCACTCTGGCGATCTCGGTACGGCCGCTGCCGACCAGACCGGCCAGGCCGACGATCTCGCCCGGCCTGACCGTCAGCGACACACCGCGTACCCGCTTGCCGCTGTGGACGTCGCGCATCTCGACCAGCGGCGCGGTCCGCGCGGCCGGCACCGGCGGCCGTTCGGGGAGCAGCATGTCGGCGGGCTCGCCGAGCATGGCCTCGACGAGACTCGCTTTCGTCTCCCGCGCGGTGGCCGCGGTGCGGATGAGCCTGCCGTCGCGCATCACGGTCACCCGGTCGCAGTGCGCCAGCACGTCTTCCAGGAAGTGGGTGACATAGATGATCGTGGTGCCGCGCGACTTGAGCCAGCCGATGATGTCGTGCAGCCGGGCCGTCTCGTCGGCGGTGAGCGAGGACGTCGGCTCGTCCATCACGATGACGCGCGCGTCGCGGGCGAGCGCCCGCATGATCTCGACCTTCTGCTGGTCGGCGATCGACAGCCGGTCGACGGGCACGTCCGGCGGCAGTCCGAAGCGGCATATCCGCTCGAGCTCCCGGTAGCGCCGTTCCAGGCCGGAGTGCAGCACGCCGAACGTGCGCCTCTCGCGGCCGAGGAAGACGTTCTGCGCGACGGTGAGGGCGGGCACCAGGCACAGCTCCTGGGCGATGAGGACGACGCCCGCGTCCTGGGCGCGCTTGATGTCCCAGCGCCGGACCCGCTTGCCGAACACGTCCAGGTCACCCGTGTCCGGGTGGTACAGGCCGCCGATCATCTTGCCCAGGGTCGACTTGCCTGCGCCGTTCTCGCCGACCAGGCCGTGCACCTCGCCCCGGGCGAACGACAGCGTGACCGCGCTCAGCGCCTGAGTGGATCCGAATCGTTTGGATAGGTTCCGTACGGATACGGCTGGTTCCGCCTGCGCGGTCACGCCATCACCTCCTTTGGTCACGTCGTCGATCGGGTCAGTCGGACCATTCGCCGGCGAAATCGGGATACTGGCCGAGAATCTCCTTGGTGACGATGAGCGGCACGGGTCCCAGCTTGTCGGCGTCGACGACCGCGGTCACCGGCTTGCCCAGCACCGCGTTCACCGCCTGGTCCAGCGCGGCGCCGCCCATGCTGACCGGGAAGTTCACGAGGTCGGCGGCCCACTTGCCCGCCCGCACCTGCTTGATCGCCTCGGTGTTGCCGCCGCCGCCGGTGACGTACATCTTTGAGAGATCCAGCCCCGCGCTCTCCAGCGCGATCTGCGCGCCGGTGGTCTGCTGGTCGGCGTTCGAGAGCACGGCGTCGAGCTTCGGATTCGCCTGGATGATGTTCTGCATCGCCTTCAGCGACGTGTCGCGGTCGTAGTTGCCCTGACCGGTCGCGACGACCTTGATGTTGCTGTGCTGGTCGAGGACCGACTGGTAGGCCTTGTAACGCAGGTTGTCGAACGGGAACTGCAGCTGGCCGATCAGGATCGCGACATTGCAGGGGTCCTTCCCCTCGCAGTACGTCACCACGCCTTCGGCCTGCGCCTTGGCGTCCGTCTCGGCGTTCGAGGCGACGGTGGAGACGACGCCGGGCACCTGAGGGGTCATCTCGGTCAGGTTGGGCCCGATGGGGAACAGGACCGTCACGACCGGAACCTTCGCCTGGGCCGCGGCCGGAACCGCCGCCGCGATGCCGACGTTGTCGTTGGGCACGATGACGATGCCGTCGAACTTGCCCTGGCCGGCCACGTTCTGCAGCTGGTTGAACTGCGTCTGGCTGTCGAACTTGCCGTCGAAGATGGTCACCTCGACGTCGCCCAGCTTCTTCGCCTGCGCGAGCGCGCCGTCGTAGACGGCCTTGTTGAAGCCGTTCTGGCTGGACGCCGCCAGCAGCGCTATCCGTACCGGGCCGGTGTGCTTGGCCTGCTCCGCGGCGCCCGAGCTCGCCGTCTGGGAGCCGGTGACATCAGAGTTGCAGGCGGCCAGCGAGAAGCTGAGCGCGGCAGCCGCGAGTACCGCGAGACCACTGCGGCGAAGTGGACGTCCTGACACGGGCACCTCACAAGGTTGTGGCATGTCGACGACCTCGACGGATCTTTCCTCGGTGCCCTCGACGGGGAGGTCAGTACAATGTCACACTGCAACTGCCCCGTCAACGACTCCGGCACGTCGCCTCCCAGCAGGAGCGGTACATGACCGATTCACCCCCCACCACCCGCGGCACCGGCCACCTCGCCAGGTCCGATCCCCCGACGCCCTCCCGTCCGCCAGACAGCCCTTGGCTATTTGATCTCCTTCTCCCGACGGGAAGAACGATCAGCCAAGGGCTGTCCCATAGATGGTTAGAACAAGTCAGCGGACGATGCCCTGGCTGTCCTTGCCGTCGCCGTCCCAGTCGCCGATGACGGGCAGATCGCCGGCGTCGCCGTAGGCCACCGAGTGGGTGGTCTCGGTGCCGGTGGTCACCGGGCTGGTACGCAGGTAGAACCCGTTGCCCATACGAACGCCCACGTTGTCCTTGCCGTCGCCGTCCCAGTCGCCGACGAACGGCACAGCATTGGAATCGCCGTACAAGAAGGTGTACTGAGCCTGGCCGCTAGCCGGATTGCTGCTGATGAAGAAACGACCCGCGGTGGGATCGTAGGTACTGACGGTGTCCTTGCCGTCGCCGTCCCAGTCACCCGTGATGGGCACCATCGGGCTGTTGCCGTACGAGAAGACCGGCCGGGTGGCGGCGGAGGAGCTCTGGTTGTCGGACAGATAGAAGTCCAGCACCCCCAGATCGGCAGAGCCGTTCCATAGGGCGTTGACGAGTAACTGGGCGTCGTGGACCTCGCGGCCGTAGGCGTCCGGGACCGCTGAGACCTGGACCTTCTGGCAGATGGCGCCGATGTCCCCGCTCATCCACGAGTGGGACACATGTGAGTCACATCCGGACCGAGTGCGCCGCTTTAGCGGCACGAGCCGTCTTGCGTGCGCGGTCAGCACGAGCTGAGCGGCCTTTCGGGCGGGCGTGAACCTCGCCCTGGCGCCGACGCCGAGTTGCCGTTCGAGGATGGTGATCTGGTGACGCAGGGTGAGAATCTCGCGTTCTCCTCGCTGAGGTAGGTCCCACCGGCCGTGTTCACGACCTCCAGGGCCATCGTGGGCAGGTCAGCGTTCGGGTCCAGCGCCTGCGCCGCAACCGACTTGATCACCCACCGGCCGTAGGTGGTGTCATGACCCGGCCCGATCTGGGCGGGGGTCTGCGCGATGTTGTAGACGCGGACCTCGTCGATCAGGCCGCTGAAGTATTCGCCCCAGATGCTGTTGGCGCCGATGTGCAGGTCACCGCCGTCCACCAGGCCGCCACCGGCCGCCGTTTGGCTGACTTGGGTGCCGTCGATGAACAGGAGTGCCGTGCTGCCGTTGTAGGTGACGGCCACATGACGCCACTCACCGGTGGGTAGTGGCGCTGTGCCGTCGAGTGTCACCATTTCCGTGGTGTCGGTTGCGAACCATGCGGAGGGCACGGTGCCGTTGGAGGTGCCGTTGAAGGACAACGCCTTGCCGTACCGGCCGCCGGTAACCCAGCTGGTGTCCAGCGCCACGCCGGTGTTGTGCTGCCCGGACGCATCACCCACCGTGCTGCCCGCGCCCTCCTCCATGCCATAGGCCGCGACCAGTCCGAGATTGTTGGTCGTGAACGACCAGCTGTCCGGGGTCATGACGTTGCCCGCGCCGTCCTTGGCGCCGCTAATGGTCACCGTGTAGGTCGCACCGGCGGTGAGTGACTGCGCGGGGGTGAAGGTCAGCACCGTGTTCGCCACGTCCATCACGGCGTTGCCGGCGACGGCGGCATTCGCAGGGTCCCGCACGGAGATATGGGCCTCTTGCACGGCTTCGCTGAACATGGCCTGCACCACGGTGGAGATCGCGACCCCGGAGGCGTGCTCTCCGGCAACCGCGCCGCGCCGCCGAGCCGCCCGACCACGACTTCCCCGCTCGCGGCGGCATACAGCCGGACGGCGGGCCGTAACAGCCCGATCATGCTCGGCGCTCTGCACCGGCAGATTTCCGCGCGCGAACTCAGCGAAATCACTCCTCCAGTCCGGCACGCCCCCGTCCTGCCTCCCGGCCACGACACGACCGCCGTACCGCAGGCATCGCCAGCCCAGACGTGGCAGCGATCCACCGCGGAGCCAGAGGAACTCGAACGCACTGGTCTGCCGATGTGCGTTAGTTGCTGTTGGGTGACCAGTCTTGGAATGCTTCGCAGATGTCCTCCCTCGCGGCGATGTTCGCCGAAGACGTCATCGATAAGCCAGCCAAGGCCCAGTTCGAGGTGTTTCTCGATGAGCACCGCAGTGCCCTCAATCGCTGCTTGGACGGGCTGACCGAGGAGGAAGCGCGCCGGTCGTTGGTGCCCTCCCGAACCACGCTGCTGGGTCTGGTGAAGCACGCGACCTTCGTTGAGAAGGTCTGGTTCGACGAAGCCGTCACGCGCCGGTCGCGCGCCGAGATCGGCATCCCCGCGACACCAGACGAGTCGTTCATTCTCGATGACGGCGACACTATCGCCACCATCCAGCGGGCACACCGTGAAGCATGCGAAGCGTCACGCCGCGCGACGTCATCCCTCGGGCTGGACGACGTCGTCCACGGCAACCGGCGCGGCCCGCTCCCGCTCCGCTGGGTGTACCTCCACATGCTGCGCGAGCTCGCTCAGCACTGCGGGCACGCGGACATCCTGCGCGAGCAGCTTCTAAGCGAATGACGCGCCGGCGTCCGCACATGCCGCGAGTTGCGCCACCAGACGAACCGCCGCTCCGACCGGCGGACACCGGAAGTGTCAGGCCACAGTGGTAAGACGATGCCATGTTTCTCGCTCATCTGTCGCATACCGGCCCACAGTGGGATGTTGCCCGGCCGATGGAAGGACAGACCGAATGGCCCGCGCATGCGTCGTATATGGACATGCTGGTCGACGAAGGGATCATCGTGTTGGGCGGTCCGCTCGACGACATGCGCGTCGTGCTCGCCATGGAGGTGGAGTCCGAGGAGGACGTCAGGGTGATTCTTAGCCGCGATCCGTGGAGTGGCACCCACCTGCGGATCGACACGATCGAACCGTGGACGATCCGCCTCGACGGACGCCATACAGAGGCCGATCGGTAGAACATCTGCTCATGCCGCGGATGGAGCGGCCTGGCCACGCGCCGCCGCCAGGGCGACTGGCGGGTAGCCCGGGCCGGGGCAGCCTGCCTAGAGTTGATCCGGTGACCTACTTGCGCGATACCGGGGAAGTAAGTGCCGAGTTCCGTGTCCACGATGACGTGGAGAGCCTCACCTTTCGTACGTCGGGCACGCATGTGCGGTTCGTGGCGCCGGGCGCGGCGACCAAGGGGCAGTTCGGTCTGTTCGAGTGGAACATGCAGCCACGCACGGCTGGTGCGGACGCACACTTCCACAAGACGTTCTCCGAGTCGTTCTTTGTCACGTCCGGCACGGTCGAGTTCTACGACGGCAACCGCTGGGTGCCGGCTCAAGCGGGTGACTTCCTGTACGTACCGATGGGTGGCGTCCACGGATTCCGCGCCCTCAGCGACGAACCCTCCTCGATGCTGATCTTGTTTGCTCCGGGTGCGCCACGAGAGGAGTACTTTCGTGAGCTGGCGGCAATCCGGGACAACGGCCGAACGCTGACCGAGGACCAGTGGACGGAGTTCTTCGCCCAACACGACCAGTACCGCGCCGAGTAATCGCCGATCCATCGCATTGCCCGCCACGCCGACCCGCGCACCACGATGCGCTACGACCGCGCCCGCAACAACCTCAACCGGCACCCGAACTTGATCCTCGCCGCCTAGATGGCCTCCGGCACCTGACTCGTGACCCCAGGAGGGACTCGAACGCACTGGTCTGCCGATGCGCGTGCGTGTCAGGTCGATATGGTCCCGGTATGCTCCGCCCATGGGGGCAGACGAGATCACGCCGCAGTTGTTTCCCAACCGTTTTGCGATGCGGTCGGACCCAGTGCGGGCGGGCCTGCCCGCGATCATTGCCGGTGCGTCGGCCACTCGGTCGCGACCCGGTCTGCGACCGTCTCCTTCCACAGGGACCGGCAGGATACCGAGGCGGCGGGCTGGCAACATCTGCTTGCGCTGATCGACGAGGCGGTTGCGGATGGACGGACGGTATTCAAGCCGTTCGTGGATCTGAGCGCTCCCGAGCGGCGACAGATTGTCACGCTACCGCCGGCGATCGCGAAGCTGACCGCCGTCAAACATCTGGTGCTCTACGGCACAAATCTGGTTCGCATCCCGCCCGAGATCGGGGCCATGACGAGCCTTGAGGTCTTCGAGCCCTACACCTCCCACAGACTGCATTGGTATCCGTATGAGCTGACCAGATGCGCCAAGTTGGCCGACAGCACGGTGAGCACGCGCGTCCTCTACGGCAATTTCAAGTTCCGGCCGCCGTTTCCGAAGCTGCGGCCGGTGACCGGCGTAGGAGAGGCAGACTTCGAAGCGCTCGACCCGGGCGTGTGGGGCGCCAACCGGTGCGGACCTGCAGCATCTGCGATGGGTCGGTCCAAGGTGAGCTTCACCAGGTCTGGATCTCTCGCCTGGTCGGCACCGACGTGCTGCCGTTCCTGGTGAATGCATGTTCCGCGGCGTGTGTGGCGGCGCTGCCGGAGCCGCACCCCGGGTACTTTCCAGCGCCGCACACCGGCGGTCCGGACATCGTACAGCCGGCCGCCAGACGATGAGGTAGCGACGACGATCCCGTCGCGAACTGTCACCACGGGCCACCGGCCGCTTTGGGCTTGGCACGCTTTGGCGGACAGCAGGCGATTGCGGCTCAACTACGCACCGTCGAGGCAGGCGATCCATCCCAGGCACTACGGCCACGATGAGGCGATCCGACACGCTGATCGGCCGTCCCGCTCCCAGAAGCATCCTCTCCTGCCGCTGGTCGAATCCTCGCTCGGGTCCGGCTCATTCACTGACGGCCAGCGCGGGTGGATCGACGGGCGAACCAGACCTCCTCGGCCGGCCAGCGCCGCACCCACTCGTCAGGGAATTCGCGAAAGTCGTTGTTGGTAGCACCTCGCGGCACTTGGACCTCGATCAGGTCCTCCACGATCAGGCCGCACCCGGCCATGAGCCGGATCCAGTCCCCATGCGGCAGCGTGAACAATTGGTACTCCACGCCGGACGTGCCACGCCGCGCCGATGGCGGGCCTGGTGCAGCACGTGGCGTGGGCGGCCGGTCAGGTGGTGATGGGATAGCCGGCTTGGAAGGCGAGTCGATGGTCGGCGTCTTCGGCAAGGCGGGTCAGGACCGTGTCGAGGTCCATGAACGCTTGCCAGGGCTGCTGCCCGGCCGCGAGGACGAGGTGGTCGACGACTAATTGTTCGAGATCGGGAACGCGTTTGGCCTTCCAGATCTTGTCGGCCAGGCTTACCAGCAGATCCTCGACTGCGATGTCGGGCCGGGTCCAGTCGGCGTGGGTGCGGGCGAAGCGGGCCATCGGCTCGGTGACCCCGTGGTCGAGCAGGAGCCGATAGCCCGCTTGCTCATGCGCGGATCCAGGACCGGATAGTTCGCCGGTGTGGATGGTCTTGCCAACGTCGTGGGTGGCCGCGCCGAACAGGACCGCCTCGCGGTCGATGGCAAGGCTCGGGTACTCGCGGGCGATCCAGTCGAGGAGCTGGTGGGCGACGTCGTGAACGGCCCTTAAATGCGCCGCGAGTCTGGGCGGCGCGACCAGGTCTCGGAGCAGACGAGCAACCTGATCGGGCAGCGGCCGCAATACCGGCCCCCCAAGGTCGCTCAACGCACGCTCCAGCGCGGCCGAAGTCACATCGAAACGGTATCCGACACCTGCCCACACTCTTCTGCCGCTGAGCGCTGTGGTTGGTGATCACGGTGAATCCCGCCCGGTCGCCCGCCGGTGCGGTACAAAACCGCTCATCCGCGCGCCGGGCTTGGCGGCGATCTCGGTCAGATTCCGCGTGATCTGCTCAAACCACCGGCGAAGGGCCGGCAGCCGACCGAGTCCACCCCGAATCCTTCAATACCCCAGCGTGGGATTCTCCTTCGCCACGCAGGGCGATCAGCCACCACAGTGCGAACAACCGGTCTTCACGAAGGAACGCCAGGAACTCCGCCAGTTCCACCCCGGGATCACTGGACACTGTGGACGAGCGTGTCCATGTCCAGGGTCATGTACGCCGTCGAGCTGGCGGTATCCACCACAGTCGTGATCGCGATGGCCAGGCCGGTCGCCGCGGTCCAGACGAACCGGTGGCGGTGGCCCACCTTCGGCCCGCGTTCTCCTGGCTACGTACCTCCTGACCGGTCCTGCTCTTGGACTCGCGCAGGTAGAGCGCCAGTCGTTCTGGGTTGTTTGTCATAGATTTAACGTTATTACGTACTCTTGACCGTACCGACCGAGCAGCCGAGCAGTCTCGCGGTCTGCGCCTCCGACATTTCTTCCCAGTAGCGGAGGACGACGACGGCCCGCTGGCGGGGCGGGAGCGCGCAGCCCGCTCATCAGGACCTGCCGCAGCTCGACATCGTCCCTCGTGGTGGGTGTCTCAGGCGGGGAATGCGTGGGGATGATGCGGAGCAGCGCGTGGCGCCTGGCCCAGCTGATGGCGAGGTTCACGATGATCCGGCGTACGTAGGGCTCGGGGTCGGTGGGTGCCAGCTCCGGCAGGCCCGCTCCAGCGCACTCTGCAGCACGTCCTCCGCCTCCTGGGCGGAACCGCAGGTGAGGTGCGCCGTAGGCAACAGGCTGGTGCCCCGAGCCGCGACGAACTCGGCGAACCCCACCGGGGCGCTCACACGCTCCCATCCAGTCTCATGACCCTATGTACGCCTGGCCGCCGGGGATGGTTGCCCGTGGATCCTCATTGTGCGAATTATCCTCGTTGACTAATGCCCGAATCGCATTGATCAACGAGGGTCTGTACTTTGCGCACGTCATGACGACCTGGGCGTGGAAAAGGTGCCCGAAGAGCGGATCGGTGAACGTTTCGAAGACCTGCGGCTCGCCGACTACGGTGCACGCGCCGTAGAAGCCTTCCGCCTGCGCCGAAATCCGCGCGTCGTCGAACGCACCTTGGATGGCGTTCTCCGCGGTCAGCCCGCGCGCGCCGCCGACGAACAGCGGGCTCGCCAGCGCCGGCGAGGCGGCGGCCATGACCAGTGCGGCGGCGGATGCCGTCATGGCGAAGCCGGCACGGCGTGCGGTAGCTGGGGCCCTTGGTCAAAGGAGCCTCCTCGATCAAGGGATCCGAGTAGATCAGCGACAGTCTGTGTGGGTACTTGCCAGTTGGATAGATCAGCCCGACTAACCAAGCCCGCACGTCGGCTGATCAAACGACCGGACATCGGCGACGTGCGGTCTGCGCCCGCCGAAACCTCATCCATGCAGTTCAAATCGCCGACTTCCAGGGCCTGCGACGGGTTTCGCCTGTCCTGCCTTCCGGGCGGCGCGCGCGCCGTAGCTTCCCAGCAGGGTTTCGAGGAGCGGCAGAACACGGGTTACCTGCCGCGTCCGGATGGCCAGGTCCCACAGCGGCTCGAACTTCTTCCATCCGCCGGCGTAGGTGAGGTGGCGCAGGCGGTCGCGCGGGAGCGGCTTGGTGGCGGCGCCGCGCCAGATCGCGCTCCATCGGTAGAAATCGCGGTAGGCCCGCCAGTATCCGTCCTCGAGTTGCCGGGCGCTCATTCCCATCGGCCGGTACACGACGTGTCGTGTGTCGTACCGGTCCCAGTCCTGGTGGAGGATCCGGCCCTCGGCCGCCATGCGGCGGTAGAGGCCGGTTCCCGGATACGGGGTCATGATGTGGAACGTGGCGGTCTCGATGCCCTGCTCCACCGCCCAGTCGACGGTCCGGTCGAACACGTCGGGCCCATCCTCGTCCATGCCGAACACAAAACTGGCGTTCACCATCACTCCCTGGTCGTGCAGCCGCCGGACCACGGCGGCGTAGTCGCGCCCGATGTTCTGCCGCTTGCGCTGCCCGGCCAGATTGCCGCCGTTGATGGTCTCGAAGCCGACGAACAGGCTGCGCAGCCCCGCCGCGACCGCCTGCTCCAACAGCCCTGGGGCGAGCACCGAGTCGACCGTGCCGGCGGCCTGCCACAGCCGCCCCATCCCCGCCATGCCGGCGAAGAGTGCCTCGGCGAAGCGCCGGTTGCCCAGCAGGTGGTCGTCGAGGAAGTACAGATGCCGTCCGGGCAGCCGATCGATCTCGGCCAGCGCCGCGTCCACCGTCTGGGTGTAGAAGGACCGGCCACCGGCGAAGAACGCGTCCTTGTAACAGAAGTCGCAGTGGTGCGGGCACCCGCGGGAGACCACGATCGAGTTGGGCACCAGATAGCGGCGCCGATCGATCAGATCCCGCCGCACCGGCGGCAGGTCGGTCAGCGTCCGCTGGGTGGAGTGGTAGCGGACCCGAGGCCGGCCGCGGCGGAAATCGGCCAGGAACTCGGGCCAGGTGTCCTCCCCCGGTCCGGTGACGATGGTGTCCGCGTGCGCGGCGGCCTCGTCAGGCAGGGAGGTGACGTGCAACCCACCCATCACCACGTACACACCTCGGGACCGGTAGCCGTCGGCCAACTCGTAGGCCCGCCGCGCCGAGGTGATGTAAGGCTGGATCACCGCCAGGTCGGGACGGTCGTCCTCAAGACGCAGCCGCTGGACGTGCTCATCCCAGATCCGCACCTCGTCGTCGTCGCCCAGGTAGCCGGCCAGGGTCGCCAGCCCCAACGGCGGGAACAGCGCATACTTGACCGGCCGAAACAGCGGGCTGGTCGCCTCGGTCAACGCCGGGAGCACCATCGTGACACGCATGCCCTGGATGCTAGAGACCGGATGTGGAACCACCGCCGAGGTCGTGTGCCTGTTCTGTGCAGACATTCCGGACCTGACCCACCCACGATCTGCCGAACACCCGGACTGTGAACGCTTTTCATCCTGAGTAGCGGCCTGTCTCGATGGCTGCACGTTCACTCCGTGCCGGGTGATGCTTCCCGAGTAGTACGGCTTCTGGCTGGCGAGCCGGTCCGATCGGGATGAGGGTGCCGGGCAGCGGGACGCGGTCAGCCGCGTAGTCGCACGCGATAAACCTGGCGATGTCGGTGGTCATCCCCGCGATAATGGCCGACGTGGAGGAGGTCGAGGTCGTCGTTGCCCATCACGAGCGCGCGACCCTGCGCGTCGGTGACGTGTTCCTGAAGATCGACGCTGATCAGATGCGCACCGACGTCGAGGTCGAGGCGATGGCCATGGCGCCGATCCCGACTCCGGAGGTCCTGTGGCGGAAGCCGCCCGTGCTCGCGCTCGCCGCCCTCCCAGGGACGGCACTCGGCCGCCTCGGCGAGCCGTCGATCGCGTCGTCGGCGGCGTGGGCCGCGGCGGGTGCCGCCGCACGGATGCTGCACGACGCGCCGCTGCCGCCGTGGCCCGGTCGGAGCCTCGACGAGTTGGCCTCGCACCTCGACGGCGAATGCGAGTGGCTCGTCACGAGTGGCGTCCTTCCCACCGACGTGGTCACGCGCAACCGCCGGGTTGCCGAGGCCGCGCTCCGGCCGTGGACACCGGTGTTCACGCACGGCGATCTACAGCTCACCCACGTGTTCGTCGACGTTGACGAGATCACCGGCGTGATCGACTGGTCCGAGGCGTGCCAGGGCGATGCCCTGTTCGATCTCGCCACCTTGACGCTCGGACACGAGGAGCACCTTGGCCACGTCGTCGCCGGCTACGGCACCGACGTCGACCTCGACGTGATCCGCGCGTGGTGGTCGTTGCGAAGCCTGCTGGCGATCCGCTGGCTGGTCGAGCACGGCTTCGACCCGTCCTCGCCAGGCTGCGAGGTCGACGTGCTGAGATCCCGGCTGTGAGGCTGCACGAGCCCGACGGCTACGAGTGCCGTGCCTCATCGAGCGGGCCATCTCCTGCGTACTCCCGCAGAGCGTGCCGCAGGTGGCGTTCGTTCCATGGCAGGCAACGGTCGGGAAGTTCGTGGCGGCAGGACTGCACGCCCCGCAGCCGGGAGAGCAGGGCAACCCGCACGTGACCGAGGGCGAGATCACGACGGTGCGATCGCCGCCACTAGAAGAAGGACACGAACAGACTCGCCGCGGACAACAGGGCCGCTCCAGCGAGACTGGCGACCAGGAGCACGCAGACCACCTTCACCCAGGGTTTCACCTGGCCATGGTGGGGGGTGCCCGCGAGCAAAGCAAGTCGGCCTGGCAGTGCCGGACACTACTTTCAGTAACCAGTCCCGAGTCAGGCACCCCGCGTAGGCTCACTGGGGACAGCGTCTGAGGCGCGTCGCCAGGCGGCGCTGTGTAGCAGGCGGAGGCCGTTGAGGGCGACGATGACGGTGGAGCCCTCGTGTCCGGCCACGCCCAGCGGCAGCGGCAGATCGCCGAACAGGTCCCAGGCCACCAGCACGGTGATGAAGGTGGCGGCGATGACGAGGTTGGCCACGACCAGGCGGCGGGCCCGCCGGGCCAGGGCGATCACCGCCGGGATGGTGGCCAGGTCGTCGCGGGTGATGACCGCGTCGGCGGTGTCCAGGGTCAGATCTGATCCGGCGCGGCCCATGGCGATGCCGACGTGCGCGCCGGCCAGCGCGGGGGCGTCGTTGACGCCGTCGCCGACCAACGCCACCCGCACGCCGCGGGCTCGCAGCTCGTGCACCGCCGCCACCTTGCCCTCCGGCAGCAGCTCCGCGCGCACCTCGCCGATACCCGCCTGTACGGCCAGCCGGGCCGCGGCTCGCTCGTTGTCGCCGGTCAGCAGCACCGGCGCGGCCCCGGTCAGGGCCGTCAGGTGGGCTACCGCTTCGGCGGCGCCGGGCCGAATCCGGTCGGCCAGGGCGAGCAGCCCGGCCAGAACGCCGTCCAGGCGGACCAGGACGACGGTGTGTCCGCTGTCCTGGAGCTCGGCGACCAGCTCCTGGACGGCACCCTGGCCATCGTCCAGGAGATGAGCCGGGCTGGCGACCTCGACGAGGTGGCACTCCACGCGTGCGCGCACGCCCCGGCCAGGCTCGGAGACGAACTCCTGCGCCGCTGTCACCGGTAGGCCCGCCGCGTGGGCGGCTTGGACCACGGCGCGGCCCAGCGGATGCTCGGAGAACTGCTCGGCGGCGGCGGCCAGCGCGAGCAGCCGCTGCTCGGCGAGGTCGGCGCCGGGCAGGACGTGTACGCCGGTCACGTGCGG
This sequence comes from Acrocarpospora sp. B8E8, assembly GCF_039871605.1. Lineage (NCBI taxonomy): Bacteria > Bacillati > Actinomycetota > Actinomycetes > Streptosporangiales > Streptosporangiaceae > Acrocarpospora > Acrocarpospora sp. B8E8. Next base: position 85,445 of record NZ_JBDPLV010000025.1, on the reverse strand, counting down.
GCGGCCCTCGGTCAGGGTGCCGGTCTTGTCGAAGGCGACCGCCGTGACGGTGCCGAGTTGTTCCATCACCACGGCGGACTTGACCAGCACGCCGTGCCGTCCGGCGGTGGCGACGGCGGCCAGCAGCGGCGGCATGGTGGCCAGCACGACCGCGCACGGAGAGGCGACGATCATGAAGGTCATCGCGCGCAGCAGGCTGTCTTGCACCGGCACGCCCCACAGCAGCGGCAGCGCGAACAGCGCGAGGGTGGCGGCGACCATGACGACGGAGTAGCGCCGCTCGACCTTCTCGATGAACAGCTGGGTGCGCGCCTTGGTGGCGCCGGCTTGGGCGACCATGGCCACGATTCGGGCGATCACCGTCTCGCCGGCCGGTCGCATCACCCGCACGCGCAAGACGCCAGTGCCGTTCAACGTGCCGGCGAACACCTGGTCGCCGGCCTGCTTGTCCACCGGCATGCTCTCGCCGGTGACGCCGGCCTGATCGACGGCGCTGGCACCGGACACCACCTGGCCATCGGCGCCGATCCGTTCCCCGGGCCGTACCAGGATTTCCTCGCCGACCTGGAGAGCGGCGGTCTCGACCCGCTCCTCACCGTCGTCGGCGCTCAGGCGGGTCGCCTGCTCGGGTGCCAGATCCAGCAGGCCGCGCACCGAATCCTCGGTGCGCTTGGTGGCGAGCGATTCCAGCGCGCCGGAGGTGGCGAAGATGACGATCAGCAGCGCGCCGTCGAAGACCTGGCCGATCGCGGCGGCGCCGATCGCCGCGGCGACCATCAGCAGGTCCACATCCAGCGTCCGCTCGCGCAGCGCCCGCAAACCCGCCAGGCCGGGCTCCCAGCCTCCAGCCGCGTAACAGGCCAGGTACAAACCCCACCACAGCCACGGCGGCGCCCCGGCCAGCCAGCAGATGCCACCGGCGGCGAACAGCGCTGTCGCGGCCGCCGCCCAGCGCACCTCCGGCAACGACCGCATTCCGGACCGCCACGATGAGGCGGCCCGGCCTGGCACGGCGTCACGGGCGGGGAAGGTTCTCAGTTCTGCTACCACCGCACCATCGTATATGCGCATTCACGCAGATGTGCAAGTAGACAGATTGCGGGGTACGCTGGAGGCATGCACACGTCGCTGCCGGACTTCGACATGCCGAACGAGGAACAGGTGCACCTGGCCGCCGAGTCGTTCCGGCTGCTGTCCGACCCCACCCGCATCAAAATCCTCTGGGCGCTGCTGCAGGGCGAATCCAACGTCGCCTGCCTGGCCGAACTCGCCGACGCCGCCCCCACGACGGTCAGCCAGCACCTGGCCAAACTCCGCCTGGCCGGACTGGTCAAAGGACGCCGCGAAGGCACGTTCGTCTACTACCGCGCCGCCGATGAGCACGTGCGCCGCCTGCTGACCCAGGGCCTGTTCCACGCCGACCACATCGACGCCGACGACCCGCTCACTCGCATCAGCGACTCCTCCCACTGATGAGCGGGTGACGTTTCGGCGTCGTCCAGCGTCTCGCGCAGGTAGCGGCCGTACATGTGCCGAGGCAGGAAGTCGGCTCCGGCCGCCTGTCGCGGTCGATCAGCACCACGTGCAGAGGGACGCCGTGCACCCGCGCGCGGTGCAGCAAGTGGACGGCGGCCGGCGTGCCGCTGGCACCGCCGCCCACGACCACGATGACATGGCTGCGGGACACCACCTGTGCGGCCCAGATATCGTATTTCGATGAAGCACCGGCAAACGTTTTGGCGCCGTCAGGATCTATAACCGACCTGCTGGCCGCGGGTCCACAGCAGGTCGTCGGAGCAGATGCGGATCTCGGTGACGCCGCTGATCTGCCTGCCGCCGCACCGGTCGCCGGGCACCGCCAGGTGCGGCCCCCGCTCCCCCAGGACCGAGCCGTCCATCGTGGTGCCGAGCACGGCCTCCACCCCCGAGAACTCCGGATCGATCTCACCCCACGACAACACGGCGTGGTGCCCGTCCCGGCCCAGGACCGAGACCAGGAACCGCAGCCGGTCCTTACGCTCCCCCGGATCGAAATCGGGCTCGGCCGCCTGGAGCACCTCCACCAGCAACGGCCCCGTGAACCGATGCCGGCGCATCCCCGAGGTACGGCACATGAACGCGACTTCCACGTCATGCTGCGGCAGCGACCAGAGATCCGCGACGTTGATCGAACCACGCATCCGCACGTCCCCGTCCAGAAGCACTGTCCCAGCCAGCATGGGGCCTCCTCATCGACCGCAAAGGAGGATGCCCGCCCGGCCTGCCTTTTACGCGCAATAGCCAATGAAAGAGCAAAATTAGCTGGCAAATACCAGCGCCGAAGAGCTTTTGCCTTCGCATTCCACAAAGGGCGCGGCCCCTCCCGCGAAGCCGCGCCCACGAGCCCGCCGGTCAGCTGTGGAGCTGCGTGCAGATCGCCTTGACCTCGGTGTACGCCTCCAGCACCTCGTGACCCAGGGTGGCGAAGGTCTTGCCCGAGGCGGCGTGCACCCAGCGCCCGCCGATGAACAACTGGCGTGGGGTGGCGATGAAGTCCTCGACGCTCTTTTCCAGGGTGACCGTCATCAGCGTCGGTTCCCTTCCGGTAGACAGCTCCAGTAGTCACAATCTGACTACTGGAGGTGTGAGAAAGCAAGGGCGGTCAGCGGCTGACGGACTCCATCAGGCGCAGCGCCGCGACGGCTGTCTCGTAGCGCCAGGAGGCGACGGCCCGCTCCAGGCCGTGCGCGGTGTCGCAGCGTTGTCGCAGCGCGGCGACGATGGGCCGGATCCGGTCCGCCTGCGCGTCTACCAGCGGCTGTGGGTCGCCGCCGGTGCGGTCGATCAGCGCGAGCTTGATGAGGAACTCGGTGCGGACGTCGCGGATGTGGTCGACCGGGCGGACGAGCCAGTCGGCGGCGGCGCGCCGGCCGGCGGCCGTCACGCTGAGCATGCGGCGTTGCGGCCCGGCGTGTCCCGGCTCGGTGCCGGCCGGTTCGGCGAGGCCGAGGTCCGTGAGCCGGTCGAGGGCCCGGTAGACCCGTGGCCGCGGCACCTGCCAGATCGTCCCGATGGGACCGGAGGCGGCGGTGAGCCGGGCGAGGGCGAAGCCGTGGGCGGGGCCTTCGGCGAGGAGCGCGAGCACGACCCACTCGGTGAGTGAGAGGGCGGGTGAGTCCACGCCCCAAGACTAGGGCGCTGCGGAGCTACCAGTAGTCTCATCATGACTAGTGATTCCGGATCATGGTCCCTGGGAGGCATCCATCCTGATGACGCCTCGTCCGAACGCGATCTGCATCGGCGGGCCCTGCCATGGCCTGCTCGTCCGCATCGACCAAGAGGTCGGCGTTCTCCGTATCGACCATGAGACGCTGCCGGACGCCCGATACCGGGTGACCGCCGACCGTGTTCACCACCCGTCCTCGTCGCGGCCGTTCATCGTCTTGTCCTGGGCCGATGATCCCGCCGACGACGTCATCGATCAGCATGATCCCCGTTGACAACGCAAGCGTCGGGTTGGGTCGGTTCCACGAGGACGTCGTACTCACCGCTCGTGTCGCCCCGAGCAGATCACCGCTTCTTGGCCGCGGCGACGACGTAGTTGTCCCCGGTTGATGTGACGAGGAATGTCCATATTTCCGGACCGGCGGTAAGCGTGCATTTCACGGCCGGGTACGTCCGGGGCACGCCGGGCGCGCAGTTCGCCGTGGCGGCGCCCAGGGCGGGCAGGCTGTTCGGTGATTGCCGGAGGTATTCCCAGACGTCGTACGCGTAGGTGGTGGAATCGGGGGCGGGAGCCAGCCCGCCGAGGAACGCCGAACCTTTGGTTAGATCGTCGTCAAGCGCCGCGTCCAGCAGCATTTCGACCGCGCGCGCTGCCTCTGCCGCGTTGTGCTGACTCTGCGCGGAATCGGGGGCCGACGCGCTGGGAAGCGTCATTTCGGGGACGTGGTCGGCCGCGCAGTCGGCTCCCGCGAAGGACGGGAGGGCGTCGGCGACTCCGCCGGTGTAGGCGATCAGCCGGAATGTCTGGCTGTAGGTGTCGAAGGAGTAGACGAAGGACGCGGTTCGGTAGCCGTACGCGCCTTCGGGGTGGTTGAGCGTCGTGAGCAGCAGCCGGCGGCCACCGTTGGAGACGCAGCCGGTGGTGTGCAGCGGATCGTCGCGCGGGATGACGAAGTCCCTGCCGGTGTTGTGCCCGTTTCCGTAGCGCGCGGCGCGTACGTTTCCGTCCTGGGTGGGCCCGATCAGCACGGCCCAGTCCGCGGTGCTGACGAAGATCTGCTCAGTCGCCGGGCCGCCCAGCTGCCAGGGCACCACGGTGGAGGGGAAGGCCAATCGTGCGGCGGATCGATCCCAGACCCGGATGTGGCCGTCGGCGAGGTACGCGGTGGCGCCGAGCGCGTTGCCTGTGCTCCACAGCACCAGGCGATCCCGTTTGCCGTCGGTGTCGAGGTTCGCGTCCACCGGCCACAGGCAGCCGACCCGCGCCGGCGCTCCCACGGGCGCGAGGTTCGCCCGAGGGGGAGCACACGCTCCGCCGGGCAGGGCGGCCGCGGTCGTGCGGTCCATGCGCGCGGGCCAGGCGACGTATCCCGGATGGTCGTCGACGCGGAGGAGCTGGACGAGGCTCAGCACGATCTGGATGGACTTGATGCCGACATTGACCGCTTCGGCGATCTTGGCGAGATTGCCCAGCACCGGCAGCGCGCTCAGATATCCCATCACCTTCGCGATCCGCGCCGACAGCTCGATGCCGCTCTCCACGATCGACGGCACGAACACGAGAATCAGCCGGGCCAGCAGTTCCGGATCCGTCAGGACGATGCCCGCGAGACGTACCACGAAGTCGAGATCGCTGGTGTCCTGCTCGCCCTTGGGGAAGGAGAGGTGCCGGCTCAGCTCGTCCAGCAACTCCTGGTTCTTCTCGCTGTTGGCCGTCGACAGGTCCATGATCAGGGTTCGGTTGAGGAACAGGCCGAGCACCGGGAGGACGGCGTGGTTCACGAGCGTCAGGGCACGGCTGTAGATCCTCGGCTTGCTGATGTCCAGGGCTTGGGGGTCGTCGGCCACCTGGCCCCAGGCGACGGAGTAGTACCCCGCCTTGGTCTCGATTCTCGCCTGCCCGGGACGCGCGAACTCGGCCAGCTTCGCGATCTGGCTGGGCGGCAGGTCGTCGCGGTGCTCGCACGGCTCGAAGGAGACGCCGAAGAAGCTCAGGATGCCGCAGCCGGCGACCTGCACGCCGTACAGGACGTAGCCGGCGATGTCGGAGAGCACGGCCAGGACGATCGTGTCCAGGCTGGGCACGATCACGACCTGGCCGGGGACGGCGCCGAGCACGTGATCGGCGTTCTTCCCTGCCTCGTAGAGGAACGCGACCGAGGGGCTGTTGTTGACGGCGGTGGTGGTCACGCCGTCCGAGCAGAGGACGACGGGGGAAGCCGCGGTGCCGGGTGCGGGCGGGACTCGCCAGGTGGGCGCGGCGCAGGTGTCGTCCGCCGACTTCCGGGCTCGTACGGCCCGACGCCCGCCACCCACATGGGCGGTGGTGGTTTCGGTGCCGGATGGGGGAGCTGAGCAGGACCCCGGGTCCTTGCCGGCGTCGATCTCTTTCGAGATCTTCTGGATCTGTTCGACCAGGGAGCAGGTGAGCCGCCCATGGGCGCGGAGCTCCGCCTGACCGGGAGGCGGCGTGGAACCGTCGGCGAGCGGTTCCCGGGCGATCCGCCCGCACAGTTCGCCCGCGTGCTCGGTCAGCTCCTGGGCACCGGACGGCCTCCTGATCAGGGCGTCCAGCAGGCTGACGGTGATCGCGTTCGGCTGCGCCGTCCACGGCATCAGCAACGTCTCGCCCACGCTGGCCGCTTTGCAGTCCGCGACGAGGTCGTGCGGCGTCACTCCGGGCGCGGACACGACGGGGACGACCGTCAGCGGTTTGTCGGCTTTGTTAAGAATTACGGCTATTCCGCCGGAGTTCTCGTTCACCTCGACGGTGGCCGACGGTTTCCCGTCGGGTGAATCGCTCGCCAGATCGTAGACGACACCGGCGACCACGATTTTGGACGCCTGGGCGGTGGCGGCCCCCAGATCGATGGTGATCTTCTGAGATACGGTCGCTCCGCGTTTCCAGGGCACCGGCTGTGAACCATAGGTGGTTTTCGCTATGACCGTAATTCCGGCCAGCAGAGCGACAATCGCGCCCACCGCGACAATCCGAAGGCGTCGCTTGACGCGTACGCCCGCCTGCTGGGCGGGAATGGGAACGAGCTGGCCGGGATCGGCTCGGAGAGCGGGCAACCGTGACCCGACATCGTCCAGATCTATGGGATCGAAACGCAGCTGAGTTTCGGCCTCTTTCGGAGGCTGTTGCGGTTTCCGCTTCCGCCACATGTGCCGCTCTTCCGTTGGCGGGATGATCGGCCCATATCATCCGATAAAGCAGAGGTGAATGTCACTAATTGATGAAATCGAGATGAATTGTGTTTAGCCTTCGCGCCCGGTCGCCAAGAGACAGCATTGGGCGCCGTCCCTCTCTAGCGTGTGTAGAACTGGGCCACGATGCGGTCCATCAGTTCCTCGCCCGGCCGCTGGTCGCTGACCAGCCGCCATTGCTGCACGATCGCCACGGGCAGCAGAGACAACAGCTCTATGTCCGTGGACGCCGGTAGTTCGCCGCGGTCGACGGCGCGGGTGACGATCGTGCGCAGGCTGTTCACGAGTGTTCCGGTCATGCCGCCGCGGAACGCTTCACGTAGCTGGGGGTTGTTGGCGATCTCACCGCTGACGGCGGCCAGCGCCTGCGAGCCGCGGTGCTCTCCGCGGAGCAGCGCGCGCAGGAAGCGCCGCATGTCTTCGGCGAGGCTACCGGTGTCGGGTATGTCGGGGACGACGTCGGCGCGGCGCTGCATCGCTTCGGCCGCGAGCGCCGCCTTGTTGGGCCAGCGCAGATAGAGGCTGGCCTTGCTCACCCCGGCCCGCGCGGCGACCTGTTCCATCGCCAAGCCCGCGTAGCCGACCTCGGCCAGCAACTCCAGCGCCGCGGCCAGCACCGCGGCATCCACACCGGGATCGCGTGGGCGACCCCGTCGAGGCCGGTCCGCCATCTTTCTCGTCTCTTCCCGTCGGCGACTCTTTACTAAACGCCAGCGTCTGGATATTGTCGGCCGCCGACGGCATTACCAGACGCGGCCGTTTAGATAATACACCCCAGGCATCCGGTGAGGACGTGATCATGTTCGAGGCTTTGGCACGGTTCGTTGTCCGGTTCCGCTGGCTGATCGTAGTGGCGTGGGCAGCCGGGGTCGCCGGTGCGGTGTTCGCGCTGCCGAGCCTGTCCAGCGTCACCCAGTCGAACAACGCCCAGTTCCTGTCAGCCGACGCGCCGAGCCGGCACGCGGCCGGCCTGGCCGCCCCGTTTCAGGGGGCCGCCCCCGGTGCTACCGCGATCATCGTCGCGGCCAGGGCGAACGGGCCGCTCACCCCGGCCGACGACGCCGCGATCGAGCGGGTGCTGCAAGCCGCCGCGACCGTCAAGGAGGTGACCTCGGTACGCGATCAGGGCGGGTCGGCCGACGGACAGGCGCGCCGGGCGCTGCTGATGACCGTGCCCGACGGCCCCGGCACCACATCCAACGCCGATCTGGTCACCGCCGTCCGCGCCACGTTCGCCTCCGCGCCAGCGCCGGCGGGGCTGACCTTCCACCTGACCGGCCCGCTGGCGCAGACCACCGACGCGGATACCGCTTCAACGAAGGCGGGCAGCAACATTCACCGGTTCACCCTGCTGTTCGTGATCGTGCTGCTGTTCGTCGTGTACCGCTCGCTGCTGGCCCCCGTCGTCACCTTGATCCCCGCAGTGCCGGCGCTGCTGCTGGCCGGGCCGGTGATCGGCCAGGCCGGGCAGGCCGGGCTGCCGGTGTCACCGGCCATCCAGCAGTTGCTCGTGGTGCTGCTGCTCGGCGCCGGCACCGACTACGGCCTGTTCCTGGTCTTCCGGATGCGTGAAGAGATCCGCCGCGGCCGGCGGCCCCGCGAAGCCCTGATCGCCGCCATGGCCCGGGTCGGGGAATCGATCACCTTCTCGGCCGTCACCGTGATCGCGGCGCTGGCCTGCCTCGGTCTCGCCTCCTTCGGCCTGTACCGCGGCCTCGGCCCAGCGTTGGCCATCGCCCTGGGCGTGATGCTGCTGGCCGCGCTGACGCTACTGCCGGCTCTCCTGGCGATCGCCGGGCGGGCGCTGTTCTGGCCCACCCACCCCGCCGGCGGGCAGCGATCCGTCGGCGTGTGGGGTCGCGTCTCCACCCGCGCGGTACGACGGCCCATACCCGTCCTCGCCGCAGGAATGCTCCTCTTCGGTGGTCTCGCGGCAGGCTTGAACGGGTTCACCACTGGCGGTTTCACCTCCGGCGGCCCCGCCACGAACGGCGATTCCGCCGCCGGCACCGCCGTGCTGGCCGCGCACTTCCCCGCCCCCACGAACAACGGCGAAACGTTGCTGCTGCGGTTCGCCGACCCTGTCTGGCACAACCCGGACGCCCTGCAAACGGCCCAGCGGCAACTGACCGCGGCGGCGGGCATCAGCGCGCTGACCCGGTCCGCTCAACCCCAACGGCGCCACCGTCACCGCCGCCGAGCTGGCCGGCCTCCATTCGAGCCTCGGCTCGGCCGCGACACCGCCGGCCGGGGTCTCGCCGAGCCTGTACCGGACATACCGAGCCAGTACCCAGTTCATCAGCCCTGACGGGCGTACCGTACGCTTCGACGCCGTGCCCGCCGCCGGACCGGCCGGCAGCCGAGCCGCCATCGACGCCATCCCCGCACTGCGGACCGCCGTGACCGAAGTGGCGACCGGAGTCGCCGCGACCGGCAGCGGCGTCGCCGGGCTCGACGCGACCGCGTACGACATCTACACGGCCTCCACCAGCGATCTGGCCCGCCTGGTCCCCATCGTGCTGCTGGTCATCGCGTTACTGCTCGCCGTGCTGCTGCGCAGCCTCATCGCGCCGCTGTATCTGATCGTCACCGTGGGCCTGTCCTACCTGGCCGCCCTCGGCTTCGCCACCATCGTGTTCGTCCACTACGGCGATGGCGAGGGACTGAACTTCATCATCCCGATCCTGCTGTTCATCTTCGCCATGGCCCTGGGCGAGGACTACAACATCCTGCTCATGGCCCGCGTCCGCGAAGAAGCCCACACCCATCCGCTGCGCGAGGCCCTCACCCGGGCGATCGGGCGCACCGGCGGCACCATCACCGCGGCCGGGCTCATCCTGGCCGGCACCTTCGCCGTCCTGGCCATCGCCGGCAACAACACCCAGGCCCGCCAGCTCAGCTTCACCATCGCCTTCGCCGTCATCCTGGACACCTTCTTCGTCCGCACCCTCCTGGTCCCCGCCGACGCCGTCCTGCTCGGCCGATACAACTGGTGGCCCTCCGCCCTGTCCCGCATCCCCGCCGGCCACAGGCCCACCGCCACACCCGATCCCACCCCCCGGCCACGACAACAGGTAAGCCATGACCCATCTTCGACTACGCCTGCGACGCGGTTCCAGCCAGCACCCGTGGCGTGAGTTTCCCGGTCCGTACGGCCACGCAGACCATCCACGCGCTCCAGGCCAGGTAGCCGAGGAAGTTGGCCAGGTCGGTGCCGGGCACATCGAGGGGGATGAGCAGGCCGGAGAGGATGGCGGCGGCGGAGAGGGCGCCGAGGGCGGTGAACCAGCGCGGGGCCGGCAGGGCGCGCAGGACCAGGATGGTCCAGGCGCCGGTGAGCAGGTAGCCGAGGGTTTCGCCGAGGCCGGTGCCCAGGTAGCCGTGGAGCACAGCGAAGATCGTTTCGGCGGTGGCCCGGTCGGCGGCGTGCGCCAGCGCGGGCATCGCGAACGGCCAGCGGAGCAGGCCGATCACCTGGACCAGCCCGGCCAGCACGCCGACGGGCGCCGAGAGCGCGGCGGCCGGGCCGTCCGGGAGGCGGCGGCCGAGCAGGACCGCGACCGGGATGAGCGATCCGGCGCCCAGCGCGAGCAGCAGGAACAGGGCGGTGACGGTCACCTGGCCGGCGGCGAACCTGGCCAGGATCTCGGCCGGCGGCTCGGCGAGCACGTCCGGGTATCCGAAGGTGATGCCCAGGCCGATGAAGGCCAGGTTGGCCGCGACGACACCCGCGACGATGATCGATCTCATGACAGACTCCAACTCTGAACGATGTTTAAATTAAACATCGTTCAGAGCTATTTGGGAAGCGGCTAGGGTCGTCCTGTGACACGAGGACCACGGCGCTCCGTCCACCCGGACACCGTCCTGGACGCGGCGCTGGAGCTGATCGACGAGGGCGCGCTGACCATGCGCTCCCTGGCCACCCGGGTCGGCCTGACCCCCGGCGCGCTCTACACCTACTTCCCCGACCGCTCCGCCATCGTGGCCGCCCTGGCCGACCGCCTCCTCGCCGAAGCTGACCTGTCCCTGCTCGACGACCCGTCCCTGCCTCCCCACCAGCGCGTCGAGAACTACTCCCTGGCCCTGCGCGAGGTCCTGCTGGCCCACCCCGCCGCCGTCCCCGCCATCCTCGGCGCCGCCTTCAACGGCCCGATGGCCCTGCGCGTCGGCGAATCCCTCCTGGGCGTGCTCCCCGACGCCCGCGCCACCTACACGGTGATGGTCTACGTGCTCGGCGCCATCGCCCTGGAGGCCGCCGACCTCGAAGCCTTCGGCACTCCCCCACCCCCGGAACCGGACAGAATCGCCGCCCGCCGCGCCGTCCTCCGCATCGACCCGGACCAGTTTCCCCGTACGCACGGAGAGATCGACGCCATCGCCGCCTACAACTCCACCGGCCAGTTCCGGTGGGGGTTGCACCGCGTACTGGCTGGTTTGAGCGGTTCGTAATGATCATGGCGGTCGTCGTAGACCAAGAGCCGGTCGGCATATTCCCCGCCGAACGGCGCCGCCCCAACGCTCGTCGAGCGTTGGGCCGAGCGCATCGACCATCCGCGGTGCCGCTGGTGGCCAAGTCCGTCGAAGCCGATCGTCGTGCGCGGGCAAGGCACGCCCGGGCTCACGCCGAGGTGATCTGGCCAGCCCTTCAGTCTTGTCGCCCCAGTCCTTGGTCTATGTGGTACGCGAAGCGCCACCCTCCGCGGCCGATTCCGTGGCGGAACGTTCGAAGGAGGGCCGTGACGGGGCCAGCTCAGGCGTGGCGGAGTCCGTCACGGCCGGTTGCACTTCGGACTGCCGCTCCGAGGGACTGGCCGCCTGCTCAGCGGCCTCCCCGGCCGGGGCGTTCCTCGCGGAGCGCTCGAAGAAGCGCAGCAGTTCCACAGGCAGCGGCATGACCAGCGTGGAGGTCTTCTCGGCCGCGACCTCCACCACGGTCTGCAGCAGGCGCAGCTGAAGCGCGCCGGGGCTCTCGGTCATGATGGCCGAGGCGTCGGCGAGCTTCCGTGCGGCCTGGAACTCTCCGTCCGCGGTGATCACACGGGCCCTGCGCTCCCGCTCAGCCTCGGCCTGGCGGGCGATGGATCGCTGCATGGGATTGGGAAGATGGACATCCTTGATCTCCACGCGGTCGATGTGGACGCCCCAGCCCAGCGCGGGGCTGTCGATCATCAGCGCCAGGCCCTTGTTCAGCTCCTCGCGGTTGGACAGCAGGTCATCCAGATCGCTCTTGCCGATGATCGAGCGCAGTGAAGTCTGCGCCACCTGCTCGATCGCGAACAAGTAGTTCTGCACCGCGATAGCCGCCCGCAGCGGCTCCTCGACCCGGAAGTAGGCGACGGCGTCGACCTGGACGGAGACGTTGTCACGGGTGATGCCCTCCTGCGTGGGCACCGGCATCGTGACGATCTGTACGTTCACCTTCCTCATCCGGTCCACGACCGGAATGAGGAAGGTGAGCCCTGGCTGGCGGACCTCCCGCTGGGCCCTGCCGAAGCGGAAGACCACGCCGCGCTCGACCTGGTTGACGACCCTGATGCCGCTGACCGCCAGCAACACCGTGATCATGACGATCAGCCCGAGCACGATATTGGTGCTCATTGCTATCCCCCCAGTTCAAGGCTAGATCCAGGTGCCCACCTACGTAGGTAAGAAAGTCGTCAAGTCCTGGAGTGGGCGGGCGTAGAAGGTAGAAACAGTTCATGGTTGCCGCTGTAGTGCTATGAGCCCACGGGCCTGAGAAAGCTGTGGAGAACGACGAGGCCCTTTCCGTACTTTTCGTCGACCTCGTATTGGAGTTCCGGCGTGGCCAGCCAGACCCCGATCTCGACCTGGCCCGTCAGTTCGTCGACCGAGCCCGAGAAGACCCCTTTGATCTCCTTGAACGCCCTTTGCTGGAGGGTCTGGAGTTCCTTCTTGGTGTGCTGGGCTTGGCTAAGGCACAGCGGGCCGCCCCAGAGTTTGCGGATCGCCGGCTCGCGGATGGTCGCGTCGCCAGTGAAACGCAGATTCAGCACAAGCCGCTCGGGGTCGTTGGCGTATCGCTCCACGAATCGATAGTCATTGGAGTCGTAGCCTTCGATCTCATCCAGGTAGCTCTGGTCCAGCCAGGAGCCCGCGTACCCGGGAAGCTTCTTGGCCCGGGTGATCGCGGCTTCCATCGCCTTATCGGTCGCCTTGGCGGGGGCGACCGGGCGCCAGCCTCCTGAGGGTTCTGGACAGGGAGAGGCGAACCTGGATCGACTGCGTGGGGAATCGGGGCGCTCAGCTGGGCGGGGTGGCTCGGTGAGGGTCAGCTTCTCGCCATCCCAGGTGCCGACCACGCGGTAATCGCCCCAGCGCACGCCGCCCCGGTCGGAGTGCTCGACCGCGTTCCAATCCCACCCGGCGATATCGGGGCCACCGCACTTAGGCGGGAGAGAGAAGTCGATAGCCGCGCAGAGCTGGGGCCCGTGCTCCTGGTTGGCCAGTACGAACATGTCGGTCTCGTACCGCGTTTCGGGAGCGGTCGCGGCTGAGGCCATCCCACAGGCGGCGAGTGTCGCGAGCACGGCTACCAGCCGGATACCTCTCATGCACATGGAGACGGTCAGAAACGATAGGGGGTTCACGCCACATAAGGATGGAAATCGGGAGATGAAAGGGCGCAATCCCAATAAGACCCAGATACGTTCTCAAGCGACCAATGCCACGATACGCTCGGGCGTGCCCGAAAACGTCACCACGCTTTCGTCGTTACCGGCGCTTACCCGGGCCTTGGTCGGCCCCCCTGGACGGGTGTTGATTCCCCTCATCGCCCTGGCGGGGCTGATCATCCTGAACGACTGGAGCATGCCAGGCGGCGGTCCGTTCGCGCTGGCGATGTTGGGTTCCGCGCTGGCGTTCGGTACGGTCATCGTCTGGATTCCCCGGTTCGTCGTGGCCCTCCTGCGTTCGGACGGCCGTCCCGGGCTCCGCAGACACTGGATCCGCTGGGCTTCCGCGCCGCTCATGGGGGCGGCCGTGATCGGACTGGTCTACTTCGATCTGGCCTTCACCACTCGGTTCGCGCTCTCGGAGGCGAACCTCGAGCGCTTCGCCCAGACCGTCGCGTCCGGGCCGGAATCCGCCGAGCACGCCGACCAGTGGGTGGGGCTCTATCCGCTGACGTCGATCGAGCGGATCGAGGGTGGGGCGAGATTCCTGGTGAGCGGCACCGGATTCCTGAACGAGTACGGCTTCGCGTGGAGCCCGAAGGGCCTGCCACCGGACGAGAGTCACACGGGATACACGCACCTCCAAGGCCCTTGGTACATCTGGGAGAGCAGATGGTGAGAGTTCCTGGAGCGCCAGGCTTCTGGGTCTCCGTGGCGGCCGCGCAAGTGATCCCAGCCTTCTACCTGCCGGGAAACACCATCTGGCCCACAGTGCCCATCATCGCGCTGGCCGCCATGACCGCCGCCGTGACGAGGGCGTATCAGGACGTGGCACAACTCCGTACCGGGGAGGAGACCTCGGATATGGAGTCCTCGGGCGGCGTCAGCGGCGGAGTGCCGCGGGCAGCAGGGCCGGGCTGACCCAGCCGTTCTCCGCGGGGTTGATGGTCAGTCCTGGTGGCACGATCTCGTCGATGCGGTCCAGCACGTCGTCCGGCAGTTCGATGTCGGCGGCGGGCAGCTGGGATTCGAGATGTTCCATGGTCCTGGGGCCGATGATCGCTGAGGTGACCGCGGGATGGCGCAGGACGAACGCGATGGCCATCTCGATCAGTGTCATCCCGGCCTGCTCGGCCAGCTCCGCGAGCCGTTCCGCGGCCTGGAGCTTGCGCTGGTTGTCCGGCAGCGACAGGTCGAAGCGGTTGGCCAGCCGCCGGCGGGCCGCGGAGAACGGCCCTTCCGACTCCGTGCCCTTGCGGTAGCGGCCGGTGAGCCAGCCGCCGGCCAGCGGGCTGTAGGAGATGACGCCCATCCCGTGCCGTGCGCAGGTGGGCAGCGCGTCCGCCTCGATCGCGCGCACGAGCATGTTGTACGGCGGCTGCTCGCACACGAACCGCTCGCGGCCGCGCTCGCGGGCGGTCCACTGGGCCTCCACGATCGCCGAGACCGGCCAGGTCGAGTGGCCGAGGTAGCGGACCTTGCCGGCGCGGACGAGGTCGGTGAGGGCGCCGAGCGTCTCGTCGATGTCGGTGTCGGGGTCGTAGCGGTGGATCTGGTAGAGGTCGATCCAGTCGGTGCCCAGCCGGCGCAGCGAGTTCTCGACCTCGCGGACGATCCAGCGGCGGGAGTTCCCGCGCTGGTTGAGATCCTCGCCCATCGGCATGTGCGCCTTGCTGGCCAGGACGACGTCGTCGCGCCTGCCCCCGGCCAGAGCCTTGCCGACGATGACCTCGGACTCACCGCCGGAGTAGACGTCGGCGGTGTCGATGAAGTTGATCCCGGCGTCCAGCGCGCGGTGAATGACGCGGATGCTCTCGTCGTGGTCCTTGGTGCCCCAGTCGCCGAACATCATGGCTCCGAGGCACAGCTCGCTGACCGAGACGCCGGTACGGCCCAGACGGCGATACTCCATGGGTTGCTCCTGATCAGGTACAGGTGATGGGTCAGCGCGGCACGAGTTCGATCGTCGGCGAAGGTAACAGGTCGGCGGGAGTCACTGCCGTTCCAGGTATCGGCAGTACCTGTCTGGCCGCCGAGCAGCTCACATACCGTGGACGTATGGACGATCGAGCCGAGATCCAGGCCTTCCTCAGCTCCCGGCGGGCCCGTCTCACGCCCGAGCAGGCGGGTCTTCCGGCCTTCGGCGGCAACCGCCGAGTCAAAGGGCTGCGCCGCGAGGAGGTCGCCCTGCTGGCCGGCGTCTCGGTCGACTACTACGTGCGCCTTGAGCGCGGCAACCTCGCCGGCGCCTCCGACAGCGTCCTGGACGGCCTCGCGCGGGCCCTGCATCTCGACGAGGCCGAACGCGACCACCTGTTCGGCCTGGCCCGCCGCTCCGGCCTCCGCACCGCCGCACCCCGCAGGACCGCCGCGCGGCGCGTGCGCCCGGTCCTCCAGCAGGTCCTCGACGCGATCACCGACGCCCCCGCCTGGATCCGCAACGACCGCCACGACCTGCTGGCCGCCAACCGCATGGCCCGCGCCCTGTACTCCCCGATGCTCGCCGACCCCCGCCGCCCCGCCAACACCGCCCGCTTCCTCTACCTCGACCCCGCCTCCCGCCGGTTCTTCACCGACTGGGACAAGGCCGCCGACGACATCGCCGCCATCCTGCGCTCCGAAGCAGGCCGCAACCCCCACGACAAGGCGCTCACCGAGCTCATCGGCGAGCTGTCCACCCGCAGCGAGACCTTCCGCCGGCGCTGGGCCGACCACAACGTCCGCTTCCACCGCACCGGCGTCAAACGACTCCACCACCCCGCCGTCGGCGACCTCGAACTGAACTTCGAAGCCATGGCCCTCCCCTCCGACCCCGGCCTCACCCTCATCGTCTACACCGCCGCCCCCGGCACCCCCAGCGCCGACTCCCTGCGCCTCCTGTCCACCTGGGCCGCCACCCAAGACCACGCACCAGACCACGACCGCTCCACGAGCATCTGACCAGCGAGGATCAGGGGGTGAGGGTGGCGCGCTGGGATTCGTGGCGGTCGTGGAGGTGGCGGCGCATGAGGAGGGCGGCCATCTCGGCGTCGGCGTCCAGGACGGCGCGGATCACGCGGGCGTGTTCCGACCACGAGTCCTCGGGGGAGGTGACGAGGCCGCCGACGAGGTGGTGCGCCTGGTTGCGCACGGAGCGGAGCAGGGCGACGAGCACCCGCGAGCCGGTGCCGCCGGCCAGCAGTTCGTGGAAGTCGCCGTTGAGCCGCTTGAGCGCGGACTGGTCTCCCGCCTCGGCCGCCTGGGAGCCGGCGAGGAGCACGCGCTCCAGCTCGTTCATGGTCTCGGAGTCGCGCCGCTCGGCGGTCTTGCGCACCGCGATGAGCTCCAGCGCGAGCCGGATCTCCTGGATGGTGGCCAGCTCTTCCTGGTCGAACACCGCCACCCGCACGCCACGCCGCGGGGCCGTCTGAACCAGGCCCTCGGCCTCCAGCCGGCGGAACGCCTCGCGCACCGGCAGCCGGGACACGCCCATCCGCTCGGAGATCGCCCCCTCGCCCAGGCGGCTGCCCGGCTCGAGGGTGCCGTCGAGTATCCAGCTGCGGAGCTGGTCGGCGACCTCGTCACGGAGTGCCCGATGCGACTCGCCGATCGACACGACGCCCCCTCCTCTTGACAATCCTGCATACAGTATCGCAGACAACCGGGAAAGACGATCGTCCCGCCCTCACTGCCCGGACCACGCGTTTATGCGAATTATCACACGATCGAGCCGCCGGAGGTGCTGCCTTCGACCATTGTCAACCCACCCATTCTGGATACAATATCCGCCATGTCATCATCCTCGGGGGTGGGAGCCTCTCCGGTGCGCCCCGACGCCGTCGCCAAGCTGACCGGCGAGTTCGGGTACGCGACCGAGTTGCACGCCCCCGGCGAGCTGCACGGCGCGACCGTACGCAGCCCTGTCGCCGCCGCCGACCTGCTCGGCGTCGAGACGGCGGAGGCGATGCGCGTGCGCGGCGCGTACCGGGTGCTGACCATCGCCGACGTGCCCGGCGCGCGGCGCGTCGGGGTGAAGACCCCCGACCAGCCCGTGCTCGCCGACGGCCGCGTGCGCCACCACGGCGAGCCGATCGCCTTCGCGCTCGCCGAGACCGCCGAGGCGGCCCGCCGCATGGCACTGCTGGTGCGCCCGATCCTGCGCCCGCGCCCCGCCCTGCTCGACCCCGAGCGCGCGCTCGACGCCGACGCCCCCCGCGTCGGGCCGGACGGCGGCAACCTGGTCCATCGGCTGCGCCTCGCGCACGGGACCGCCCGCCGGGGCGCGACCGGCGTCCGCCGCCGGTGGCGGACCGGGCGGCAGGACGCGGCGTTCCTGGCCCCCGAGGCCGGTCTCGCGTTCCCCGACGGCGCGGGCGGGGTCGTGCTGCGCGTGGCGACCCAGGACCTGCACCACGACCGGGCGCAGATCGCGGCGGCGCTCGGCCTGCCCGAGGAGCGCGTGCGGGTGGAGCTGGCCGGCGTCGGCGGCGCGTTCGGCGGGCGCGAGGACATCACCGTGCACGTGCACCTCTGCCTCGCCGCCCTGCTCAGCGGCCGCCCCGTACGCGCGCTCTACTCGCGGGCCGAGTCCTTCGGCGCCCACCCGAGCAGGCACCCGGCGATCATGACGTACGAGCTGACCGCCGACCCCGACGGCACGTTCGTCTCGCTCGCCGCCGATCTGCTGTTCGACGGCGGCGCGTACGCCAGCACGTCCAAGGCCGTCGTCGGCATCGCGCACTACTTCGCCGCCGGGCCCTACCGGATCCCGCGCGTCGAGATCACCACCCGCGCCGTCTACACCAACAACCCGGTGGCCGGGGCGCTGCGCGGGTTCGGCGCGACGCAGGTGTGCTTCGCCATGGAGTCCACCGTCGACGCGCTCGCCGCCGAACTGGGCCTAGGCCCCGCCGACGTACGCCGCCGCAACCTGCTCGAACCGGGCGAGCCGCTGGCCACCAGCGGGCAGCGGCTGGCGGGCGTCGCCGCGCCCGCGAGCCTGCTCGACGCGCTCGACGCCGTGCCGCTACCGGCGCCCGCGCCCAGCCTCCGGCGCGGAGTGGGCGTGGCCGTCGGGATCAAGAGCGCCGGGCTCGGCGACGGGCGGCCTGAGGGCGCGGGCATCGTGCTGCGCGCCGACCGCCACGGCGTCGAGATCGTCACCGCCGCCCCCGAGGTGGGCCAGGGCGTGCGCGCGGTGCTGGCGCAGATCGTCACCGAATGCCTCGGCCCGGTGCCGATCACGTTCGCGGACGCCACCTCGGCGCTGCCGGCCAGCGGCGGCAGCAAGGCGAGCAGGCAAACCATGGCCTCAGGTGGCGCCGCGCTCCGCGCCGCGACCCGTCTCAGGCAGCGACTGGGCGGCGCCTTCCCCGTGGATCTCGCGGCGCTGGGCGACGGGACCTCGATCGTGGTCGAGGAGCGGTACGACGCGCCGCCCACCGCCGCGCCCGATCCGCGCACCGGGCGCGGCGACCCGCACATCGCCTTCCAGCTCACCGCGCACCGCGCCGTCGTGGACGTGGACCCCGCCCTAGGCATGGCCAGGGTGGCACAGCTCGTCGCGGCCCAGGACGTGGGCCGGGCGCTGAACCCGGCGCTGGTACGCGGCCAGCTCGCCGGCGGCACCGTCCAGGGCGCGGGGTTCGCGCTGCTGGAGGAGATCCCGGTGGACGCGGACGGGCGGGGCGGCGCGGCCGGGTTCGGCACGTACCTGCTGCCCGCGGCGGTGGACGTGCCCGAGGTGATCCCGCTGATCGTCGAGTCCGGCGACCCGCGGCTGCCGTTCGGCGCCAAGGGCGTCGGCGAGGGCCCGCTGATCTCCTCCCCCGCCGCCGTGGCCGCCGCCCTCCGCGCCGCCACGGGCCGCCCGGTCGCCCGTATCCCCGCCCACCCCGAAGACCTCGCCACCACCCACGACCCCGCTGCCGCCTCCCCCGCCGCAGCGGCGGTGGACGGCTGATGGCGTACCTGCGGCCGACCACGATCGCGTCCGCGCTGGCGGCGCGGGCCGAGCTGCCGCGAGCCCTCGTGTGCGGCGGCGGCACCGCCGTCCAGCCCGCGATGAACGCCGGGCTGCTGCGGCCCGCCGACGTGCTCGACCTGGGCGGGCTCCGCGACGGCGCGGCGATCGACGCCTGCGGGGACCGGGTCAGGCTCGGCCCCGTCGTCCGCGTCGCCGCGGCCGCCCGCGCCCACGCCCTCGGCGCCGGAGTGCTGGACGGGCTGCTGCGCGGGTTCGCCACGCCCGCCGTGCGCGAACGCGCCACGCTGACCGGCAACCTGTTCCAGGCCCCCGCCGACCTCGCGGTGGTGCTGACCGCGCTGGACGGCTCGCTGATCGCCGCCGGCGCGCGCTCCCGGGGCGAGCGGAGGCTGCCGGTGACCATGGCGTCCGCGCTGCGGCCTGACGAGCTGGCCATCGGGCTCGATCTCACGGTGCCGGCGGCCTTCGCGTACGAGCGGCTCGCGGTCCGCGAGGTCGCGGCCCCCACGCTCGCGGCCGTGGCGGCGGCCCTGCTCCCCGGCGGCCCGCGCGCCGCCGTGACCGGATACCGGGCCGGAACCGCCGTCCCCTGCCCCGGCGCGGTCCCGTTCCTGGCCGACCCGGCCGGGGCGGACGGCTTCGCGGCGGCGGTCGTGGCCGCCGCCGCTCCCCCGACCCCGTACGCCCGCCGCTCCGTCGCCGCCCTGGCCCACCGCTGCCACCGCCGCATCCACCGGGGAGACGCCAATGCCTGATGACCTGGTGGAGGTGCGCGGGACGCTGGACGGCGAGCCGTACCACGCCGAGGTGCCGGTGTGGGCCTCGCTGCTCGACGCCCTGGAGGCGGCGGGACGCCCGCTCCCGGCCGGGTGCCGGGGCGGCCAGTGCGGAAGCTGCACGGTGTCGCTCGACGGGGTGCCCGCGCCGGCGTGCGTCGTGCCCGCGGGCGCGGCGGCCGGCGCGGTGGTGGAGACCGCTCGGCGAGCCGCCCTGCCCGTGCTGGTGGAGGAGATGGCGGCGGCCGGCGCCACCCAGTGCGGCTACTGCGCCCCCGGCCTGGTGGTCGCCCTCTCGCACCTGCTGAGGACGAGCCCCGCCCCCGACGCCCCCGCCGTACGCGAGGCGCTCACCGGTCACCTGTGCCGCTGCACCGGCTACGAGGCCATCGTGACCGCCACGCTCGCCGCCGCGGCCCGCCTTACCTCCTAGATCTCAAGCGTCTGAGATTTTGTATCCCATAATTGCGGCCGGGCTCATGACGCGACGCCGCGGATACATGACCACACATCCGCAGGTCCACACGCATCCGCCCGGCCCCGCACGGCCGTCCAGGTAACGTGGCATTAACCAGATTATTGGCTAGCCGCAACAAAATCGGGATACAAAATCCTGCATGACAAGCGTTTCGCAAGCCGCGCGGCCACTGGTCAGCGTGCGCGGGCTCGACCACATCGTCCTGCACGTCGCCGATCCGCTGCGCTCCCTCGACTGGTACACCGCCAAGCTGGGCATGCGCCCGCTGCGCGTCGCGGAGTTCCGCGCGGGCAAGGCGCCGTTCCCCTCGGTCGAGGTGACCCCCGGCGTGATCATCGATCTGGACCCGAGGGGCAAGCGCACCGGCGAGAACCTCGCGCACTTCTGCATCGAGGTGGACACGATCGACCTCAAGGAACTGGCGGGGTCCGGGGCCTTCGGCAAGGTGGCCGGGCCGTTCCGGCGCTGGGGCGCGCGCGGCGAGGCCGACCTCGTCTACATCACCGACCCCGACGGGAACGTGATCGAGCTGCGCCACTACGGCCCCAGCCAGGTCAACGACTACGGCCCGAACCGGGCGGTACGGCCGGAATGACCGCCACCGCCGTCCTGGCCGCCAACGCGGTGGCGCACGGCTCCCTCGGCGTCGTCGGCGCGGGCGCGCGCACGGCGGCGGTGATCGGCGCCGCCGCCCTGCTCGACGGCGGCAACGCCTTCGACGCCGTGATCGCGGCCGGGCTGGCGGAGACCGTGCTGCTGCCGCCCAAGTGCGGTCTCGCCGGTGACGTGGTCGCCCTGGTCCTGCCGGCGGGCCGGCCCGCGCCGCGCGCGTTGCTGTCGATCGGGGCCGCCGCCCGGCGGCTCCCCGGGGCGCTGGCCACCCGCCCGCTCCCCCGCGACGGCGGTCTTTCCGTCGGCGTGCCGGGGGCGCCCGGCGGGTACGCGGCGCTGGCCGCGCTCGGCCGGCTGGGCCTGGATCGGCTCGCCCGGCCCGCCATCGAGCTGGCGCGGCGCGGGATCGTCTGGCCGGAGCTGTGCGCGGCGCTCGCGCGGGAGGCCGACGGCCTGCTCGCCCGCCATCAGCCCACCGGCTGCCGGTACCGCCCGGCGGCGGGCCCGCTCAAGGCCGGGACCCTGCTCCGCCTTCCCGGGCTCGCGCTGCTGCTGGGCGAGTTCGCCGAGCGCGGGGCCGGTCTGTTCCACGGCCCGGCCGGCGCCGTACTCGCCGAGCGGGTCGCGGCGGCGGGCGGCGTGGTCGGCCGCGACGACCTGGCCGTCCCGACGGCCGAGTGGGCGGAGCCGGTCAGACAGGACGGGATCTGGGCGACGCCCGCGCCGACGCGCGGACCGGCGCTGCTCGCCGCGCTCGCAGGCGAACGAGCGCTGGCAGGCGGGCCGATCGGCGAAGGGACTTCGGTGGTCGCGGCGGCGGATAACGAGGGAAACGCGGTGGTGATGGTGCACTCGAACTCGCATCCGCAGTTCGGCAGCGGCCTCGTGGCCGAGCCTTACGACCTGGTGCTGTCCAACCGGGCCGGGCGCGGCTTCCACCCCGATCCCGGCCACCCGGACGGGCCCGCGCCGGGCCGCAGGCCGCCGACCACGCTGCACGCCTGGGCGCTGGACACCCGCGGCACCGGCAGGCCCGACGTGTTCGGCGCCACTCCGGGCGGCGAGCAGCAGGTGCCGTGGAACGCGCAGGTGCTCGGCGACCTCATGACCACGGGTCCTGACGATCTCGGCGCCATCCTGACCGGTCCGCGCTGGTCCCTCCAGGACGGCGCGCGGGTGCCGGTGGAGGAGTCCGCGTCGGCCGTACGCCCGGCGCACGTCCTCCTGCGCCTCACCGGCGCCGGCCTGACCGCCGCCGCCGATCCCCGTATCGGCGCCATCGCGCTGGGCGTGTGAGATGCGGGTATCGCTGCTCGGCACCGGCGGGATCGGCGGCACGCTGCGCGACCTGCTCGCGGCGGGGCGCGTGGCCGGATGCGTGACCGGCGCCGCCGTCGGCTCGCGCTTCCCCGCCGGGGCGGTGGTGGCCGAGCTGACCGGGATCGCGGTCACCCTCGGGCTGGCCACCACCGGCATCGACCGGGTGCGCGTGGTGGTGACCGCGGACCCCGCGGCCCGGCGCACCCGGCATGAGATCACGGCGCGGACGGCGGTCGGCGAGTACCGGTTCGCGCTGGTCAACGACACGCTCGCCGCCTCAAGGGGGCGGACGTCGGCGATCACGGTGTGGTCGGTCGTCCGCGCGCTCGAGGAACTCGCCGCACGGGGGCGAACTCCCATTCCGCTCAAGAAAGGAGCGCCGTCATGACCGAGGGCGCGACGACCGTCGCCGTACGGCCCACGGAGGGTGCCGCCCGCAGCCTGCTGGCCTTCCGCGGGGTGGAGATGGTCTTCCCCAACGGGGTGCACGCGGTCGACACGGTCGACATGGACATCGCCCCCGGCGAGTTCGTCTCCCTGGTGGGCCCGTCCGGCTGCGGCAAGAGCACGCTGCTGCGGATCGCGTCGGGCCTGGCGCGGCCGACGGCGGGCGAGGTGGTGCTGAACACCGGCCACATCGCCTACGTGTTCCAGGATCCGACGCTGCTCCCGTGGCGTACGGTGCGGCAGAACGTCGAGCTGTGCAACCAGCTCAAGAAGCTGCCCAAGGCCGAGCGGGCGGAGAAGGCGCGGCAGGCGATCGAGATGGTGGGCCTGGCCGGGTTCGAGAACCGCCATCCCAACCAGCTCTCCGGCGGCATGCGGATGCGGGCCAGCCTGGCCCGGGCGCTGACGCTGGAACCCGAGGTGTTCCTGTTCGACGAGCCGTTCGGCGCGATCGACGAGATCACCAGGGAGCGCCTCAACAGCGAGCTGCTGCGCATCTTCAGGACCCGCGCGTTCGCCGGGGTGTTCGTCACGCACTCGATCGCGGAGGCGGTGTTCCTGTCCACCCGGGTGGCGGTGATGTCCGCCCGGCCAGGCCGGATCATCGGCGAGTTCGAGGTGCCCTTCCCCTACCCGCGCGAGCCCGAACTGCGCTCGACGCCGGAGTTCGCCGCGCTCACCGGCGAGATCGGCCGCTGCCTGAGGAGTGGTGCTCAGTGATAACGACCATGGCGCCCGCCGTCCCGACCGCGTCCGCCGCCGAGCCGACCACGTCCGCGGGACAGGGCCGGATGCGCGGATACGTCACCATGGGCGGGCCGCCGCTGATCGTCTTCGCCCTGTTCGTGGCGGTCTGGTACCTGATCTCGTACGGCCTGCTCAGCGAACGCCGCCGTTTCCTCCTGCCTCCCCCGCACGACGTGGTGTCCATCGGCTTCCTGGACTGGCACAACTTCGCGGAGATCCTGGCCGGTCTCGGCTCGACCGCCGCGATCTCCCTCGCCGGATTCGCGATCGCCGGGACGATCGGCTTCACGCTGGCCGTGGTCATGTCGCAGTCGGTCGCGATGGAGCGATCCTTCTACCCGTACGCGGTGGCGCTGCAGACGCTGCCCGTGCTGGCCATGACGCCGCTGGTCGGGCTCTGGTTCGGGTTCGACACCTTCAGCCGGATCCTGATCTGCTCGATCCTGGCGCTGTTCCCGATCATCACCAACACGCTGTTCGGCCTGAAGTCGGTCGAGCCGTCGCAGCGCGACCTGTTCGACCTGATGAAGGCCGGCCGGTGGACGCGGCTGTGGCGGCTGGAGATCCCGGCGGCGCTGCCCAACATCCTCACCGGGCTGCGCATCTCCGGCGGCCTTTCGGTCATCGGCGCGATCGTGGCCGACTTCTTCTTCCGGCAGGGCGATCCGGGCATCGGGCGCCTGCTGGACATCTACCGGGCGTCCCTGGAGACCGAGCGGCTCTACGCCGCGATCATCTGCTCCTCGCTGCTCGGCCTGGCCCTCTTCCTGACCAACACCCTGATCAGCCGGCACGTGCTGCGGAACTGGCATGCCTCGGCGCACTCGAAGTCAAGCTGAAATGCGAGCCACGATATGAAACCCTCCATTCGCACGCTGGCCGCGGCCGGCCTCCTCACGCTGACCGCCGCCTGCGGCGGGGACACCACCGAGGCGGCGGCCCCGCCGGCCGCGCCGACGGTGACCACCGGCGTCTCGCTCAAGGGCGTCTGCCCGGACACGATCTCCATCCAGCTGAGCTGGTTCCCCGAAGCCGAGTACGGCGGGATGTACCAGCTCATCGGCCCCGGCGGCACCCTCGACGCCAAGACCGGCGTGTACCGGGGCCCGCTGGCCGACACCGGCGTGAACGTGGAGGTGCGGGCGGGCGGCCCGCTCACCGGCAACGACCAGGTGACCGCGCAGCTGTACAAGGACGACTCGCTGTTCATGGGCATGCTGGCCACCGACGAGGCGATCCAGAACTCCAAGGAGCAGCCGACCGTCGCGGTCATGAGCTACTTCGACAAGGATCCGCAGATCCTGATGTACAACCCGGAGAAGTTCGACTTCAAGTCGATCGCGGACATCGGCAAGACGGACACGCCGGTGCTGTACTTCGAGGGCTCGACCTACATGGAGTATCTCGTCGGCTCAGGCCAGCTCAAGAAGAGCCAGGTGGACGGGTCCTACCAGGGCAGCGCCGACCGGTGGGTGGCCTCCGACGGCGGGGTGGTGCAGTCGGGGCTGGCCAGCGCCGAGCCGTACAAGTACGGCAGCGAGACCCGCGGCTGGAACAAGCCCGTCAGCACGCTGCTCGTGTACGACGCCGGCTACGTGAACTACGCCAGCTCGCTGTCGATGCGACCGGAACTGGTGACACAGTACGACGCCTGCCTCAAGGAGTTCGTGCCGATGATGCAGCGGGCGTGGGTGGACTTCCTGAAGAACCCGGGCCCCATCTCCGCCAAGATCACCGAGATGAACCAGGAGATCGGCGAGTTCTGGCAGACCAGCGAGGGCCTGAACGCCGCCGCGGTCAAGACGATCCTGGACCGGCAGCTCGCGGCCAACGACTCCACCGGCACCATCGGCCGCTTCGACGAGACCCGCGTGCAGAAGATGATCGACATCCTGTCGCCGATCTTCGCCGCGCAGAACAAGGCGCTCAAGGACGGGCTCAAGCCTTCCGACATCTTCACCAACAAGTACGTCAAGGACGGCATCGGCCTCTAAGGCCCATCCCCAGGAAGGAGAAGCACGTGGACACCGTGCTTGACGACAAGATCCGCGCCCGCGCCGCGGAGATCCTCCTCGACGTGGAGCGGTGCACCGACCCGGTGCAGTCCGCGCAGCTCCTGCCCCGCCAGGTCTACACCAGCCAGGACTTCTTCGAGTTCGAGAAGCAGGCCATCTTCGGCCGCGAATGGCTGTGCGTCGCGCACGTCAACGAGATCCCCAACCCCGGGGACCAGCTCCCGATGACGATCTTCGACGAGCCGATCGTGGTGCTCCGCGACCTCAGCGGCGAGATCCGGACGCTGTCCACGATCTGCCAGCACCGCGGGCACCCGATCTTCGACGGGCTGAACGCCCGGGAGGCCGAGGCGCCCTGCCTGAACGGCACCAAGCTGGTCTGCCCGTACCACAACTGGGCGTTCGGTCTGGACGGCAAGCTGGTCGCGGCCCCGCAGATGACCGAGACCGTGCCGCTGAAGGACCTGCGCCGGTTCGTCCGGCTGCCGGCCGTGCGCACCGAGATCTTCCACGGCCTGGTGTTCGTGAACTTCGACCCGGACGCCCGCCCGCTCGCCCCCACCCTGGCCAAGCTGGACGCCGAGCTGGCCACGTTCGGTCTTGACGAGCTGGTGCCGATGCCCGCTTCGATGCGCCGCGACCTGCCGTGGAACTGGAAGATCCACCACGACAACGCGCTGGAGCCGTACCACACCGCGTTCGTGCACAAGGGCGTGCACGAGAGCGCGCCGTCGCGGCTGGCGGAGTTCGGCGCGTTCGACCCGGGCGACGGGCAGATCATGCACCCGACGTACCTGGTCAGCGAGGAGGCCAGCCTCGGCGACGCGGCCGACGGCAGGCGGCGCACGCCGGGCATCCCCGGCCTGACCGAGGAGCAGCGCAGGCGGGTGATGTTCGCGTCGGTGCCGCCGCTGATCTTCGGCATCTTCCAGCCGACGTTCGTCAGCCTGTCGTTCGTGCTGCCCACCTCGGCACGCACGATCGACCTGCGCCGGGTCAACCTGTACCCGAAGTCGGCGGTCGAGGTGCCCGGCTTCGAGGAGATCTACGCCGAGCAGCTCAAGCGCAAGGCGGTGGCGATCGAGCAGGACGCCGTCACCACCGAGGCGCTCCAGCGCGGGTACGAGTCCAGGTTCGCGCCGCGCGGGCCGCTGGCCAAGCTGGAGACCACGATCCCGCAGATGAACGCCTGGCTGCTCACCCGCTACCAGGCCGCGCTGGGGGCCACCGGTGGGTGAGCCGAGCGAGGCGCTGCTGGCGCGGCTGGATCTGCTGGAGTCACGGCACGAGATCGAGCAGCTCATGGTGGCGTACATGGCCGCGGCCGACCGCAAGGAGGACAAAGGTCACCATGTGAGCGTGCTGTTCACCCAGGACGGCCGCTGGGAGAGCGTGGGCCCGCACGGCAACCCCGGCTGGGCGGCCGCCGGCCGGCCGGCGCTGGTGCGGAAGTTCGACCGCAACGTCGACCGGATGCCGTTCGCGGCGCACTTCCTGACCAACGGCGCCGTCGAGGTGGACGGCGACGCCGCGCGCGGCCGGTGGATGTACTTCCAGGCGTGCACCTACCGCGGCGACCAGCCGCTGTGGATCGCGGGCAGCTACGACAACGAGTTCCGCCGCGAGGACGGCCGGTGGCTCATCTCGCATCTGCGCGTGCACAACTTCTTCACCACGCCCTTCGACAAGGGCTGGGTGGCCGTTCCCCACATGGAGACCCCCTGATGAGCTATCGGCACCAGATCCTGCGCAACCTCAGATACGGCACGTTGCCCGCGTTCATGAAACTGCAGCGGGAGAAGAACGAGTTGTACGCGGCCGAGGGCCTCACGCCGTACCGGGTGTGGGCGCCGGCGTTCGGCGGGCTGCACCACCTGGTGCTGGAGGCGGAATTCCCGACGATGACGGAGTTCGAGCGGCAGCACGTCACCGCCAAGAGCGTCGCCAGGGTGGCGGAGATCAACGCGGCTCAGCTCGAGTACGTCATCGAGGGCACCGCCGAGGATCGCCTGCAACGCCTCGGCCTGGACGCGTGAGAGTCAACTTTCACGGACGCTGTACCAGATGTTGTTGCCTTTGGCCAGGTCGGCGATGGCCTTGAATAGGCTCGCCGAGGCGAGGACTTCCCAAGGGATCAGTAATAGCCATGCCCGGAGTGACGAGTGTGCGCGAACCAGCGGATCGGACGCCGTGCACAGCAGCCTGGTGAGCTCGGCAAGAAGGAGTACGGACAGGAGCACCATCGCGCTCAGGGCGAAAGGGGAAAGGACTATAAGGATCGGGATAAGGAGCCTGGTCGCAATACTCACCAGTGCCATCAAGGCAAGTCTGCGCGTTCGCCCGCTCAGCCTGTTTCTATTGGATATCAACCTTTGGAGCTCGCCCCGGGACCAGCGGCTGCGCTGCATGATCGCCAGCCGCACATTCGTGCCAGGCGACTCCTGCGAAGCCGTGCGGACGAAGCCCAGCTTGAATCCTTGCTCGATAAATCTGAGACCCCATTCGTATGACTCCTCCGCGCCCGTATCCAGGAACGGGCGCGCACTGTTCCAGGTGATACACCGACCGTAGACTGAGCTCCCTTCGATGACATGCACGCCGAGCCACCGATTCAGACCGCGCTGGGACGAGCACCACGTGCTGTCCTCCAGTGCCCGAATCTGTGAGAACAGCCCGGCACCCCCAGCGCTGACCTCTGCTGCCTGGACCAGGTCGTATCCCTCGACCTCAAGTGCGAATACGGCCTCACGAAGCTGATCCGGCCCCGGCACGACGTCGGCATCAAGGATCCCGATCACTTCTGCCTCGGACAGATCGAATACCTGATTAAGGGCATGACCTTTGGGTGATACACATGGCAGGACTTTGAGATGCCAGTTCAACCGCCCGTCCCGGTTGTATCTTCGCATCATCGATTCTGCGTGCTCGACATCCTGTGCTTGTTCACTGGAGACCACCCAGACGAGTTCCAGGAGATCGCATGGATAGGACAGTCGTTGTTGCCCCTGAGCGGAACGCTCAAAGGCCTGGATGGGTTCCCGGTAGAAGCATGTGAATATCGTGACGGACTGCCGGGGCCGCCAGCCTTCGGGGATGTTCTCACCACCATAAGGTGTGCGAGGCCACGAGGGCATAAGCATGTCCACCATATGCGTCAAGTCTCCTTAGTCTTCCGATCGGGCTGCTTCTGGGTCGTCCTCGAGACGGTATGTCCACACGTCCGCAGCGGCCGGATAGCAGTCCAGCGATCGGCCCGCGAAACCAGGAGACGGGCGACTACGCCCGTGATTCAGGCCGTCATGCCATTGGGTGACCAGTTCTTGACCTATCGCAACCAGCGCATCGTCCCCCAGCACGACACCCGTGTTGCTCAGACCGCCGAGGAGTTGTGTCTCCAAGCACTCCTCAACCAGGCTGTTCCATGCTCCACCTTGACTGCCTGCTATCAACCCATAGATGAATGCTCCCCCGAATTGGTTCTCGACGACGAAGGGACCGAACCGCGGAGGCACCGCGACTTGCCTGACGAATTTCATCGCGTCGTCCCGGATCATCTCGATCTGATCCTGAACTCCCATGAAGTGAAGAAACCTGCGCCAAGAAATGTATCTCCAGATTCCCGTAGCCTCTTCGAGCACCACGGTTCCCGCGCGACCGCGAAACACGTACGGAAGCACCGTAGCGGGAGCCGAGATCGAAGAAGTCTGCCAATAATTCTCCGCTAGGTCCACGTTCTCAATGAAGCAAACGGAATGTCGTGGACCATGTGCGTGCCCCATCACGCTCGGACCGCTGGCGTGTTCAACCAGATTCGGCAGCGAGATCAAAGTTGACCGGCCAACGCGTTCTAGATAGCGCTGGACAAAGACGTCGTCTGGGAGCTCGGCACACTCCGCCGAAGAGCCTTCATCCGCAACCCCCGCAGCATCCGCACGCGGCAGTAACAGGGCCAGCGTCGGAACCCATTCGCCTCTTACCGCTCGTGCCCACGCACCACCGGTTGCCGCCGCCAGTCTTACAGCCGCGCCGTTCCAGCAGTTCCAGTTGGTGTACAGGACAAGCGCGCAGTCCGGATGGAGGCCAGCCGCCTTGGAAACCGCGCTGACGAAGTCAGCGCCGAGAATGACGTCATCCTGCAGCACAAGATGATGTGTCGTGTCCGCTCGCGCCTGGGACCACGCACGCAGAGCCGAGCGGCGACTCGTTGGCGGTCCTCCCGGGCTGGGGTCTTCGGCTAGTGTGCAGTTGAAATCGGCAAGCTGTGCCGCCAATGCCTGGGCGGCCGGCCGCCGTTTCGGGTGGAACATGACCGATGCGCCTATCTTGACTGGTCGCATGCTCGGCTCCCTGAGGTGCGATCGCGAAATAGCCGCTAGCGCAGCGCGATTTCATGGTTACCTCGATAGACCTTGGCCTCCAGATAACCACGGTTGATGGGGTTCTCGTACACGCCGGTTGGGATCCGAGCACACACCTCAATGCCGTTCGCCGCCAGCTGCTTCACCTTGTCTGGATTATTCGATAAGAGTCGAATTCTAATCGCGCCGATCGCCGAGAGCATTTCGGCCGCGACCAGGTAATTGCGCAGGTCGTGCTCGAAGTTCAGCGCGGTGTTCGCATCGAAGGTGTCCAGCCCGCCGTCTTGGAGCGCATATGCCCTCAGCTTGTTGTACAGACCGATTCCGCGGCCTTCCTGGCGCAGATACAGTAGGATCCCGGACGATCCGGCCATAAGCTCGATGGCCTCGCTGAGCTGATCGCCGCAATCGCAGCGCGCCGACCGGAACACGTCGCCGGTCAGGCACTCCGAATGAACCCGCACCAGCGGCGGCTCGTCGCCTGCGATCTCCCCGAAAATGAGCGCGACATGCTCCCCGGGGGCGCTCAAGCCGTCGAATGACACCATGCTGACCCGTGCCATTAATTGCTTGCCGACCTGCAGCGGGATGTTTATCTTCGTTGCGATCTTGGCCTCTGGCCGCATCTTTCGCCTATCCATTCAATTACTGAGGTTTCCGTCCCGCCCCCCGCTGACGCTTGGTGCCTGCTCGCCGCAGAACCTCGCCCTGGCCAGCAACTCATTCCCGAAGCTCGAACAGCATGAAATAGTTGGTGGCTGCCAATAGTTCGCGGACCTTGTCATCGAGGATAATGGGCTCGCAGCTCGTGAGACGGTAGCCATAGCTCTTGAGTAGCGGCTCCAGCGGGCGCCTCACCGCAATGCCGTCCACGATGGCTTCGCAACTGAATGGTTTGTCGCTGTCGTTTGGCACGATGAGGAGAAAGGGCACCTCCAGGTCTCGCAGCCAGCTGAGCCAGCCGTCCACCGCTGTGTAAGGCATCTCCGAGAAGCTGTGTATGTTCACAGCGAGATCAGGGCGTCGGGAATCCGAGACGACATGGAGTTCGTCGAGGGCCAGTGCGACAGTCTTGCGCTCGACCTCCCTGAATCTCAAATACGTTTCGCAGACCAATGTGGATTCGGGAATACCGTCGAGGCAGTAGTACTTGTTCAGCCCGGGAACCGCTTCCGCCATTCGATGGGCGAGTCGGCCGTATCCAGCGCCGATGTCCACGACGACGAGATCTTCTCTGCCGAAGATGTCCATGTGCCGATCAAGGAAGTAGATCTCGTTTAGGGAGTCCAGTAGATCTCGGCTCACCCAGCCGAAGCGATCGGAATAGAATCGCTCACAGCCGAAGGCGCCGTCCTCGCTTAACACATCGAGTAGCCCCTGCGTGTCGCTCTTAGCGATGTAGGCGGCGTAGAGAAGATACTTGAGGACTTGATCCTCGCCGAAGTAGCGCGACTGCCAGACGTAGCAGTTGTCTTCACGGAATGTGCTCATCCGTAATTCGCGTCCGACGAAGCTCTCCGACCACTGGCTGCGGCGGCTCAGCCGGCTCTTGAGTTTGCGGTATCTTTCCTGTAGCTCTGCCAGGCGATTCAGGGCGGGGTTGTTCCCTTCGCCGTGGCCTGGAACTGCTCCGTTCGATTGTGTGTGCTCGACTTCACGTGGAGAGCCCATATGTATCCCGCGCCTCCAAACAAAATCATCAGTGCGAACGTGGCCCAAAGGAGGGTCGCGTCCAGTTCGACGAGCGATCCGACCAGAACCGGTCCGCCAACCGATGAGCACGCCCAGGCAAGCTGGAATATGCTCATATAGCGACCTCGGGCCGCCTTTGGCGCATGCAGCGTCACCAGTGCCGACACCGCGGGACCGTGAACGAGTTGCCCCAGGGTCAACAGGGTGACGCCGAGAAGAATCAGACTGGTCTGGGTCAGGCCCTGAGTGTGTCCTGAAACTGCTATCGCGGCCACGCCAGAGGTCATGAGGCCGGTCGCCCCGGCGATCACAACCGTTCGCGAGAAACCGGCGGTCAATCGTGTGACCACCGTTTGCAGAGCGATGGATATCAACATGTTCAACGTCAATCCCGCCGACGCCACCCAAGGCGAGACCTTTTCCACGACGATCAGATAGACCGGCAGCGCCATGTGGGGAATCAGCCAGGCGAAGCTGGTGACGGCTTGGGATGCGGCCATGAGAAGAAAGGGACGATCACGCAAGGCGTCGCTCCACCTAGGCCGTTCCTTCGACCTGGAGGACGGATCACGGCGCGGTCTGGCCCCGGCAATGCGCTTGCTGGAAAACATCGCCCCCGCGACGAAGCAGGTCACTATGTTCACGCCGAGCAGCCAGGACAGAGACGATGGCCCATAGCTCGAGGCGATGACGCCGCCAAGCAGGCCGCCTAGTCCGACGCTCACGTTTCTGACGACATTGGTCAGGGCGAACCATCGGTCCAGGTCCTGGCCCTGGCTGATATCGGCCACATACACCGGCCAGGCCGACCAGTACAGCTGATCCGCAATCAGCACTATCGCCGATGCCGCGATCAGTGTGATGACGTCATGGACCCAGAAATACGAGAGGTAGCCAAGGGCGGCTACCACATTGTTGGCGACGAGAATGGACGCGGGCCCCCACCGGTCGATTCCGGAGCCGGCCAGCAGCGCGGCCGGCATTGCCAGCAGGGTGGCGATCGTGAGGGCTGTTCCGATCCAAGACAGGGAAAGGTCGGTTGAGTTGTCGAAGAAGATGATGGAGAAGGGCAGGAACATGCCCGCGCCGATTCCATCGATCAGGACCGCGACAATGACCGTTCTGTAGCCACGCAGCATGGGCAGCCCGGCCGCCGACAGAATTCTCTGCAGACGGGGTAATCTGCCGCGATTGACGGTCCTAGTCACGCCTCATCCCGATCGTGGATACGTTTCGACGGTTTGCGCAGCCTCAATTGCAGGGCATGCGTAGGTTCTTTGTGCACTCATGGCGCCTCCACGGCAGGCGTCCTTTCCTTGGGCAGCCGGCTCTGGGCTCCCCAAGGGTTTATCCAGGAACTCCGGGCCGCGGAGGCTGGCACCCGATTGGACATTCTCGCGGTAGGCGATGGCCACAAGATCGATCGCCAGGGTCAGCGAAGGCTTATGAAAGGCCTCTTGGGCTCATCTGTGCGCGCGGCTATCGCGAGATCCGAGACTCGCTACCCGCTGGTGACGGGGACGGCACACTCGTAGGCCTGCCCGTCATACGAGCTACCAAGGAACACATCGTGCCGGAGG
The DNA here is from genome assembly GCF_039871605.1 of Acrocarpospora sp. B8E8. NCBI lineage: Bacteria > Bacillati > Actinomycetota > Actinomycetes > Streptosporangiales > Streptosporangiaceae > Acrocarpospora > Acrocarpospora sp. B8E8. The sequence continues at coordinate 52,406 of NZ_JBDPLV010000025.1, read as the reverse complement.
TCATACGCCAGCGAGCTGATGCCAGACGCGGTTGGGCGGGTGAGCGCAGCCCACGTCCCCGTGATGCGATCGAAGATGCCGATGTGACCATCGTAGGTTCCGGTTGCGATCCAGCGAGCATCGGCGCTCGCCGCAATGCACTTGATCGAGTGCGCGTAGGGCGTGTCGATAACGGTCGCGGTGAAGTCGGCTGACCAGATGCGTAGCTTCAGGTCCCGGCTGATGCTGGCGAACTCCCCACCGCCCAGGCCGACACAGCCGTTCGCGATCTTGTCGTGGGCACGGTGAATCGTCTTCACCAGGGTGAGATCGTCCTTGTCGAACCAGGTACAGCTCCCGTCCGCACTGACCGAGAAGATGTAGCGACCAGACGAGGCGACGCCTTTCACCGCGTTGTCGTGGAGTTTTAGTTCGGCCACGTAGTCGATGCCGTTGTTCGATCTGCAGAAGACAAGCCCTTCACCGGTGTAGGTGCCGACGATTACGTGGTCGAGATCGTCTCTCCTGAAGGAGACTCCACAGTTCAATGGTGATCTGTGTTGGTGGATCGGCAGCCCGGTGAGCACGTCGAAGATTATTCCAAGCTGTCCACCCGTGATGAGCCGATCGGCGATGGGAGCGAAGAAGTTGCAGAGACTACCCGGCTGTGACAGTTCTTGGTTGTCTCGCCACACTATGCCGGCATCACCCACCGCGATTCGCCCGCTTTCATGGGCGTATATGGCATTTAGGCCGTAGGTTGGCGCTACTTCTCTGCCGATCCATCTGTCTTGCTGGTAGTCGTATGATTGATACGTCGAGCCGAATGTGCCAAGGACTATGTACGAGTCACCGGCGAAGGCACAGGATCGAGGCCAGACCTCCGCGGGAAGATTCGTCGAAACTTTCGGACGTGGAAAACCGGAACTGATATCCCAGATACGCATGGTTCTGTCATAGCTCAGGCTGACCAGCAGGTTCTTTTCGATGCCGATCGCGAGACGTTTGATGCCGGCCGCATGCGCGTCCACCTTCGTGACCGATTCTCCATCGAGCACGATTAGCTGCCCGTCGTCGTTGCCCGCGTAGATCACTCCATTCGGGTGGATCGCGATGGTGTCCGTCTCGACTCCGCCCAGGTCGATGTCCTGCACCAACTGGCCGCTCACGAGTGACCAGCGCTTGATCGTCCCGTCGTCGCTGGAGCTGATGACCTGGTCCCCGCCATGATTCCACTGAACGCTGATGACATCCGCAGTGTGGCCGGTAAAGCAATAGAGCAGCTCGCCGTTGTAATCGAATACGCGTACCCGGTAATCACGCGAAGCGGTCGCGACCATACGCTCCGTCGGGTGGAAGACAGACATTTCCACGTCGTCTTCGTGATCCCCTAGGACTGCCATCAGCCGGAGGTCTGGCACCGACCAGAGGCGAGCAGAGTAATCGCTGGACGATGATACAAGCAGCCTCCCGTCCGGACTGAAGGTGCACTGGTTGGCAAGGTGATCGTGGATGACACGGGACATCGCTACGCCCGTCTTTTGATTCCACAGTATGACTCGATTGTCGTAACCTGCTGTCGCGATAAAGTCATCCCCATAGGCAGAGATACCGCTGATCGGGCCGGCATGTCCTATCATGAGAAACTCCTTCTGAGCGGATCATCCACGCCTTCGGTGGATGGGCATGACAGAAATCGAGATGACTATGGCATAGCCCGAGTTTCCTACTGGGAGTTGTTTAGTGAGGATGCGCTCGACATCTTCGCGTCTATGTTCCGACGCGTCTTTCGTTGTTAATCGCCGTGCGGTCCGTTATGTCTCTACTGCTAGGTTTACTCAGATTTAACCACCTCATGACAGAGGCTGCAATATGCCGGATCAGCAAGATCAATTCGGGCATTATGGCATCCTGTACCCAGACGGTGATCATCGGGGATATATACGGATAGATCCGCCATTCGGAAATAAGTGCGGACCCCGGGTGACCCGTTCTCACCCCTTCACATCGAGCGCCGCGACCGTGGAACCCGCAGGCGGACCAGGGCGCTGACCTGCTTCTGGCAGGCCACAACCCGACTGCCTGGCCCGGCCGGGTCGGCGATCATACGGTGGGCCTGTCTTAGTTTGGACCTATGGACATCGCAGAAGGGCAAGTGGCCGATTTTCATGAGCCACCGGATCGACTGCTGGACGCCCTGGATCGGCTCCGGGGTACGGGGGTGGAGTTCGCGGGGTTTCTTGCCAACCATGGGCCGATGGCCGCCGAAGCGCTGATAGCCATGGGCGCGGGCGACGTGGTTCCGGACTGGGTTGACGCGTATCGTGCCAAGCTGGAGCCGGAGCCACCGGCAGGGCAGCCGATCAAGGCCGACGAATGGCGGTCCGCGACCGGGGACATGCGGCGGCTCGGGGATTGGGTGGCCACCTTCCGGCGGGAGCTTGGCGAGGCCCCGTGGCGGCAGGTCCTGGTGACGTGGTGGCCGAGGCTACTGCCCGGGATGGCTGCCAGCGCGACGCACGGCGTCATCCGGACCGCGCACATCGTCCGGGTGCTCTCCGCCGCCGGCGATCCTCCGCCGTGGCCGCTCGTCGACGAGTTCGCGCACGGTCTCGCGTTCTGGGCCGCGCGTTACCAGCCGCTGCCCGGCTCGCCGTCTCTGAACGGCGCCTTCGGCCCGGCTGACTCGATCGCGCGCCTGCCTCGCATGGACTCGGCGGAGCCTTCGTCCGGGGCCGGCATCGGTGGACGGCTGGCCGCGCTCGTCCGAGTCCCGCGCTTCGCCGAGGGGCTTGACGCCTACGGCGCCCCCGCCGATCCCGACGAGGCCCTGGATCGGCTCATCGCGGCGGCCGCGCGCGTCCTCTGGACCCGTCCGGACGCGCCCATCGCCTTCTGCCACGCGGTCACCGCGCCAGCCGCCGCCCGGCTCGTACTGCCGGCACTGCCGGTCGAACTCCATCGGCCCACGATCGCGGCAAGCTGGCAGATCATCGGCGCGATCATCGCGGCGTTCTCCGCGGACGCGGCAGGCGACGGTCTCTACCGGGACGACCCGCCCGACGCTCCCGACCGGGAGGTGCTGCTCCGGCGCGCGGTCGAGCACGGCGACGAGCACGTCATCAAACTCACCGAGGCGGCCCTACGCGAGCACAGCAGGACCAGGGACCCGGTCCTGCTCCATGCCGCCGAGGCCTTCGTCAAGCGAATGCCCCGTTGACAAGGACGTCCGGGCCGGCCGGTGCGGGCCGGCCCGGACGTCGTGATCAGACGAGGTCGAACCGGTCTAGGTTCATGACCTTGGTCCATGCCGCGACGAAGTCGTTGACGAACTTCTCCTTCGCGTCGTCGCTCGCGTAGACCTCGGCGAGCGCGCGCAGCTCGGAGTTCGACCCGAAGACGAGGTCGGCGCGGCTGCCGGTCCACTTGACCTCGCCCGTGGCGGCGTCGCGACCCTCGAAGACGTTCGCGTCCCCGGACGTCGCCTGCCACGTCGTGCCCAGGTCGAGCAGGTTGACGAAGAAGTCGTTGGTCAGGGACCCGGGGGCCGTGGTGAAGACGCCGAGCGGCGACTGCTGGTGGTTCGCGCCCAGGACGCGGAGGCCGGCGACGAGGACCGTCATCTCGGGGGCGCTCAGGGTCAGCAGGTTCGCCCGGTCGATCAGCAGGTACTCAGCCGGGAGCCGGTTGCCCTTGCCGAGGTAGTTGCGGAACCCGTCGGCGGTCGGCTCCAGCGCGGCGAACGACTCCACGTCGGTCTGCTCCTTCGACGCGTCCGCGCGGCCCGGCGTGAAGGGCACCTCGATGTCGAAGCCGGCGTCCTTGGCGGCCCGCTCGACGGCCGCGCCGCCGGCGAGCACGATCAGGTCGGCGAGCGAGACCCGCTTGCCGCCGCTCTGGGCGGCGTTGAAGGCCTCCTGGATCCCCTCCAGGGCGCGCAGCACCGTCGCCAGCTGGTCGGGATCGTTGACCTCCCACCCGCTCTGCGGCTCCAGGCGGACGCGCGCGCCGTTGGCGCCGCCGCGCTTGTCGCTGCCGCGGAAGGACGAGGCCGACGCCCACGCGGTGGACACCAGCGCGGACACCGGCAGGCCCGAGGCGAGGATCTGGCCCTTGAGCGAGGCGATGTCCTCAGCGCCGACGAGCTCGTGCGTCACCGCGGGGAGCGGGTCCTGCCACAGCAGCGTCTCGGCCGGGACCTCCGGGCCGAGGTAGCGCACGATCGGGCCCATGTCGCGGTGGGTCAGCTTGAACCACGCGCGGGCGAAGGCGTCCGCGAACTCGTCGGGGTCGGCGAGGAAGCGCCGCGAGATCTCCTCGTAGACCGGGTCCACGCGGAGCGCGAGGTCGGTCGTCAGCATCGTCGGGGCGTGGCTCTTCGACGGGTCGTGGGCGTCGGGTACGGTACCCGCCCCGCCGCCGTCCTTCGGCTTCCACTGGTGGGCGCCGGCGGGGCTCTTGGACAGCTCCCACTCGTAGCCATACAGGATCTCGAGGAAGCTGTTGTCCCACGTCACCGGGGTGTTCGTCCAGGCGCCCTCGAGTCCGCTGGTGATCGCGTCGCCGCCCTTGCCGGTGCCGAAGCTGTTCTTCCAGCCCAGGCCCTGCGCCTCGATCGGCGCGGCCTCGGGGTCGGGGCCGACGTTCTCCGCCGGGCCCGCGCCGTGGGTCTTCCCGAAGGTGTGACCGCCCGCGATCAGGGCGACCGTCTCCTCGTCGTTCATCGCCATCCGGCGGAACGTCTCGCGGATGTCGCGGGCCGCGGCGAGCGGGTCCGGGTTGCCGTTCGGGCCCTCCGGGTTGACGTAGATGAGGCCCATCTGGACCGCGGCGAGCGGGTTCTCCAGCTCGCGGTCGCCGGTGTAGCGCTCGTCGCCGAGCCAGGTGGACTCGGGACCCCAGTAGACGTCCTCGTCGGGCTCCCAGACGTCCGCGCGACCGCCGGCGTAGCCGAAGGTCTTGAAGCCCATGGACTCCAAGGCGACGTTGCCGGCGAGGATCATGAGGTCGGCCCACGAGAGGCTCTGGCCGTACTTCTTCTTGACCGGCCACAGCAGGCGGCGAGCCTTGTCGAGGTTGCCGTTGTCCGGCCAGCTGTTGAGCGGGGCGAAGCGCTGCTGGCCGGCCCCGGCGCCGCCGCGGCCGTCGCTGATCCGGTACGTGCCCGCGCTGTGCCACGCCATCCGGATGATGAACGGGCCGTAGTGGCCGTAGTCGGCCGGCCACCAGTCCTGCGAGGTCGTCAGCACCTCCGCGATGTCCTGCTTCACCGCCGCGAGGTCAAGGGTCTTGAACGCCTCGGCGTAGTTGAACTCCGCGCCGAGGGGGTTGGCCACGGCGGGGTTCTTGGCGAGGATCTTCAGGTTGAGCCGTTCCGGCCACCACTGGCGGTTTCCGCCGCCCTGAACCGGGTGCGGGGCGCGCCCGTGCGCGACCGGGCAGCCATCCGCGCCCTCCGTCTTCGCGTCTACGACGATTGCATCATGGTTATCAGACATGAGAATCCTTCCGGGACTAGGCCGACCGCGGTGCTCAGGCGCTGCGGGCGGTGGAACAGTCGGGGCATAGGCCCCAGTAGACGACCTCGGCCTCGTCGATCACGAAGCCGTGGTCGTTGGACGCGGTCAGGCAGGGCGCGTGACCGACCGCGCAGTCGACGTCAGCGACGACGCCGCACGATCGGCACACGATGTGGTGATGGTTGTCCCCGACGCGTCCTTCGAACCGGGCCGGGCTGCCGGGCGGTTCGATACGCCGCACGAGTCCCGCCGCGGTGAGCGCGTGCAGGGCCTCGTACACGGCTTGAAGCGAGATGTGGCCCAGGCGATCACGCACCCCTGAGGCGAGCGCCTCCACGTCGAGGTGGTCACCGTCCCGGACGGTCTCAAGCAGGGCGACGCGGGCGGCCGTCACCCGCAGGCCGGCACCGCGCAACTCCTCGGCGGTGGTCGGGATCCTGGATGCGGTCATGGCGCGCAGCCTGCCTTCATAAACACGAACAATACAAGATAACGAACACTCCAAGTCTAGTACCTCTTCAGGCGACGTTGTCCCGCCCCCTCCTCTTGACACACCCCTGCCGCCTCGCCGAGGCTCGCGGGTGCAGGTGTCGCGACCTCGACGGCCGCAAGGGGCTGTACGGGCTGAAACGTCGACTCTTCACGAAGGAAAGACGTGGATGCACCCCATGCTGCGACGGCTGGACGATCTCGCCGCCCACCTGGCCACGCGCGGGGACGTTCTCGCGCTACTCGGCGTCGGTTCGGCGGGTTCCGAGCACGACCGGCTCGACGAGCACTCCGACCTGGACTTCTTCGTCGTCGTCGAGGACGCCGCCAAGCCCCGCTATGTGGAGTCCATCGACTGGTTGCAGGCGCCCTGCCCGGTGGCGTACAGCTTCGCCATCGACCGCAACGGGCGCAAGGCGCTGTTCGCCGACGGGATCTTCGTCGAATACGCGATCTTCACGGTCGACGAGCTGCCCAAGATCCCCTTCCACGGCGCGCGAGTCGTCTGGCAACGCGACGACGCCCCCACCGACCTGGCGAATCGCGGCGCACCACCCTCCGGCCCGCAGTACGACACGGTCGAGTTCCACCTGAACGAGGCCCTGACCAACCTCTACGTCGGCCTCCACCGCGAACTGCGCGGCGAGCGGCTGACCGCAACCCGCTTCATCCAGTCGTACGCCATCGACCGAGCGATCGCCCTGCTACACCTCACCTCCGCCCACCCTCACCCCCGCCGCGACCCGTTCGAGCCCAGCCGACGCGTAGAGCAGGCATACCCTCCCGACGTATTGCCACTGGCCGAGATGGTCCCCGGCTACGAACACAACAGACAGGCCGCCACAACCACCCTGACCTGGCTGGAGAAACACTTCACTGTCGACCCCGTAATCGCCAACGCCATCCGAGAACTCCTATCCGACCCTCAGTAAGCCCCCTGCGATCACCTTGATCACTAGAAGTTCCGCCTAGCCGACACGTCACACCAGTGAATTGACGTAACCTCTGAATCGGGCCAGCGAAAGGGGGGACTGCCTCATGACCGCGCAACCGCATGAGCCGGTGAACGTGAGCGCACCCGTGCTGGATAAGAACTTGCGTTCGATCCGCGTGGCCTTGACCGTGCCGCAGGACCGGGAGGCTTTCGACGCGGGCCTACGCATGGCACTGGATGAGGTGCGGGCCACGCTCGATCTCGGCAAGCTGAACGAGTTCATCCATACCTGGTGGCTGATCGCCCACGACTCCATGCACGACCGCGCAGGTCGCGAACGCATGTATGAGCACGCCGCGCGAGTACAAGAACTCGCCGACCGCGGCGAAGCAGTGCCGCGTGGAGACAGAACCTGGCGCGAACTACTCGCCGATCGTGGAGTGCAGGCATAGGTGTACGCGATCACCGAGCCGGATCCCATCGCCCAGGACCAGATCGCTGCTCTACCGCTTGACGCTGTCCGTTACCTTGCCGAAGTCTTCGCTCTCCTGGAGACGGCCCCCTGGGCCGGCAAGCCATCCAACCCGGCCAAGCCCGAAGGAAACCTCCGGATCATGCCCTTCGGGACGGGTGGGCTGGTGACTTACCTCGTGCTGGAACAACAGCGCGAGGTCTACATCGTCCGCGTCCAGTGGCTCTCGATCGCATAGCACGCTGACAGGTGGACGATTAACCAGGCCGTGAGCCGCTTTCGGCGACGGTCACGGACGCCCTGTTCGGAAAATGCGTCGCGATTTCAGGGGATCCTTCGTAGGGTGATCCGCATGTACTGCATCTGTTTCATTCGTATGCGCAGCAGCCGGGCTCTGGCTCGCTAGCTTCGCGGAACGCGAGCCCAGGGCCCGTCGAGATTCCATTCATCTCGAGGACCCGAAAGGGCTTTTGCTGTGGCGCAGGACTTCGCGCACGGGAACTATTCGTATACCCAGAAGAACGCCAGGAAAAGCGGCGGTCGCACGCCCAGGGATCGGGCGCGGCGGGAGCTCTCGCAGAACTTCCTGGTCGATCGGCATGCCGTAGGGTTGGTAGTCAAGGCGGCGCGGCCGAGTGGTCTCGTACTTGAGCCCGGCGCTGGAGAGGGAGTGCTCACGATGGCGCTGGCCAGGGCGGGCGCCACGGTCGTGGGGTACGAGATCGACCCGCTGCTGGTGGCCAAGCTCAGGGCCAGGACCAAGCTTAAGATCGTCAAGGGTGACTTCACCGCGGTACGGCCGCCGGGCGAGCCGTTCGCGGTTGTGGGGAACATCCCGTACTCGATCACCTCCAAGATCGTCGACTGGTGTCTGCGGGCGCCGGAGCTGACCTCGGCCACCCTGCTCACCCAGGTGGAGTACGCCCGCAAGCGCAGCGGCGACTTCGGCAGGTGGAGCCTGGTAACGGTGGGGAGCTGGCCGTGGTTCTCATGGGAGCTGCTCGGCAGGATCGGCAGGGAGAGCTTCAGGCCTGTGCCCTCCGTCGACTCGGCGATCCTGCGGATCGAGCGGCGGCCCGAGCCGCTCGTCGACGACGGCGACGCGTGGCAGGAGCTGGTGGAGCTGGGCTTCTCCGGCGTCGGCGGCTCGCTGTACGCCTCACTCAACCGGCATTACGACGGAGTGGGCGCGGCCTTCGCCCGGGCGGGCATCCCGCGTGGCACGGTGGTGGCGTTCGTTCATCCCGACCAGTGGATCACGCTCTTCACCTCGCTGCACCGCTGAGAAACGCGACGGCCGCTCATCGGCATGGCCGTCCCCGGGGGTGGCGGTCGGCCGGTGATGTCGGCCATGTCAGGCTTGACCGGCCCGGGCGAACCCCGAGGCAGGGGCCCGCGCAAGCCCGCCGATCACCGTTCAACGTCAGGGTTCGCCCGCGAGACCCAAGAGGTGATATCAAGCCCGAACGCACGCGCCGATGCCCACCTGAGCGAACACGGCGGTGAACTTCGCATCGCACTCACGACCTTTCAAGATGAACCACACGGTGGAGGTGAGCTTGATGCCGAGTGTGATGGGCTCGCCGTGCACCCCGCCGATATTCCGCAGGACGGGTTCTCCCGGATCAAACGCAGAATGAGAATGGACGATTGGTGGGCGCCCGGACCGCTTCGACCGGCGGATAAGGGCGTAACGCTGTTTCAACAGAACGCGGTGCCAGCGCAGGAGGGTATCCGGCCGGACGAGGAGCCGCAGCCGACTACCACGAGGCAGCGGTGATCTGGCGATAAGAAGAACCCGGGTGGTTGTACTTCACCCACCAGGCCCGATGCTCGTATGGCTTCGTGCCGCAAGCATCGGGCCGGGTCGCCAGCTGCACAGCCATTCGAGCACTGCCATCGGCAAGGTTTTCCGGGGCGGCCAGCAAGGAGCGGCCGAGTTCTGGGACGGATGGCAGATCGTGCGGCCGAGCGTCCATCGCCTGCTGGTAATGTTCGGCATCTCGCCATGCCCTGCCGCCGTCCCTTGGGGATGAGCTTGTCCGTCTCCGACTGGTAGAGCCGCAACCAGACGAACGCATCACTGGATGCCGGAAGTTCCTGCAGTTCACCGCTGCCCTTGCGGACCACGGTGATCAGTTGCCGTCCCGGGTCGACACCGCCTTGAGTGGCCGATAGCAGTTCGGAGGCACGGGCTCCGGTGGAGACGTAGAAAGCGACCAGCGCCCGGTCGCGGTGCGATGGAAGCCGGGCGAAGATCTCGTTGAACTCCTCATCGGGGATGCTGCGCGGCACCCGGGAGGGCACTTTGGGCCGAAACAGACCGGAACGTTCATTGCGATGGGGCTCCATCGGGTTGTGATGGGCGTGAGCACCACGTCCTCGCCGGGATCGATCCAGCGGGAACGGATTGACTATCGGCCCGGTGCCTGTCTCCAGATGGAAGGCGTAGAAGCTGCGCAGCACCGTCTCCGCGTGCGCCCGGACAGACGGCGCATAGGCACCCGCCGCCGCAGACTCCGGAACCTTGCCGGGATACCGCCAGTGGGGCCGGGCAGGTTTGCCCGCCACCAGCATCCACCGGCAAAAGTCGCGGGCCTCGACCCGCGTCGCCTGGTTCCAGGGGGTCTCGATCGCCCAGAGGAACCGGAACCAGCGCAGAAGATCGTGAGCATAGGAGCGGACAGTGGACTCAGATCGCCCCGACGCCTGAAGATCACGGAAGAACGCCGCAGTGGCCTCTACCGGCTCGCCTGCCGGATCGAGAAGCCGATACGGCTCCCACGGATCTCCGGTCTCCCGTAACACACCAACCAACGGGACGGCTAACGCCCCCAGATCTCGGGGAACCTCCTCATCACCGGCCATGGGCAGGCAACGTAGCGAAGGACCTCACGACCTGTCTCTGAAATGCGGAAACACACAAGAGAGTTCAGTCAATAGGTAGCTACGCGATCGGCGCGCTACGCCCGCTGAACTTCACCGACATCGCCGGAGGTAACCGCTGGGCACGCGACGACTTCCACAACCCGCTCATCGCCCTCGGTCCCACAGGGTAAGAATTCCTTCGGCCCTAGGGCTCCGGGCGAGGAGGAACCGGGCAAGATCAGTGACCTGATCGGATGACGCTGTCGGCAGGCGCTGCAATCAACCCGCTGGTGACCGGTTCCACAGCTTGGTGACGGTGCCGGTGACCGGCCCGGGGGTGGAGGCGTTGCCGCCCGTTCTGACCATGATCGGCTTCTTTGGGAACGCCGTCGCGCCGGATTTGATGCGGTAGTCGACCTCGGTGGTGAGCAGTTGCGGTCGGCCGGAGGCGAGGATGAGGGCGAGTGTCGTCCTGATCTGGAGGTCCGCGAAGGATGCTCCCAGGCAGCGCCGCTGGCCGACGCCGTACGGCAGGAACGCGTACGGCGAGGGGCGGGCGTCGGTCCAGCGCGACGGGAGGAAGGCGCCGGGATCGGGGAACGCCACCGGGTCGCGGTGTTCGAGCAGCGGGGCCGTGAAGGCCAGCGCGCCACGGGGGATCGGCGGCGCTCCGTCGATCTCGACCTCACGCGTCACGCGTCGCGGCAGGGAGAGCGGCACGGTCGGGATCAGCCGTTGCGACTCCCTGACGACGGCGTCCAGTTGTTCCTCGCTGGAGATCTCCAGGTCGGGCGTGCCGAGGATGGTCAGCAACGCCCACGTCATCGACATCGCGGTGGTCTCGAACCCGGCCGCGAACAGGCCGTGCAGTTCGCCCGCGATCTCGGGCGTGGTCAGCGAGTCGCCGTTCTCGTCGGTGGTGTGGCAGAGGATGGACAACGCGTCCGGGCGGGGCTCCTCGGCGCGCTTGCGCTCGATGATCTCGGCCAGCCGGTCGTAGACGCCGGCGACCTGCCGGGTCCACCTGCCGTACGGGGTCCAGTCGCGTTCCTTCTGGTACATGAAGACCATCGGGTTCAGCGTGGCCTGGAGCAGCCGGTGGACGGCGTGGGCGAGGGCGACGTTCTCCTCGTCCGGTTCGAGGCCGAGCAGGCAGGTGAGCATGTTGGCCCGGGTGACGTCGAGGAATTCGGCCGCCATGTCGAACGGCTCGCTATCGGACGCGGCGAATCTGGTCCGCTTGAAGGTGTCGGCGAATATCACCGCGTAATGCTCCATCGCGCTTTTGTGCACGACGGGCATGAGCAGCTTGCGTGCCCGACGATGCCGCTCCCCGTTGAAGGTGATGACGGCGTCGAACATCCGCGACCAGGGCCGCCCTTCCGGCAGCGTGAAGAGGCCATCGCTCAGCCGGTGAAAGGTGTCGTTGTCGGTGAAATACCGCCGGACCGCCTCCTCGCCCCTGAGCAGGACGACCGACCCGTTCCCACCGGTCAACGGTACGACCGGCCCGGGAAACTTTGGTGCGACCCGATCCAGCGCGTACCAGGCGGAATGCCGTAGAAAACGAAGATTGTTAAGGATGGGAATCCCACCGGGTCCCGCCGCGTCGATCCGCAGCGCGGTGTCGAACATTTTTGCCATGCCGCACGCATCCGTTCCCTCCTGCGGAGCGTATGCGCACGGCAATCCCCCATCAAGAACGCTCCGTGTTGCTTCTCCCTCACATTCCCGTCCCCGCGTTATGAGATCGGTCGCCCTCAGAATGGGGCCGCGACATCGGATGAAGCGAGCAGCGTGAGGATTTGATCGGTGGTGCCGGTCTCGCCCAGTACGGGGAAAACCCTGGTTACACCGCGTTCGTGTGACTGCGCGTCGAGGTCGGTTATCGCGTCCAAGGCGATCGTCACGTGGTAACCCGCGTCGTAGGCGTGCCGGGCCGTGGACTCGACGCCGAAACTGGTCGCGATCCCCGCGATGACGACCTGCGTGACGTCCCGCTCGGCGAGCCTCGCGTCGAGCGCGGTGCCGGCGAACGCGCTCCATCCCCGCTTCGTGATCCTGATGTCGCCGGGCTGCGGCGCGAGCCCGGGAACGATCTCGAGCGCGTCCGCCGGAATCGGCGCCCTGGGCCGGCCAAGCTCCGTACGCCCTGGGGGCGGCTCGTTCAGGTCGGCGCTGACCAGGGCCACCGGGAGGCCGTGGCGGCGGAACGCCGAGGCGAGCCGGGCGGCGTTGGCGACGATGCCGTCGATCGGGTGGACGGTGGGGTTCCTGACGGTGGCGTGTTGAAGATCGATCACGAGGAGTGCGGTTGTCGGGTCCAGCGCGCTGATGGGCATGGTCACGTCTCCTGTTGTCGGGTCGTACGGGGGTCAGCTCGCGGCCATCGACAGCGCGGTGTGGCCGGTGAACACGGCGGCCACGGCGCCGCCGTCCACCAGGAGGTCGGTGCCGGTGATGAACGAGGCGGCGTCCGACAGCAAGAACGCGGCGGCGGAGGCGATGTCGTCGGGAGAGCCGAGGCGGCCGGTGCCGGAGCCGTCGACCATCGCTCGCATGAACGCGCCGGAGGGTGAGGCCAGCTCCTGCCGACCCATCTTCGTGGAGATGACGCCGGGGCTGATGGTGTTGACACGTGCTCCCTTCCGGCCCCACTGCGTGCTCGCGGCGCGAACGCGTACTTGGTTGGCCCGCTTGGAGAAGGAGTAAGCGTGGCCGGGGGAAGCGAACGCGCCGGGGGAAGCGGCGGGAAGGTTCAGCAGCTCGCCGGTGGGGGTCGTCGCGAGCTGGATCTCCACCTCGGGGGGCGGGGGCGGCATGAGATGCCCGGACATGCTGGCGATGACCAGACCGGCGCCTCCCGGGGAGACGACCTCGGCGAACTCGTCCAGCACGAGCGCGACGCCGAGCAGGTCGACCCGCAGGATCGCCTCCACGGGCGCCTGCGCCGGGGAGAGCCCGGCCGTGTGGAGCACCTGCGTGACCGGGCCGAGCCGAGCCGCGGTACGGGCGAGTTCGTGGACGGACTCCCCGGATGAGACGTCCACGACCTGAGTCGTGACGTCGTGCCCTTCGTCGCGGAGCGCGCCGGCTACCGCGTCCAGCGCCGCCTCGTTGAAATCGGCGAGCAGAACGCGCTTTCCGGGCCCGATCCGGCGCGCCGCCGCGACGCCCATGCCGCCGGTTCCGACCACGACCAATACTCCGTACGCCATGTCTGTGACCCCAATCCGAGATTTCGAGACGATACGTCTCGTAATGGAGACTACCGGAGGTGCCTACGCTGGTGTCATGTCAAGTGGCCGCAAGCGCAGCGAGGCTTCGCGGCTGGCGATTCTCGAAGCGACCCGGTTCCTGCTCGCGGCGGTGGGGTACGAGCGGCTGACCATCGAGGGGATCGCCGGCCGGGCCGGGGTGGGCAAGCAGACCGTCTACCGCTGGTGGGGTTCGAAGAGCGCCGTGGTCGCCGAGGCGGCGTTGAGCGGGGGCCTGTCGCAGCAGGTGGAGCCGCTCCCCGATAGCGGTTATATCGCCAACGATCTGCGCGAATGGTCGCGTGCCTGGGTGGCACGGCTGACGTCGCCAGAGGGCTCGGGCCTGGTCCTCGCCCTGACCGCCGCCACGGTGGACAACCAGGAGGTCGCCGATCGTCTGTACCGGCACTTCACCGAGCCGCACGAGACGTCGCTGCTGCAACGCCTGGCAAGCGCCCAGCGGGCCGGGCAGATCGACTCCGGCGCCGACCTGCCCACGGTCGCCTCGACCCTGGTGGGCTCGCTGCTGTACCGCGTTCTCGCCCGGCAGCGCCCGCCCACCGCCGACGACGCGAACGCGCTGGTCGCCCTCGTGCTGAAGGGCTGCGCACCCCAGCACGAGGGCGCTGATGCCGTATCACGCTGACGCGCAGGGCTAAGCCACGCCTCCCATGGGGAGCAAATGTGGTCATCCTGTCGGGAGGACGTGGACAGGAGGCCCCAGGGATGGGATCTGTCATGGTGAGGAAGGAACTTCATGGGATTCACGCTGGAAGGGCCGATCCTGGACGGCACGCTGGTTCGGCTGGAGCCTTTGGAACAAGGTCATGCCGCGGATCTGGCTGTGGCGGCGCAGGAGGACCGCGGCACGTACGCGTTCACCTGGGTGCCGAAGGCGAACGAGGTCGACCGGTACATCGATGCGCAACTGGTCCGGGCCGCGTCTGGCCGGCTCGCGCCGTATGCGCAGGTGGACCGTGTGACGGGCCGAGCGGTCGGCGCGACCGCGTACTGGGACCCGCGCCTGTGGCCGGGCACGGACCGGCTCTGCGCGATCGAGGTCGGGTTCACCTGGCTGGGCGCGTCCGCCCAGGGCTCGGGCGTGAACGCGGAGGCGAAGTTGCTCCTGTTCCGGCATGCCTTCGAGACCTGGGGTGTGGCGCGGGTTGATCTGAAGACCGACGCGCGCAACAGCCGTTCTCGTGCCGCGATCGAGTCCGTGGGCGCGCGGTTCGAGGGCGTGCTTCGAAACTGGTCGCCGTCGTGGGCACCGGGTGAGGAGGGTCGGCTGCGCGACTCGGCGATGTACTCCATTGTCGCGTCGGAGTGGCCCGAGCGGCGGGAGCGGCTGGAGGCGCGACTGGCCGAGATTACGAAGCGTCGCGGTATGTCGGTGCCGTACGGCGCTGACGCGCGGGGCTGAGCCACGCCATCCTGTCGGAAGGACGTGGACAGGAGGCTTCAGGGATGGTCGCCGATGAGCGCAGCCAGGAGTTCGCGGGCTGGCAGGGCTTCGGCATTTCGGCCAAACGCGGCGGCAGCCGGGCCCGCCAGCCGCTCACCTACCTGGAGATCGTCGACGCCCTGAAAGGTTTCCTGCACACGCTGGCCGACGAACTCACCACCACCGGCCTCAAACCCCGCCCGGCGGATCTCCCAGGACCGGCTGCACGAGCGCGTCGCCCTCACCGGCCCGCGCGACGAGCTCACCGAACTGGCCGGCACCTTCGACGAGATGGTGGCCAGGCTGGAGGCCTCCTTCAACAGCCAGCGCAGGTTCGTCGCCGACGCTTCGCACGAGCTGCGCACCCCGCTCGCGATCGTCCGTACCGGCGCGGAGGTGCTGCTGGCCAAGCGGGAGAGCACGATCGCGCAGTGGGAGGCCATGGGCCGGCGCGTGCTGACCGCGACCGGCCGGGCCGAACGCCTGCTGGACGGCCTGCTGGCGCTGGCCCACAGCGACAGCGGTGTCATCGCCCGCGAGCCGCACGATCTGGCGATCACCGCGGCCGGCGCGCTGGCCGAGGCGGACGACGAGGCCGAGACCGCGGGACTGTCGATGACCACCGATCTGCGTTCCGCTCCGGTCACCGGCGATCCGGTCCTGCTCGATCGCCTGGTACGCAACCTGGTGGACAACGCGATCCGGCACAACCACCGGGGCGGCACCGGCGAGCACCTGCACACGCTGCCCGGCCACGCGCGCCGCGTCTTCTCCGTCGTGTTCTCCCCCACCGAGCCGCTGATGGCCTCAGCCGGGGACGACGGCACGATCATCCTGTGGGACCTCAGCACCCCCGAACCCACCCGCAAGGTCACACTCCTGGGCATCCCCGACGGCTGGGCCTCCTTCGCTCCGGACGGCCGCTACAAGCAGGAGGGCGACGTCCACGGCGAGTTCTGGTACGCCATCGCCATGTGCCGCTTCGAACCCGGCGAACTCGACTCCCACCTCGGCGTGGTCCGCCGTCTCGTCGCCGACGAGGAGTTCTGACGAAACGGTGGTTGTTCCCACCCGCCCAGCCCTTTGACTGCCCTCGGGCTCCGCCCGACCCCGCCAACACCGTGGTGCCCGGACGGTGGCGGGGCGTTACCCCTTAGGGGCGGGCCGCGTCGATCAGGGCTTCGATCAGGCGGTTGTCCTCGGTGCGTTCGGGGTGCCATTGGACGCCGACGGCGAAGCGGTGGCCCTGGAGTTCGATGGCTTCGACGATCTGGTCGTCGGCCCAGGCGACGGCCAGGAGGTTGGTGCCGAGGCGTTTGACGGACTGCTGGTGGGGGCCGGTGACCTCGGCGCGGTCGCCGATGGCTTTGCCGGTCTTGCTGGAGACGCTGACGGTGATGGTGTGGCGGGCGGTGGCGTGGCGGTCGTGGTGGACGACCTCGGGGAGCCAGGGGATGAGGGTGCCGCCCTGGGCGACGTTGAGCATGTGCAGGCCGCGGGAGATGCCGAGGAGGGGGAGGCCGGCGGCGATGGCGGCGCGGGTGAGGGCGAGTTCGAAGCGGTCGCGGTGGGGCTGGGGCTCGTCGACGCGGGAGTCGCGGGGCTCGCCGTACATGCCGGGGTCGAGTTCGGCGCCGCCGGCGAGGAGGAGGGCGTCGAGGCCGCGGAGGTGGTCCTCGGCGCCGGCGGGGCTGAGGGGCGGGAGCAGCACCGGCAATCCGCCCGCCTTCTCCACCGCGCGCGCGTACGCCTGCGGGGACAGCACCGCCTCCCTCACCCAGGTGCCCCAGCGGGCGGCCTCCAGATAGGTGGTGATGCCAACGAGCGGACGGGGCATGGCGTTCTCCAGAGGGTTCTTCGCGACGGCAAGCCCATCATGGCGTACTCGATTTCGGTTTTGTCACGTATCCCACGTATCAATGGCAGCACTCCCGATCAACGTGAAGGCCCCTCACCTTCATTGTCCGAAATAAGCCCATCCATAATCACGGAGGATGACTTTCCCATTACTCAGGGTGCGCTTTCGCACCACCTTGTAGGGAAACAGTTGTGACGCCCGAGTGCGAGTGGAACACTCCGAAATGAGTGTCCGGTTGAGCCGGGGCCGCTGGGCGCTCATCACCCGGAGCCGTCAGGGAGGTGGATGGACTAGACCGGAGTCGATTTCCGGTCTCCTAGGGTGGGACTCACGCACATGTCGTTAAATCCGCGCCTCGTCAAAGAGAGTTTCTCGGCCATCGAGCCCGTCGCGGAGAAGGCCGCCGCGTACTTCTATGGGCGCCTTTTCGCGGAAAATCCACATTTGAGGGGAATGTTCCCTCCGGCCATGGACGTGCAGCGCGACCGCCTGTTCGGCGCGCTCACCCGAATCGTCTGGATGCTCGACAGCCCGGGCAGCCTGGGGGGGTATCTGGGACAGCTGGGCCGCGATCACCGCAAGTACGGCGTCATGGCCGAGCACTACACCGCGGTCGGCAACGCGCTGGTCGCCACGATCAAGCGGTTCGCCGCCGAGGCGTGGAACTCCGAGGTCGAGGCCGCCTGGGTGGCCGCGTACACGGCCGCCGCCGATCTGATGATCGGGTCGGCCGACGCGGACGCGGGGGTGTCCCCGGCCTGGTGGCTGGCGGAGGTGATCGACCACGAGTTGCGCGCGCCCGACATCGCCGTGGTCACGCTCCGCCCGGGCCAGCGCCTGGACTTCAGCCCGGGCCAGTACGTCAGCGTGCAGACCGCCCGCTGGCCGCGCGTCTGGCGGACGTACTCGATCGCCAACAGGCCGCGGGAGGACAACACGATCCGGTTGCACGTGCGGGCCCTGCCCGGCGGCTGGGTGAGCACGGCGCTGGCCCTGCACACCCGGATCGGCGACCAGGTGCTGCTCGGGCCGCCGGTGGGCACGATGGCGCTGACCGACTCGGGCCGCGATCTCCTGTGCGTGGCGGGCGGCACCGGCCTGGCGCCGCTGAAGGCGATCGTCGAGCAGGTGATCGCCTCGGGCAAGCGGCCCAACGTGCACCTGCTGGTCGGCGCTCGCCGGGCCTGTGACCTCTACGACATGCCGGATCTGGTCCGGATGGAGTCGGGGTTCCCCTGGTTGCGGGTGATGCCGATCGTCTCGGAGGAGCCCGCCTACGACGGCATGCGCGGCCAGGTGCCCGACGTGATGGCGCGGTTCCACTCCTGGGCGGAGCACGAGGTCTACGTCTGCGGGCCGGCCGGTATGGTCAACGAGACCGTGCGACGCCTGCAGCGCGCCGGGATTCCGCTGAATCGGATCCACCGGGACACGATCCAGGGGGAGCTGTAATCTCACGTCCACCCGCACGATCCCGGCCTGACTGGCAGCATGGGGCCTGAGCCGTCCGCCACGGGACTTCGCCCATATCCCAAGGAGGTCTCCTTATGGACGCACTGCTCGCGATCGGAACCCGCAAAGGGCTGTTTCTCGCCCGATCGTCCAGCAACGGCCCGTACAAGATGGATCCGGTGCATTTCGCCAATGTGGCCGTGCACGCGGTGACGATCGACACCCGGACGGAGACGCCGCGGGTGATCGCCGCGATCGAGTGGGGGCACTTCGGGCCCTCCGTGCTCTGGTCGGACGATCTCGGCGCGACCTGGCAGGAGGCGGAGAAGCCGCCGGTGGCCTTTCCCGAGCGGACGGGCACGACGCTGGAGAAAGTGTGGCAGCTCCAGCCGTCGCCGACCGAGCCGGGCGTGGTCTGGGCGGGGGCCGAGCCGGCGGCGCTGTTCCGCTCCGAGGACGGCGGCCGGAGCTACCGGCTGATGGAGGGGCTCTGGGATCACCCGACCCGGCCGCAGTGGGTGCCGGGCGGGGGCGGCATGTGCCTGCACACGGTGATCCCGCACGCCACCGATCCGGCCAGGATCGGGATAGCCGTCTCCACGGCGGGTTTCTTCCGGAGCGAGGACGGCGGCGGCACCTGGGAGCCCGCCAACCGCGGGATCAAGGTGCCGTTCAACCCGGAGGGGAGCCAGTATCCGGAGTTCGGGCAGTGCGTGCACAAGGTGGCCAACCACCCGGCGCGGCCCGAGCGGCTGTTCCTGCAGCACCACTGGGGCGTCTACCGATCCGACGATTTCGGCACGAACTGGACATCGATCGGCGACAGCCTGCCGTCGGACTTCGGCTTCCCAATCGTGATAAATCACGATAAGCCGGACACCGCGTTCGTTTTCCCTCTCCATGGGGATATGGATCGCAGCCCGGTCGGGCATCGGTATCAGGTCTTCCGCACCGACGACGCGGGCGACAGCTGGCGGGCCCTCGCCCAGGGCCTGCCGGACGAGCCTGTCTACTCCTCGATCCTGCGCGACGCCATGACCGCCTCCGCCGCCGGGCTGTTCTTCGGCACCCGGGACGGCGAGGTCTACGGCTCCACCGACGAGGGCGAGAGCTGGAACCTGATCGCCCGCCGCCTGCCCGACGTCTTCACCACGCGAGCGGCGGTGCTGTAGTGGCCAAACCGGTCACGCTGGTCACGTTCGTGCTGCCGAGCACGCTCCGCCACTGGGTCGGCGACCTGACCGAGGTCAAGGTGTTCGCCGTCGCCGCCTCCGACGACGACCTGCCGACCCTGGGCGGAGCGCTCGACACGCTCCGCCGCACCCACCCGTCGCTGGAGGAGCGACTGCGCGACGAGTACGGCAGCCTGCGCCGCCACATCAGCATCTTCGTGTGCGGCGAGAACGCCCGCCGCTTCGGCGGCCTGGACTGCGCCCTCCCCCCAGGGGCGGAGGTGTACGTCCTCCCGGCGTTGGCTTAGCCGCGCCTGTGTCTGGACTGAGGAACGCAGGTCGCGGAGCGGCCGGAGTGACGAGGGAAGACACAGGCGCGGCTAAGCCCGCCGTGCCGGAGGCGCGGCCATAGACACAGCTAGGGAGCGACGCGGCCGTTGCCGTTGAAGGCCTCGTGGGTGAGCGGCATCAGCTCGGCCCAGAGCGCCTCCATCTTCTCGGCCACCATCTCGATCTCCCGCTGCGGGAAGGACGGCACCGCGGCCCGGTCGTCCTTGGTGCGCAACGACAGGAAGTGCATCAGCGCCCGGGCGTTGCACGTCGCGTACATGGAGGAGAACAGCCCCACCGGGAGCACCGCGCGGGCCACCTCACGCGCGATCCCGGCCTCCAGCATCTCCTGGTAGGCGGCGTACGACTGCCGGTAGGACGCCTCCATGACCCGCTCGACCAGCGCGTGCTGCTCGTCGGTGCCGTCGGCGAACACGTACTTGCCGGGCCGCCCCTCCTGCACGAGCTTGCGATCCTTGCCCGGCACGTAGAAGACGGGCTGCAGCTCCCGGTAGCGCCCGCTCTCCTCGTTGTACGACCAGACCCGGTGCCGGTGGAACTCGCGGAACACGAAGATGGGCGCGCTGATGAAGAAGGTCATCGAGTTGTGCTCGAACGGGCTGCCGTGCCGGTCGCGCATGAGGAAGTTGATCAGCCCCTTGGACCGCTGCGGATCCTTGTGGACCTCTTCCAGTGACTGCTCCCCCGCCGTCGAGACCCGCGCCGCCCACAGCACGTCGCTGTCGGACGCGCTGTGCTTGACCAGTTCGACGGTGACATCACTCTGGATCTTTACCATGACCTTCAGCCTAGAAGAAGATCGCGTGCCGGTACGGCACCGCCGTACCGGCACGCCTCCGGCTCAGGTGATGTCGCGCTTGGTCGTGGTGAGGTTGGCGACGGCGGCGAACAGCACCGCGTAGCCGACCAGGAGCAGCGCGCCGCCCCAGGCCGGGAGCAGGTCCGGCCGGCCGAGGCCGGTGTCGACGTCGATGCTCATGAGCGCCTGCGAGCCGCCGCCGGGCAGCCACTTGCCGACGACCTGCAGGGCCGGGATCGCCGCGAAGATGGACTCGATCACGTAGGCCCAGACGATCGCGCCGATCAGGGCCGCGATCTGGTTGCGGATCAGGGCGCCGAGACCGATGCCGAACAAGGCGTAGAGGGCAAGGCTGGCGAAGACGCCGATGACGATCTGCGGCACCCGGTTGCCGGTCAGGCTGACCTCGCCGCCCGCGATCAGGACGGCGGTGACGCAGACCGCGCCGACGACCAGCAGGGAGATCACCGCGAACAGCATGCCGACGAGCACGCCCGCGCCCAGCTTGCCCGCGATGACCCGGCCCCGCTGCGGCGTGGTGAGGAAGGTGCCGGTGATGGTCTGGTACCGGTACTCGCTGGTCATCATGATGACGCCGAGGATCATCGTGAAGATGGTGCCGCCCGAGGCGGTGGACAGGCCGATCGGCAGCCAGGCCGGGTCATCCAGGGCGGGCAGCCCCGGCGCGCCGTTCTGGGGAGGATCACCGGCGAAGATCACGATGAAGGTCAGGCTGAGGCCGGTCAGCAGGAGCATCACGATGAGCATCGCCCACCAGATGCGGGTGCTGAAGAGCTTCTGCAGCTCGGCGCGGATCAGGTTGCTCATTTGACGCCCTCCGCCGCGACCGGGGTGTCCTCGGTGAGTTCGAGGAAGACCTGCTGCAGGTCCGAGCGCTCCTGGGTGACCTCGGTCAGCAGGACCCGGTTGTCCAGGGCCAGCTGGCCGATGGCCTCTGCGTCGAGCCCGTACACCCGGAGCAGGCCGGGTTCGACCTCGTCCACCCGGGCGCCGGCCGCCTCCAGCGCGGGCCGGAAGTCGGCGGCGGTCCTGACCCGGACGGCGCTGTCGCCGTTCTGGGTCAGATCGGCCAGCGAGCCCTGCCGGACCAGCTTGCCGCGCGCGATGATCACAACGTTGTCCACGGTCTGCTCCACCTCGGACAGCACGTGGCTGGAGACCAGCACGGCGGCCCCGCGCTCGTGGGCCAGGTGGCGCAGGAAGCCGCGCAGCCACTGGATGCCCGACGGGTCCAGGCCGTTGGCGGGCTCGTCCAGGATGAAGATCTTGGGCTCGCCGAGCAGGGCGGAGCCCAGGGCCAGCCGCTGGCGCATGCCGAGGGAGAAGCCGCCGACCCGCTTCCCCGCCGCGTCCGCCAGGCCGACCGTCTCAAGCGCCTCGTCGGCCCGGGTGGCGGGCAGCCCCGCCGCGGTGCACATGATGCGCAAATGGTTGCGGGCCGTGCGGCCCGGATGGAAACTCGTGGCCTCAAGGACGGCGCCCACCTCGGTGAGGGGGTGCTCGAGCGAGGCGTATCGCCGCCCGTTCACCAGGGCCTCCCCCGCGTCGGGGGTCACCAGGCCGAGCAGCGAGCGCAAGGTCGTGGTCTTGCCCGCACCGTTGGGCCCGAGGTATCCGGTGACGGTCCCGGCCTCCACGGTGAAGGAGACATCGTCGACGGCTCGGACGAGCCCGAACGATTTCGATAGGTTTCTAATCTCAATAGCACTCATCAGGGGAGATTATCCGCCCAAGATCCACCTCTTGTCCTCCTACTTAAAGACGATATATACGGCGCGCGTTTGCGGACCCCAGCATGTGGGCAACGCGAACCGCGTCGGCCGCCGACCAATCGCCTGATTCGAGCCGGTCGGCGATCACCCGGCCCAGGCCGCGCCGGTGATTATGGGCACCCAGAAAGCAGGTTTCGGCCACGCCCGCTCCCCCGGAGCCGAAAAGCAGTTTGTGGAAGGGCACCAGCTCCAGCAACTCGCCCAGCACCGCCGTCGTGGCCTCGCCCACGTACACGTGCGGGAAGGCGGCGGCCAGATGCGCCGCCTGCCGGTGGAACGGGTAGCAGTCCAGCAGGATCACCGGCACGCTGAGCGGCAGCAGCGCCTGGATGAACGCGGTCATCAGCGCCGGATCGCCGCGATGCGGCCGGTCCCCGCCGTTCCCGCACGGAAACTGGATCGGCAGGGCGCGCTCCCGCGCCACGTCCACGGCGATCCAGAGCAGGTGGCGCAGCAGCACCGGATCGGTGAGCGGCTGCTTGGGGTCGGCCAGCCGCCGCCCCGCCGCCGCCAGCAGCAGCCCCCGGGACGGCCGGCCCGGCTCGAAATCCAGCCCGCACCGGTACGCGACGACCGAGGAGAACCCGACACACCGGGAGGCGCGCACCCCCACCTCGTGCGCCAGCCGATCCAGATAGTCCAGCGACGGCAGCCCGTCGGCGGCGATCTCCTCCTCGATCCTCTCCAGCCGGACGATCTCGTCGGCGGCGGCCCCGCCGAGTCGCCCGGTCTCGGCGACGGACAGCACATCCTGCTCATCCCCGCCGTCCATCAGGAAGGCCACCACGCCGGCCGCCCGCAGCAGCAGCCGGTTCACCTCGGCCGCGCCGAGTTCCAGGCGTCTGGCCAGGTAGACGGCGGGCGGCACGTGCGGCTCCAGGCCCAGCACGGGCGCGCACCAGCGCCGCACGGCCATCCCGATGGGGCTGTCGAAGTGCGTCGTCCCCGGCGGCGCGGGCGTCCCGCTCGCCGCGATCAGCGTCTCGAACGCGGACCTGACCAGGTCGTCACGGCGCACCCCGCGACAGTGCTGATCCACGAGCGGGGCGAGCAGGGCTTCGGCGACCTGATCGGGAAGGTTCATGGGCCTGCCAATCCAGAAGGGCGGCCCCGGCCGGACCGCCCTTTCTGTCGATGACGTGCGGGGACACAGGGACTCTAGGAGTCCGTCACCCTCCGCGTCCGCCGATCACTCTCGGTTTTACCCGCACAGGCGCAGCACGTTGGCGATGATCCGGGCGCCCGCGCCGCCCTCGGTGGTCAGGATCGACTCGGGGTGGAACTGCACCGCGAACCGGCGGTTGGGCACGTCCTCGATGGCCATGACCGCGCCGTCGGCGGTGGCCGCCGTGACGGTGAACCCGTGCACGCCCGGGTGCTTGGCGTGCAGCGAGTGGTAGCGGGCCGCGGTGAACGCCTCCGGCAGGCCCGCCAGCAGCGCGCTGTCGCCCTCCCGCTTGACCTGGCCGCGCTTGCCGTGCTCCGGGTACGGCAACAGCTCCAGCGTCCCGCCCGCCTGCTCGACCATGGCCTGCAGGCCCAGGCAGACGCCGAAGACCGGCAGCTCCCTGGCGTACAGGGCCTTGATCAGGGAGTCGGTGCCGAAGTCGGACGGCCAGCCGGGGCCGGGCGACAGCACGACCAGGGTGGGCGCGATCTGGTCGACCATCTCGATGGGGAAGCCGTGCCGGAGGGTGACCACGGTGGCGCCCTGCTGGCGGAAGTAGTCGGCCAGGGTGTTGACGAAGGAGTCCTCGTGGTCGATCAGGAGCACGTTGTGGCCGGCGCCCGGCTGCTCGCGCTCGGGGCCCGGCGCGCCCGCCTGGTCCGGCTTGCCGACGGCGGCGAGCGCGCCGAGCAGGGCGCTGGCCTTGAGCTCGGTCTCGCGCTCCTCGGCGTCGGGGTCGGAGTCGTAGAGCAGGGTCGCGCCGGCCCTGACCATGGCCACGCCGCCGGAGATCTGGGCGGTGCGCAGGGTGAGGCCGGTGTTCATGGAGCCGTCGAAGCCGATGAAGCCGACGGCGCCGCCGTACCAGCGGCGGGTGGTGGCCTCGTGGTCCTCGATGAACTGCATCGCCCAGGTCTTGGGCGCGCCGGTGACGGTGACGGCCCACATGTGGGTGAGGAAGGCGTCCAGGGCGTCGAATTCGGGGCGCAGGCGGCCTTCGATGTGGTCGACGGTGTGGATCAGCCGGGAGTACATCTCGATCTGGCGGCGGCCGATGACCTTGACCGAGCCGGGCACGCAGATCCGGGACTTGTCGTTGCGGTCCACGTCGGTGCACATGGTCAGCTCGGACTCCTCCTTCACGCTGGACAGGAGCGTGCGGATGGCCTCGGCGTCCTCGACCGGGTTGGCGCCGCGGGCGATGGTGCCGGAGATCGGGCAGGTCTCGACGCGGTCGCCGGCGACCCGGACGTACATCTCGGGGGACGCGCCGACCAGGTGCTCGCCGTCGCCGAGGCTGATCAGGAACTCGTACGGCGCGGGGTTGCTGACCCGCAGGGACCGGTAGAAGGCGGCGGGGTCGTCGCAGGGCGCGTGGAAGACCTGGCCGGGCACGACCTCGAACAGGTCGCCGCGCTTGAACTTCTCCTTGGCCTTGGCCACCACATCCGCATAGCCACCTTTTTCCGGATTTTTCGGGATCTGGGTGGCTTTGCGGAGGGGGCGCGTGTCGCCGGTGCGCGGCAGGCCCTTGGTGGCCGCGCCGCCGAGGGTGAAGTCGTAGGAGTACTCGACGCAGGTCTCGCGGACGCGGTCGATGACGACGAGGCGGTCCGGCAGGTGGAGCACCAGGTCGCGCTGGTCCTTGGGGCGGGTGAGCGCGTACCGGATGGGCTCGAACTGGAAGGCCAGGTCGTAGCCGAACGCGCCGTACAGACCGAGGTGCGGGTCCTCGCCCTTGAAGGCGGCGATGACCTCGCGGATCGCGGTGAAGACGGTCGGGCGGCGGCTGCGCATCTCCTCAGGGAGGAATTCGGCCGATTCGGCGACGGCCACCTCGATCCAGTCCGCGGCGGGTTCCCCCACGATCTCGCCAGCCGCGAGCAGGCAGGCCGCCACGGCGGGCAGGACCACCCGGCCGCGCGCGTTGAGCGCCCGCGCGGAGATGTTCCGCCCGTGCGCCACGATCTCCAGGCAGGGATCCACGTAGCCGAACGCCCACCGGCTGTAGCGGCCCGGATAGTCCATGCCCGAGGAGAACGCCCCGCCGCGCCGCTCCCCGAGCGCGGTCACGATCTCCTCAAGCGCCGCTTCGGAAACCTCGCGCACGCCACGCTCGACCTCGACGCCCCCGCTGGTCCTATATCGGGTGATCTCCACCGTTCGCCCCTTGATCTCTTATCAAGCCCCGGAGGCGAACACAAAAAGGCCGCCCAAACCGGGGCGGCCAGTGCTTGCTCGCGAATGCGAAAACCTGGGTTCGACTGCCGCCTATTAGCGGCGCCACCACTGCTGAGGAGTTCGCATGCGGACACAATAGCCGGGCCGCCGACGATCGGCAATTCAGCAGGTGACATCCGGATGTCCGATATGTTACCAATTGATACGTGATGTCACGCATTACTGTTCGGCGGGACTTGCGCGTGCCGATGCACGACGGTGTCACCCTCCTCGCCGACCTCTACTCCCCCGTCGGCGTCTCCCGCCCGCCGACCATCCTGATCCGCTCGCCGTACGGCCGGGGCGGCATGATCGGCTGGATGTACGGCAAGGGCTTCGCCCGCCAGGGATTCCAGGTCGTGGTGCAGAGCTGCCGGGGCGGTTTCGGCTCCGGCGGGCTGCTCGACCCCCTCGGCGACGAGCACGAGGACGGCCTGGCCACGGTCGCCTGGATGCGCGCCCAGCCCTGGTATGGCGGGAGCTTCGCCATGCACGGCCCCTCCTATCTAGGCTTCACCCAGTGGGCGATCGCGGCGGAGACGCCCGATCTGCGCGCGATGGCGACCCAGGTGACCGCGTCCTCCTTCCGGGAGGCGGCGTACGTGGGCGGGGCCTTCGCGCTGGAGTCGTCGCTGATCTGGACCACGCTGACGGCCGGGATGGAGAGCCGGATCGGCGGCGCGTCGGCGCTGCTGGCGCCCCGGCGGACCCGGCGCGCGGTGCTGTCCGGACGGCCGCTGGGCGAGCTGGACCGGCTGTCGGCCGGGCGGCCGCTGCCGTTCTTCCAGGATCTGCTGGCCCATCACGGGGAGGTGGCCTCGCCGTACTGGCGGAAGCGGGATTTCTCGGCGTCCGTCGAGCGGGTGGCGGCCGAGGTGACGATGACCGGCGGCTGGTATGACGTGTTCCTACCGTGGCAGCTCAAGGATTACGCGGCGATGCGGGCCGCGGGGCGGCAGCCGTACCTGACGATCGGGCCGTGGTATCACGCCGACGTGCGGCACGGGCGCACGGCCAACGCGGACGCGCTGGCCTGGTTCCGGGCGCATCTGCTCGGGGATCCGTCGGGGTTGCGGGCCGAGCCGGTACGGATCTTCGTGACCGGCGCGAACGAGTGGCGCGACTATCCGGACTGGCCGGTGCCGGGAACGCGAACCCGGCGGTGGCACCTGCAGCCGGGCTTCAACCTGGGCCCGGAGAGCCCGGGAACATCCTCCCCGGACAGATACCGATATGACCCGAAATATCCGACGCCGGTGCTGGGCGGTCCTGTGCTGATCGGCAACTCCGAGCCGCGGGACAACCGGCGGCTGGAGGCGCGGCGGGACGTGCTCGTCTACACCTCGCCGGTGCTGGCCGCCGACACCGACGTGATCGGGCCGGTGTCGGCCGAGCTGTTCGTGCGGACCAGCCGCGAGCACACCGACCTGGTGGTCCGGGTGTGCGACGTGCATCCGGACGGGGTTTCGCGGAACGTGTGCGAGGGCGTACGCCGGCTGACCCCGGCCGATGTCGCGGACGCGGACGGGGTGCGGCGGGTGCTGGTCGAGCTGTGGCCGATCGGGCACCGGTTCCGGCGCGGGCACCAGATCCGGGTGCAGGTGGCCAGCGGGGCGTATCCCCGCATTCCCCGCAATCCCGGCACCGGGGAGCCGCTCGGCTCCGGTGGGCCGATGGTGGCCAGTGACCAGGAGGTCTTCCACGATCCGGCGCGTCCGTCGGCGGTGCTGCTGCCGTTCCAGTGACCTCGCGCGACCGTTCGCCGCGCTAACGGCACCGCTCGCCGATCGGTGAGGCCATCTGTGACGCGGGTCACTTTACGCTGCGATTCGACAACTTGTCCGGCCTCCCGGAAGGAAGACGCGATGGACGCTCCCCGCTCCGATCGCAACCCCTGGTACTGGTTGCTGGTCGTCCCCATCGTGGTGCCGCTGATCCCCGCGCTGTTCAACTCGATCGAGCCGCGCCTGTTCGGGATCCCGCTGTTCTACTGGCTGCAGCTGCTGTTCATCCTGCTCAGCGTGTCCATCACGATCCTGGTGTATCGGCGGACCCGGGCATGAGCGGGCACATCACCGAGATCATCATCTTCACCACGCTGTTCGTGCTGGTGAGCGGCATGGGGTTCGTCGCGTCGCGGTGGCGGCGGGCCGAGAACCTGGCCAGCCTGCACGAGTGGGGGCTCGGCGGGCGGAACTTCGGGTCGTGGATCACCTGGTTCCTGGTGGGGGGTGATCTGTACACCGCGTATACGTTCGTGGCGGTTCCGGCGCTGCTCTTCGGGGCGGGGGCGATGGGGTTCTTCGCGGTGCCGTACACGGTGATCGTGTATCCGCTGGTGCTGCTGATCCTGATCCGGCTGTGGTCGGTGTCGCACGTGCACGGGTTCGTCACGCCGGCCGACTTCGTCCGGGCGCGGTTCGGGTCGCCGTCGCTGGCGCTGCTGGTGGCGATCACGGGGATCGTGGCGACGATGCCGTACATCGCGTTGCAGCTGGTCGGGATCGAGGCCGTGCTGAAGACGATGGGGGTGTCCGGGGACCTGCCGCTGATCATCGCGTTCGCGATCCTGGCGGCCTACACCTACCAGTCGGGGCTGCGGGCGCCGGCGCTGATCGCGTTCGTGAAGGACATCCTCATCTACGTGGTGATCCTGGTGGCGATCATCTACATCCCGGCCCAGCTGGGCGGGTGGGGGTCGATCTTCGACGCGGCGCAGGCCAAGTTCGACGCGACGCCCGCGCCCGGCGACGGCATCCTGCTCAACGCCAACAACCAGCTGCAGTACGTGACGCTGGCGCTGGGCTCGGCGCTGGCGCTGTTCCTGTACCCGCACAGCGTGACCGGGGTGCTGGCGTCCAGGAACCGGGACGTGATCAAGCGGAACATGGCGGCGCTGCCCGCCTACAGCCTGCTGCTGGGGTTGATCGCGCTGCTCGGATACATGGCCATCGCGGCCGGGGTCACCCCGATCGGGCGGGATGTGAACACGGTCGTGCCGCAGCTGTTCGACCGGATGTTCCCCGACTGGTTCGCGGGTGTGGCGTACGCGGCGGTCGGGATCGGGGCGCTGGTCCCGGCGGCGATCATGTCGATCGCGGCGGCCAACCTGTTCACCCGCAACATCTACCGGGAGTATCTCCGCCCGGACGCCACCGACGCCCAGGAGGCCTCGGTCAGCAAGGTCACCTCGCTGGTCGTGAAGATCGGCGCGGTGCTGTTCATCCTGCTCATCGACCCGCAGTTCTCCATCGACCTGCAGCTCATCGGCGGAGTGATCATCCTGCAGACGCTGCCGTCGATCACGCTCGGGCTGTTCAGCCGGTGGTTCCACCGGGCAGGCTTGATCGCCGGGTGGGTCGCGGGCATGTCGGCCGGCATGCTGCTGCTCTACAACATCGCCAACCCGGCCATCGACCACGCCCACTTCGGCGGCTCGGCGTTCCCGCTGGAGAAGCTCGGCCTCGACACCAAGATGACCATCTACGCGGGCTTCCTGGCGCTGATCGTGAACCTGGCCGTCGCCGTCCTCGGCACCTGGATCGCCCGCGCCGCGAAGGTCGCCGACGGCCCCGACGCGACCAGCCCGGACGACTACTACGCCGACGCGAACGACCCCCGAGTCCGGGACCTGGAAATCACCGGCTCCACGTGACATCCCTGGGCCCAGCGAAACCGCTCGGCCCGCACACAGCTCCACGCGACACCCCTGGCCCGGCAATACCGCTCGGCCCGCACACAGCTCCACGCGACACCCCTGGCCCAGCGAAACCGCTCGGGCCGCATAGAGGCCGGAGGGCTTCCGCCAGAGCCCTCCTCCCGGCAAGCCCGGCGGTTTCCCCCCACCGCCGGGCTTGCCCCGCTTAGATACCGCCGGGCGTGCCTAGCGCGAATACCGCCGGGCGCGCCTCGCGTAGATCCCCATCGCGCCGACCTGCGATCATCTGCGATCATCTGCGGGCAGATTCTGAGACGAGTGAGGGAGCGATGATGAAACCGGCGAACGCCGAGAACGGAGGAGGCGCCCTTTACCGGGCAAGCCTCACCGCCAAACGCATCCTCATCCTGATCGCCCTGGTGGCGGTCGTGCTCTGGGTGCTCTACCAGGTCAGAACCGTGGCCATCACGGTGGTCTTCGCCATCTTCCTCACCGCCCTGATGTATCCCCCGGCCCGCTGGCTCCGCTCCCGCGGCCTCAACCGCACCCTCTCCACTCTGCTCGTCGTGGTCGGCGGCATAGCGCTGTTCGCCGGATTCATCGCCCTCCTGGTCCCCCCGACCGTCAGCGGCTTCGGCCAGCTCGGCGCGAGCGTCGACACGGCGGTCGCCGACCTGCAGACCTTCGCCGCCTCCCTCGGCCTCGACCAGGCCCGCCTGGACGAGCTGATCGCCCAGGCCCGCACCTTCATCGAGGAACGCGGCCAGGTGATCGCCACCGGCGCCCTCACCGGCGTGACGATCGCGGGCGAGATCGTGATCGGCGCCGTCCTCGCCTTCATCCTGGCCATCTACCTCGTGCACAGCGGCGACGTACTGCTGCGCTGGGTGGCCGACCTCGCCCCCCGCCCCAGCCGCCCGCACATCGTCAACACCAGCCGCGTCATCTTCGACGTCGTCGGCCGCTACATCCGCGGCGTGGCCGCGGTCGGCTTCGTCGACGGCTTCTTCATCGGCCTGGCCCTCTGGATCCTGGGCGTCCCCATCGCCCTCCCTCTCGCCGTACTCACCTTCCTCGGCGCCTTCCTCCCGGTCGTCGGCGCCTTCCTGGCCGGCCTGCTCGCCGCCGTCGTCGCCTTCGTCGCCCAGGGCTGGCTGGTCGCCCTAATCGTCATCGCCGTCGTCATCCTCATCCAGCAACTCGAAGGCCACGTCCTGGCCCCCATGATCTACGGCAAGGCCCTCGACCTCCCCGGCGCCATCATCCTGGTCGCCCTCGCCATCGGCAGCGTCATAGCCGGCATCGTCGGCGCCTTCCTAGCCGCCCCCGTAACCTCCGTAATCGTCGCCCTAATCCGCAACGCCCAAGGCCGCTCCCCCGACTCCGGCCCCCCAGTGACCCCACCGCCGGACGACCAGAAGCCAGCCGCGCCCGCGCCCGCAGCCGCCTGAAAAACGCGTTGCGAGTGGCAGGGCGAGCGCTCACGCTGGGTGGGTGCTGATTCTTGAGGCGGAAGATCTCGCCAAACGGTTCGGGAACGTTCAGGCCGTCGACGGGATCAGCCTCAGGGTTGGGCAGGGGGAGATCGCGGGGCTGCTTGGGCCCAACGGGGCGGGGAAGTCGACGACCCTGCATATGTTGCTCGGGCTGATCACCCCGGATTCGGGGACGGTTCGTATGTTCGGGCTCGATCTGGCTCGGCATCGGACCGAGGTGCTCAGCCAGGTCAACTTCTCGGCTAGCTATCTGGGCTTGCCCGGTGTGCTGCATGTGCGGGAGGTGCTGGACGCATTCGCCCGTCTGTACGGGCTGCGCCGCCCCCGCGAACGCGTCGGCGAGATCATCGACCTGCTGGAGATCGGGCCGCTGGCCAGACGCAAGGTGATCGAGCTTTCCTCCGGGCAGCACACCCGCGTGCAACTGGCCAAAGCCCTCATCAACGAACCCCGGCTGCTGATCCTGGACGAGCCCACGGCGGCGCTCGACCCGGACGCGGGCGACCGGATCAGGGGCCTGCTGGTGCGGGTCGCCCGGGAAACCGGAACCGCGTTGCTGATCACCTCGCACAACATGCGCGAGGTCGAGCGCATGTGCGACCGGATCCATTTCGTGTCCGCGGGCCGGATCATCGCCCAGGGCACCGCAGCGGAGCTGGCGGACGATTTCGGGGTGGACGACCTGGAAGAGGTATTCCTCAAGGTCGCCAGGGAAGGCACGGTCCCAGCATGACCATAAGTCGCGATATGTCCGTGGATGGTGCGGCGAGTCTCGCGTACCCGCCGTTGAGCATGGCCGCGCGGCGCAGGCGGGTCGGCGGGGTCGTGGTGCGGGACCTGGCGGCGCTGCGGCGCAGCCCGATCCGGGTGTTCGAGATCGTCTTCTGGCCGGTGATCGAGCTGGTCGTGTGGGGTTACCTGACGCTCTTCCTGCAGGCCCAGAAGGTGCCGTTCGTCGTCTCCATGCTGCTGGGCGCGATCCTGCTCTGGCAGGTGCTGCACCGGGCCGCCAACGAGGTCGCGATCGGCTTCCTGGAGGAGATCTGGAGCAGGAACCTGCTGAACGTGCACGTCACCCCGGTCACCCCGGCCGAGTACATGACCGGCCTGGTGCTCTTCTCGCTCACCAAGATCGCGGCCGGGATCACCTTCATGGCGCTCCTCGCCTACACGCTGTACGGGTTCGGCCTGTTCACCATCGGCATCGGGCTGGTGCCGTTCATGGCCGTCCTGATGGTGATGGGCTGGTCGCTGGCCTTCGTCGCGATCTCCTGCGTGCTCCGCTTCGGCGAGGGCGCCCAGGTCATCGCCTGGAGCCTGGTCTTCGTCTTCCAGCCCCTGGCGGGCGTCTTCTACCCGGTGTCGGTCCTGCCCGAGGCCCTCCAGGCGGTCGCCGCGGTCATCCCGGCCACCCACGTCTTCGAGGGCATGCGCACGGTCCTCGACGGCGGCGCCATCCCGTGGGGCTCGCTCGCCGCCGCCGGGCTCCTCGACGTGGTGTACGTGGCCCTCGCCCTCTGGCTGTACGGCCTGACCCTCCGCCACGCCCGCACCAAGGGCCGGTTGTCCCGCTTCGGTGAGTAGCCACTCGTATACACAACCGTTATACCGCGCAAACCACGTGGCCCGACGGGGCGTCCACATTCCGGAATGGACGATCCCATCACGACCGAGGACCCGGGCGACGCGGAGCTGCGCGTGCGCCTGGTTCTCATCCACGCCCTGCACACGGAGGCCGAGAAACTGCTGGGCGTGAAAGCCGAGCAAAGCGATTGACTACTCCGCGCCCTGAAGGACGGGGATTCCGCGCGTCGCCACGGGGAGTTCCTGCTTCGTCGCCGACTGCCGAAGGGAGGACCCTTGCGGTCTGACATCAGCTCCACAGGCCGACACGGCAAGACCTGCCGCCAGAATGTTCTTCGCGGCGTTGACGTCCCTGTCGTGCAGGGTGCCGCAGTCGGGACACGCCCATGCGCGTGTCCCGAGGTCGAGCGCGGCGAGCAGATGCCCGCACGCGCTACAAGTCTTCGAGCTGGGATACCAGCGGTTGATCACGATCAGATGCCGACCGGCTCTGGTGGCCTTGTATTCGAGCATGCGGCGGAAGGTTCCCCACCCGCAGTCGGATATGGCCTTGGCGAGCGAGCGGTTGCCGACCATGTTCTTCACGGCCAGGTCTTCCAGCACGATCACGTCGTGGTCGCGAACCAGCCGGGTGGAGGTGCGGTGCAGGAAATCCGCCCGGGACGCGCGGACTTTGCGGTGCGCTCTGGCGACCTTCGCCTTGGCCTAATCCGGTTGCGGGAGCCCTTGACTTTGCGAGCCATGCGCCGCTGGTAACGAGCCAGGTTGCGTTCCCGCCGGGCCAGGTGGCGAGGGTTGGCGATCTTCTCGCCATCGGAGGTGACGGCGAAGTCCTTGATGCCCAGGTCCACGCCGACCATGGCGCCGGTGGTTGGTGGGGGTGCGGGTTCAGCCACGTCGACGGCGAAGGAGACGTGCCAGCGCCCGCACGGGTCCCGGGAGATCGTCACCGTGGTCGGGTTGATGGCCGCCACGTCTACGCCGGGCCAGGACCACACGAAGGCGAGCGGCGTGTCCATCTTCGCCAGGACCAGCCGCCCATCGTGATAGTGGAACCCCGATCGTGTGTACGCGGCCGACTGACGGCCGGTACGGGACTTGTAGCGTGGGTATCCGGCGCGTTTGGCGAAGAAATTGGCAAAGGCGGCCTGTTGGTGCCGGAGCGCCTGCTGCAACGGGACCGAGGACACCTCGTTCAGCCAGGACAGGTCCTCGGCGGCTTTCATCGCGGTCAGGTAGGCGTTGGCCTGGGTGAAACTGGTTGGTGCCTGCTTGCTGTGGTAGCGGGCGTGCCGCCAGGCCAGGGTGCGATTCCAGACGACGCGCACGCATCCGAACGTGCGGTTCAGCACCGCCGCCTGTTCGGGTGTCGGGTAGGCCCGGCACTTGTACGCCGCCCTCATAGATCAAACATTAACAGAACTGTGGGTAATGGATAACCTACCGTGAGGCACGATGCCCCGTTTCGTCCCAACATGAAGGCCGGGGTCGCCACACTGGAGCAGTGATAAACGGGTCTTCTTCGGGTGCGGTAAGGTGCCGCTGGCAAGGAGGAGGCCATGAGTGAGGCGGGCGCCCCGCTGGTGCAGGGCTACGAGGTGCTCGACATCCTCGGGCAGGGCGGGTTCGGCATCGTCTACCGGGCCAGGCAGCTGGCGGTCGGGCGCGAGGTGGCGCTGAAGATCGACAACCGGGTCCTGCTGTCAGATCGGGACCGGCGGCGGTTCATGCGCGAGGTCACCTCGGCGGGCGCGCTGTCGGGGCATCCTCATGTGGCGGATGTGTACGACGCGGGCGTGCTGCCGGACGGGCGTCCGTACATGGTGCTGGAGCTGTGTCCCGGCGGGTCGCTGGCCGACCGGCTGCGGAAGCACGGGCCGCTCAGCGTGCGCGAGGTGCGCGACATCGGCATCAAGATCGCGGACGCGCTGGCCGCCGCACACGCCGCCGGGGTGCTGCATCGGGACGTGAAACCGGCCAACATCCTGATCAATTCGTACGGTCTGGTGGCGTTGTCGGATTTCGGGCTGGCCACGATGCCGTCGGCGGGTGAGGGCGCCGAGATGTCGGTGACCCGGGAGTCGCTGACGCCCGCGTACGCGCCGCCGGAGGCGTTCGATCTCAGTGAGCCGACCGCGACCGGGGATGTGTACGCGCTGGCCGCCACCCTCTACGCGCTGCTGAGCGGGCGGCCGCCCAGGTTCCCGCAGAGCGGCGTGGTCAACATCGCCGTGATCATGGCGTTACACCGGCAGCCGATTCCGGACATCGCGGGCGCTCCGGTGGCGCTGGTGGACGTGCTGCGCGAGGCCATGGCCAGCGATCCGGCCCGCCGGACTCCGACGGCGGCGCGTTTCCGGGACGCTCTCACCTTGCTGACCGTGGACGGCACCAGCGCGGGCCCGGCTCCGGCGGCTCTGGCGAATCCCGCGGAACGGCACCGCGAGTACTCCGCGCAGCCACCTGGGCCTGAATTCCCGCAAGGGTCGCGCGCGTTCCCGCCGCCCCCGCCAGGATCGCAGGCGTTTCCGCAGCCCGCGCCGGGCAATCAGGCGGGGCGTCCCGGGCCAGGCGGATTCGCGGGACCGCCTCCCGGTCCTCCCGTTTACGCTTCGCCGTCTGATCCGCCCGCTTACGCTCCACCTCCCGGGCAAGCCGGATATGTCGCCCCTCCTTATGCGATGACATCGCCCGGCGGGAAACATCCCGTGGCGGATGTGCATCGCTCCCCGACCACACCGAAGGTCGTGCCTCCGGCGGCGCCACCCACCCGGAACTCCTCGATCGTGTTCGCGGTGGTCGCGACGATCTTCGCGCTCGCGCTGGCGGGCGGTATCGCGTACATGGTGCTGGACAAGGAGCCGCCTGCGAGCAGCGAGATCCGGTCCAGCGGCGATAACCCCGGCATCGGCCAGTCCATCGGCACAGGCCAGGACAAACCGACCATCGAGGTGGCGACCTACACCGAAGGCTGTGCGGCCACGGTCGTCGAGGGCGCGGCCTGCGTCAAGGAAGCCGAATGCTGGAGCGGCATCGTCTCCATCGCGGGCGCGGTGACCGCGCCCCGGGTGGGCTGCGAGGCGCGGCACGCCTGGGAGACCTTCGCCGTCTCACCTTTACCTCTGGACGCCCTGACCAGCAACCTCAACGAGCTCGAAGATCACCCCAAAGTCGCCAAGCTGTGCTCGATGAGCGTGCTGATGGCCTCCAGGTCGCCGGCGGCCGCGCGATACACGGCCGACAGATGGCAGCTGTCGGTGCTGCCACCGTCGACCGAGGAGTTCGCCCGCGGCGTGCGCAGCTACCGCTGCGTCGGCGGAGTCCTCGGCAGGGACGCGCCGGGCACATATTTCGCCAAGTAGCGCCCGGCCGTTCTTGGCGCGAACGCCCAACGGGGTCCGCCCCCGGGCGGGCGAAGCGGTGACACTCCCCAACCACGCCAACGCACAACGTGCCGGATATTTCTGGATAAGTCAGGGCATCAGCTCAGCTAGGGCGTCCTGCAGGTAGTCGATAAAGTCCCAGATGTCGGGCACCATCTCCCGGTCGGCAACGATCCCGACGTCCAGGAAGCCGTCGTAGGAGAACACGGTGATGTTGATGCCGCCGCTGACGTCGGTGATCACTGAGACCGGGAACTGGGCGAGCACGCGTGCGCCGCAGATGTAGAGCGGCAGCTGCGGCCCCGGCACGTTGGAGATCATCAGGTTCATCACCGGGACGGTCCTGGCGGCCAGGCGGAACGCGGCCCGGTCGGCGAGGCCGCTGAGCGCGGCGGGCATGGCCTGGCTGAACTCCAGCAGCCAAGTCGCCGGGGCGACCGAGAACCGCTCCTTCACGGCGGCCATCGCGGTGCTGACGATCGACAGCCGGGCCACCGGATCCGCCACGTCCGTCGGGATGGTCGTGGTCGCCAGCAGCACCTGGTTGGCGATCGAGTCGTCGTCGGCCTCGCCCCGGGTGGAGAACGGGATGCCCACCACCAGCGGTTCCGCGGGCAGCTCGTCGCGCTGGACCAGCCACCGGCGGACCGCGGTCGCGCACAGCGCCATCACCACGTCGTTGACGGTGACCCCGTGCGTGTTCTTGACCTTCTTCACGTCGGCCAGCGGCAGCCGTCCGAACGCGAACCGCCGGTGCGGGGTGATCGGCCCGGAGAACGGCGTGCGCGGCACGGTCAGCCGGGGCAGGTCGGGCAGTTCCGGTCCGGGTGTGTCGCCGGTCCAGCCGAGCCCGCGGATGAGCCGCGCCACCAGGCCCGCGCCGGGGATCTGCGCGACGACCGGCAGCTCGTCGAGCCGGGGCACCGCGTTGCTCACGAACCGCAGCACGGCGGACGGGTTGTCGAGCAGCCGGGAGAACCCCCGGGTGACCATCTCCGGCAGGTCCGGCGCGGTCTCCAGCGGCTCGTCGTCGGGCTCGACCTCGCGGGGCTCCGGCGTCAGGTCCATCAGCGCGGCGAGCACCTCGGCGCCCTCGATGCCATCGATGGCGGCGTGGTGGACCTTGGTGTAGATGGCGACCCGCCCGCCCGCGAGCCCGTGGATCAGGTATAGCTCCCAGAGCGGCTTGCGCCGGTCGAGCCGCCGCCCGTGCAGCCGGGCGACCTGCTCGCCGAGCTGGTGGTCGTTGCCGGGCGGGGGCAGCGCGAGCTCCCGCACGTGGTAGTCGAAGTCGACCTCGCGATCCTCCGCCCAGTACGGATGATCCAGCCCGAACGGCACCTCCACCAGCCTGCGCCGCAACGGCGGCGCGAGATGCGCCCGCTTCCGGAGCAGATCGATGATCCCGGCCTTGGTGACCACTCCGCCGGGGGCGGACGTGGGGTCGAGCACGGTCAGCCCGGCGATGTGCGCCAGATTGGCGGCCGTCTCGAAGTTGAGGAACTGCGCGTCCAGCGCGCTCAGTTGCCGTCCCATGACGCTCACCCTAGTGCCGGTGGACAGCGTCGGGCTGCCGAGGATCGCCGGGATGTTCGAACCCCGGCGACAACCGCACCCACGCGGCCATCCTGCCCTCCAACCACCGCCCGAACACCTGCTCCCGCCGCGCCAGCGCAAGCTCCCGCCCAATCCTTTCCCGCACCATCTGGTACGGCTTGCGCTCTCCCCCATCGATCCGCTCAACCGTGAGCGTCCACGGCCCTCCAGGCCCATCAACCGGACCGACAACCTCTCCTTCGGCCGCCCCAAAGACGGCATCCTCAATCGCTCCGGCAAGCTCACCCCGCCGGATCGGACCGAACTCCCGCGTCCACCGCGTCTCCGGCACAGCAAACTCATCCTGATTCCGCATGTAATAGCCGGATATTTCGGTTTCGTCCACGTGCACCCCAGCGGTCACCCGCTCGAAGAGCGCACGACCCGCAACGGTCGCAAGCACAGCCGCCGCCGCTCCCCCGGTCCGCATGGCGAGGTCCAGGCAGATACCGGCGGCTCGGCCCAGGTCGCAGGCAACAGCCGCCACTTCTCGCCGGCTCACACCGGCAAGCGCCTCCGCGGCTTGACCAGCGGCTCGCCCCGTGTCACCGGCAACAGCCCCTACTCCTTGCCCGCTCACACCGGCAAGCGCCTCCGCGGCTTGCTCGATGGGTGCTGTCGTGTCTTGGGCGAGGTCTTGTCCGGACGGCGGCAGATGGACAGGGGCGTTCGCCTCCTGCTGGACGATGAGTTCGGCTGCCATCAGCTGGACCAGCCACCTGCGGAGGTTCCTGCCTTCGGGGCTGTCCGGGTGGGGCAGGCGGTCGGCCAAGGGGCCGGTGCGGAGGTGGGTCAGGCGGGTGTTCACCTCGTGGATGGTGATCCTTTGGTGGCGGACGAGAGCGGCGGTGCCGGTCGCCTGGGCCGTGTCCTTTTCGTGGGTGTTCGCTGTCATGGGCGTACCTCTACCTGGATGGTCTCGGTGTAGTGGAGCCAGCCGGCGCAGGCCACTTTGACCAATGCCCACCAGCGGCCGGGGTGGCGGGCGATGACGGGGAAGCGGACTTCGGTGTCGTCTTCGGCGGGGACGACTGTGCCGGTGTTCCAGGTGGGGAACATGTCGTAGGTCGGCCATGGGCTGATCAGCTGGGTTCGTACCGAGACGGGGGTGAGGGCGCCGGACTTCAGGCGGACGATGATTTCGGATTCTTCGCCGGATTTCAGGGAGAGGGAGCCGGTTGTCGTGACGTCGAGGCCGATGGGGTGCCGGCCGCCGATGTGGACGCGGGTGACGTCCTCGTATTCCTGGTCGCCGAAGGACGTGCGGGCGCGGAGCCAGTAGAGGCCGTCGCGGACGCTCGGGGGCAGGGCGAAGCGGATGGGGACGGTGGCGTGGCCGCCGGGTGGGAGCACGTAGGGGCGGATGGCGGGTTCGACCAGCCAGCCGCTGGGGGCGTGCAGGGTCACGAGACCCTCGGTGGTGTCCTCGGTGAGGGAGGAGGCGATGGAGAGGGTGAGCTCGCCGGGTCCGTCGAGGTCGGCGGCGGACAGGTGGACGGCGATCGGCATGTTCCCGGTGGGGGCGGGGCCGGTGTTGTCGAGCCAGTAGCGGGTGAAGACCGGCTGGTGGGGTTCGGCCGCGGGCAGCGGTGGCGCGGTGGGGTTCACCCCGGCGACGAGGGTCACGATCTCCATGCCGGTCAGGACCTCGGGGGCGGGGCCGGTGACGTTCTCCAGCAGGTCGGCGCGCTGCCAGCCGCCGAGCACGGAGGTGATCCTCGAGGACGCGTCGCGGCCGTGGGCTTCGTAGAGCCGCAGGGTGATGCCCGCGACCCGGTCCGGAGTGCGCCCGGAGGCGATCGGGTTGCCGGTCGCCTTCATCGCGGCGAGTACGACCCCGGGTTCGGTGGCCAGGAACGACCGCGACCGGGTGGGTCCTGCCGGACCGGCGACGAGCGGGAGCAGCGGATGGTTGACGTCGTGCCCATGCCGGACCAGACCGGCGTCCCGCCAGCCGCCGGGCGCGGCGACGAGCGCGCATTCGAAGGTGTGGGTCCAGTGCTGCAACTGGAAGTTCGCCCCGTCGGGAGTGGTACGGCGCGGCGGGTCGATCCACACCCCCGACGGCCAGCCGGTGCACGACCGCATCAGCGACACATGCATCGTCCCTTCCGAATCCACCGCGAACCCGGGGATACCCCGATTTATCAGGCCAACGGTGTAATCGTCGAAGGGTTCTTCTGACGGCACCTCGACGACCGCGTCCGCCAGGTCCTCGATGAGGGCGTCGACTTCCTCGGGCCCGGACACGACCAGGACCGGGAGCGTGCGCGGGTCCGACAGGTCGGCGCTGGGAACCCAGACCTTGTCGAGAGGCTCATGGGCGGGAATCCATTGGCGCGTAACCCCGCCAGGGAGAAGGGCCGCCGTGAGGAGGGCATCTTCGGAGGCATGGATCGACTGCCCTTCGGCCGACGGCTTCTGTTCTTCGCGTGACGAATAGAGGGTGGCGATGAAGGGATTGGTCTCGGGGGTGCCGATCGCGATGCGTACGTCGGGGAGGTTGGAGTCGACGGCGAGGTTGCCGTAGCGGGGGCCCGCGCCGGTTGAGCAGGTGGAGGTGACGCCCTGGCGGGCCAGGGCGGTGGAGAGGGCGCGGAGTTGGTCGGCGGGGGTGTCGGCGGCGGCGATGATCTCGGCGACGCCGATGGCGTGGGAGCCGATCCTGCAGGTGGTGGAGAGGGCGAACCAGTGGTTGGCGGGGTTGTCGAGGGTCCACGGGTGTTCGGCGGAGTCGGTGTCGATGAGGGCGAAGCCCCGGCCGACGACGGCGTTGGCGACCTCGCTGACGGGGAGGGCGCCGGGGATGTGGACCGGCCAGCGTAGCCGTACCAGCTGGTCGGAGCCCTCGAAGTCGGCGTGGGTGACCAGGTCGACGCGGGGCAGGCCGTCCCAGAGGGTGATCTCCTGCCGGTAGGTCAGAGGGCCGACGCGGCCGCGTACGACGAGGCGGCGGCCGATCGCGCATTCGGCCACCGTGACCTCGGCGGTGGTCTCGGCGGAACCGGTCGCGGTGCCCTTGGGGACCAGGTGCCAGGGGCCTTCGTGGAAGGTGGGGTGGGCCGGGTACTCGTCGTACACGACGAGTTCGTTGCCGACGCGGCCGGGGCGCAGGAGTTCGCGCCCGGCGACGCGCAGGCTGGAGACGCAGCCGCCGCGCCGGGGGTCGGCCTCGATGGCGTGGGTGGCGTTGGCGATCCGGTCGCCATCGCGTTCGGTCCAGCCGCTGAAGGAGCCTGGAGCGAAGGAGAACGTGCGGTAGCCGAGGCTGGGCACGTCCTCGGCGAGGAAGACGACGTCCACGGCGCGCAGGCTGCCGTCGTCGTGGTGTTCGGGGTTCTCCAGCAGGACGTTTCCGGCGATGCCGTACCAGCCGGGTGGGAGGGTGAGGCGGGCGCGGACCAGGTCGGTGCGCGGCCAGGAGGACGGGTTCCAGACGACGACGCCGTCCAGGTCGGCGCTGAGCGCGGTCAGGGAGCGGGTGAGGATGTCGCGGCCGAGGTCGTGGGCTTCGCGCCAGCCGGTGAGCAGGTCCAGGTAGACCTGGTCGGACTCGGATCCGGTGATCGCGTCGTGGTGCGCGCCGTAGACCAGCTGGCGCCAGGCTTTGTCGAGTTCCGCGTACGGGTAGGGGGTGCCCTCGCTCACGGCGGCGAGGGTGGCGAATTTCTCGGCGTCCACGAGCTGGGCCTCGGCGTGCCGCTGCGCCTGTTTGGTGTCGATGAACGACACGTCCTTGCCGGTGTAGATGGGGTTCATGTCGCGGGTCTGCGGGGTGAAATGGTCGAGCTCGCTCCGTACCGCGGCGAAGAACTCGTTAGGGAGGCCGCAGACCACGCGCGGGGAGACGTAGCGGGCGTTCCAGTCCCGCTGGATGTCCATGATCCAGCGGTTGGGCGGGGTGTAGTCGGTGCCGACGGGCAGCAGCACGTTCCTGGTGGCGGCGACCGTCTTGAGCTTCAGGAACAGCCGGTAGACCTCGGCCTCGGCCAGCTCCAGGGAGGCGGCCGAGTCCATCCACCAGCCCGCGCTGTAGTGGCCGGGCATGTAGTGGGTCAGCACGCCCCGGCCGGACGGCGACAGCCACTCGAACTCGGCGGGGAACTGCATCCTGGCCGGATCGCCGCCGCCGAGCATCGGCCCCCACTGATGGAACGGCCCGCGCGCCCACGAACTCGACGTCAGCCCGGCGTCCGCGGCGAGCCCGGGAAACTGCGGATCATGCCCGAACGCGTCCAGCTGCCAGGCCGTCCCGGGATCCCCGCCGAGCACGTCCCGCTGGAACCCGGCCCCGTGCACGAGGTTGCGGATCGTCGACTCGGCGCTGGTCAAGTTGGTGTTGGGCTCGTTGTAGGTGCCCCCCATGATCTCGACCCGGCCGTCCTGGATGAGCTGCCGCAGGTAGGCCCGATATTCGGGATGCGCGTCCCAGAACGGCTTGAGATAGTCCACCTCGGCCAGCACGAACTTGTACTCAGGCTCGCGCCTCGCGGTCGCCAGATGCAGCTTGACCAGCTCGAACCCGGCGTGCTGGAACCCCGACCGGTGGGCCTGCGCGGCCTCCCCCGCGTGATCCCAGGTCGCCGTGTACGCCGCCTGGGTGTTCCACCACACCGGGTCATAGTGGAAATGCGACACCATCCACACCGTCCACCCCGGCTCCGCGACCACCAGCTCCCCGGCCGCCTCCGCGTCCCCGGCGGTGACCACGATCGGCACCCGCGCCCCCACTGGATGATCGGCGCCGACCGCCACCTCGACGGTCTCCCCCTGTTCGGTACGGCTTTCGCCCGCCACCCCCACTCCCGCCACCCGCACGGGCACCCCGGGCACGGCGTCCGCCAGCGTGATCCGCACAATCTGCCGCGGGCCCTCGGTGAACAGCTCGGTGGACTCCACCTCGACGATGCGCATTCCCCGATCATGCCGTGAAACTTTCCGGGAAAGGAGCAGGTCACCGCGAGTGCAACGCGCCCTTCATTGACCCTTAACTACCGCGTTCGTACGGTCCTCGGGATATCTAGGGAGGATCCATGACATTCCGCCTCGCACGGCTGACTTTGGTCAGCGTGCTCCTGGGTTCGGCGTTGACCGTCGTGCCCAGCCGGGTGGCGACGGCGGCGGCGCTGCCGTACCAGGACCCGAGCCTGCCCGTCGCGACCCGGGTGAACGACCTGCTGTCCCGGATGACGCTGGACGACAAGGCCGGGCAGATGACCCAGGCCGACCGCGCCGCGATCAACCCGGTGTCGGACGTGCTGACCTACCGGCTGGGATCGATCCTCTCGGGCGGCGGCTCCGCCCCGTCGCCGAACAACGCCACGTCCTGGGCGGACATGTACGACAACTTCCAGCGGCAGGCCCTAGGCACGCCGCTGGCCATTCCGATGATCTACGGGATCGACGCGGTGCACGGCCACAACAACGTGGTCGGCGCGACGATCTTCCCGCACAACATCGGCCTGGGCGCGACCCGGGACGCCGACCTGGTCCAGCGGATCGGCCAGGCGACCGCCGAGGAAGTGGCGGGAACCGGGATCGACTGGACGTTCGCGCCCTGCCTGTGCGTGGCGCGCGACGACCGCTGGGGGCGGACGTACGAGTCCTACGGCGAGGAACCCGCGCTCGTCAGCCCGATGACCTCGATCATCACCGGCCTGCAGGGCAAGGGGGTCCTGGCCACCGCCAAGCACTACGTCGGCGACGGCGGCACCACCGGCGGCGACGACCAGGGCAACACCCAGATCAGCGAGGCCGAGCTCCGCGCGATCCACCTGCCGCCGTTCCAGGCCGCCGTGCAGCGCGGGGTCGGCTCGGTGATGGTTTCCTACAGCAGCTGGAACGGCTCCAAGCTGCACGGGCATCGTTACCTGCTCACCGACGTGCTCAAGGGCGAGCTGGGCTTCACCGGGTTCATCGTCTCGGACTGGGCGGGAATCGACCAGATCGAGGGCGGGGTCGGCTTCACGGCCTCCGAGGTCACCACGGCGATCAACGCGGGCATCGACATGGTGATGGTCCCGACCGATTACCGCCGCTTCATCACGCTGCTCAAGCAGGAGGTCACGGCGGGACGGATCTCCATGTCCCGGATCGACGACGCCAACCGCCGCATCCTCACCAAGAAGTTCGAGTACGGCCTTTTCGAGCGTCCCCTGACCGACCGCAGCCTCACGGGCACCGTCGGAAACGCGGCACATCGGACCCTGGGGCGGGAAGCGGTGCGCAAGTCCCAGGTTCTGCTGAAAAATCAGGGCAACATTCTGCCGCTGGCCAAGACCGGCGGGAAGATTTTCGTCGCCGGGAAGAGCGCTGACAACATCGGCAACCAGAGCGGCGGC
The DNA here is from genome assembly GCF_039871605.1 of Acrocarpospora sp. B8E8. Taxonomy (NCBI): domain Bacteria; kingdom Bacillati; phylum Actinomycetota; class Actinomycetes; order Streptosporangiales; family Streptosporangiaceae; genus Acrocarpospora; species Acrocarpospora sp. B8E8. Next base: position 8,573 of record NZ_JBDPLV010000025.1, on the reverse strand, counting down.
TGGACGATCTCCTGGCAGGGCTCGTCCGGGAACACGACGCCGGGGACCACGATCTTGCAGGGCATTCGTGACGCGGTCGGATCCGGGACCCAGGTGACGTACAACCAGACCGGGACGGGCATCGACTCGACCTTCCGGGCGGCCATCGCCGTCGTCGGCGAGACGCCGTACGCGGAGGGCAACGGCGATCGGACCGGCGCGATGGGCTTGGACAGCACCGACCTGACGACGTTGCAACGCCTCCAGGCCTCCGGCGTCCCGGTGATCGTGGTGCTGGTCTCGGGACGGCCGATGGACATCGCCGCGCAGATCGCGAACTGGCGGGCGCTGGTCGCGGCCTGGCTTCCCGGCACCGAAGGCCGCGGGGTGGCCGACGTCCTGTTCGGCGACTACGCCCCTACCGGCAAACTCCCCATGACGTGGATGAACTCCGCCAGCCAGCAACCAATCAACGCAGGCGACGGCAAGACCCCACTCTTCCCCCAGGGCTACGGCCTGACCTACGGCGGCCCATCCCCTTCACCGTCCCCGTCCCCGTCCCCCTCACCTTCGCCCTCGCCTTCGCCTTCGCCCTCGCCCTCGCCTTCGCCGTCGCCCTCACCTTCGCCGTCGCCCAGCCCAAGTCCCAGCCCGTCGCCTTCTCCTTCGCCGACCACCGGGTGCACGGTCGCATACCGCCCCAATTCCTGGAATACTGGCTTCACCGCCGAGGTGACCATCACCAACAGATCCACCACCACCATCACCGGCTGGACCCTGGGTTCGACCTTCCCCGGCAACCAGCAGATCTCCAACGCCTGGAACGCCACCGTCACCCAGTCCGGCCAGCAGGTCACCGCCCGCAACGTCGACCACAACCGCACCCTGAACGCCAACGGCGGCACCGCCGCCTTCGGCTTCCAGGCGAGCTACTCCGGCACCAACGCCAACCCGGCCACCTTTACCCTCAACGGCACCACCTGCACGACCGCCTGACCGGATCGGGCCCTCGGCGCGAACCTTCCCGCCGAGGGCCTCCTAGCGTGATCGCTCGACACGAGCTCCATCCCACACCGGCTCGTCGTTCTCGTAGACGGTCCTATCAGCGCCGAAGATGAGAAGCCAATCGAAGTCCGCGGCGAACCAGCGATCGTGAGTGACGGCCAGGACGGTGCCCGCGAAGGACGTCAAGCGCTGCCGCAGGGCCTCGCGCTGGCCAGATCGAGGTTGTCGTCGGCTCGTCGCACGGGAGTGAGCCCATTCCGCGTAACCGGCTGATTACCTGAGGTGTGGGTGTCCCGAGGGCCGGTCACGGGCTGGAGGTGGGCTCCCCCGAACGATCCAGTGGATTGCTGGATGAAGTCGCGCAGTTCGCCTTGAGCATTCGGCTGGAGTGCGAATGGCTTACAGGGAGCGGAGGTAGTCGGCGACCGCTGACGCGTCGTCCGCGTCGGCGATCAGGCCGATGTATCCGTCCGGGCGGATGAGGATCTGGGCGTCCTGGCCATATGCGTGTGCCACGTGCCCAGCATCGTCGATGAGGCCGCCTGGCCCGATCAGGTAGGGCTTGACGATGTCGGTCTCAAGGTCGTTGAGTGCTGCGGCGCAGCGTTCGCCGAGGCCGAGCAGGGTGAAATGGGGTCCGCGGAAGAGGTCGAACAGGCGTTTCGGTGTGCCGGTGAGCGGGTCGCGGCAGGGGGCGTCTGGTGCGCGGTCGCCTGGTTGTGGTCCGCTGGATCGGCTCGCGGCGTTCCGGGACAGCCGGCTCCATGGGTATCCGAGCTGGAGCTGGGTGAGTTCGCGCGAGGCCGCGGCGTCCACGCCGCCGCCCGACTCCTCGATCGCGGCGAGGATGGCGTCGAGCAGTTCCGAGGTGATGTCGAGCGTCCAGCTCGCGATCGGCAGCCGTTCCTCGTCGTAGGTGTCGAGCAGGCCCGGCGCGGCTTTGCCGGCCAGCACCAGGCCGAGTTTCCAGCCGAGGTTGTAGGCGTCCTGGATGCCGCTGTTCATGCCGAGGCCGCCGGCGATGGGATGCACGTGCGCGGCGTCTCCGGCGAGGAAAACCCGGTCCACGCGGAGCCGGTCGACCATCCGGACGTTGACGCGGTAGGTCGAGCTCCAGGTCAGATTGCGCAGTCGCACACCGGGGATTCCGGCGAGGCGGTCGAAGGTCCGCTGGAAGGTTTCCAGCGTCGGCTCCAGCGGCGTTCCGTCCTGGCCAAGCTCGTGCGATGCCTGGACCTGGAAGGCGTCGGTGCCCGGCAGCGGGCAGAGCATGATCGCGCCGCCGCCGGCGAACCACTGGTGCCAGGCGTCGCGGCCGAGTCCCTCGACCTCGACGTCACCGACCGCCATGAGCTGGATGTCCGGCGTCTGGCCGTGCAAACGCAGGCCGATTGCTTTGCGGACGGTGCTGCGGCCACCGTCGCAGCCGACCAGGTACCGCGCCCGGATCTGCGCTTCTCCCACGGTCGCGGTCACACCGTCGGCGTCCTGGCTGATGACCCGCAGCTCGGCGCCGAGCTCGACGGCGACGCCGAAATCGGCGAGCCGCTCGCGCAGCGTTCGCTCCGCCCGCCACTGCGGGATCATCAGACCGGTTGGGTAGGGGACGTCCGGCGTCGCCACCCGATCGGCCTCCGGGTCGATCTCGGAGACGACTTCCGCGCCTCGATACTTGCGATGCGGCAGGTGCGTAATCCCGAATTTCAGCAGCCGGTCGACCACGCCGAGGTCGTCGAGCACCTCCAGGCTGCGCTGGCTCAACCCCTTACCGCGCGAACCGTGGGGGAACTCGGGCACTCGATCGACGATGCGTACCGCGACGCCACGGCGGGCCAGGTCGCACGCGAGCGTGAGGCCGGTCGGTCCGGCGCCCACCACAAGAACATCGGTCTGCGTCATAGCGAGCATCAAATCGTTACTCGGTTAAAAACGCAACCCAGTAATAGATGTTACCCTGTTCATGTGGTTGAACCGACTGGACTGCGGGCCCGCAAGAAGGCGCGGACCCGCGACGCCATCGCCGACGCGGCGATCTCGCTGTTTCTCGCCCACGGCTTCGACCAAGTCTCGGTCGCCGACATCGCCGCGGCCGCCGAGGTTTCCAAGCCGACCCTCTTCCGGTACTTCACCGCGAAAGAGGATCTGCTCTTGCACCGGTTCGCCGATCACCAGGGTGAGGCCGCACGGGTGGTGCGCGACCGCCAGCCCGGAATCTCGTCGCTGACCGCACTGCACCGGCACTTCCGGGCCGGCCTCGACCGCCGCGACCCCGTCACGGGCCTCAACGACCATCCCGTGGTTCTGACTTTCCACCGCATGGTGTTCACCACGCCAAGCCTGGCCGCACGGGTCAGCCAGTACATGCTCGACGACGAGGAGGCCCTGGCCGCCGTCCTCGGCGATGACATCACGGCACGGCTCCAGGCGGCACAAGTGATCGCCGTCCAACGGGTGCTCGCCCGGACCAACTGGCAAAGACTCGTGGCAGGGCAAACCGCCGACGAGGTGTATCCCGAGGCCGTCGCGGACGCCGACCGGGCATTCGCGCTACTCCAGACCGGAACCCGCGACGCCACCGACACCGGTTCGCGGGAAATCCCCCCACGAGCCAGCACACACTGAGCTTCCGCACGACCAGGCGGACGGCCTGTGTTCGGAGCTTCCAGATGGGTTGCCGGTTGATGGCCAAGACCTGGGAACAGGTGTCTGCGCCGGTGCCGAGGCGGTGAGTCAACGCTGATGGACTACGGCGGCGTGAACGGCAGGCGCACGCGGGCCTCGCGACGTCACGCTGAGGCCGAACTCGGCAAGCTGGAGCTCCTAGCTGAGCCGGGTCATGGGCGCATGCGCATCAGGACCTCGGCGACCGGGACGACCGGTTCGCCCAGGTCGAACTTGCTGAACAGGTGGATGTTGTCGCCCGTGTCGAGTTCGAGGAGTTGCATGCGGGTGCCGTACCGGGCGCGGGAGTCGACGCGGATGCGTTCGATCTGGGGCCAGGGGATGTGGTGGCGGCCGGAGAAGCCGGTGACGACGGTGACGCCGTTGGTGTCGGCGGCCAGACGCACCCGGGCCAGGAGGTCGCGGACGGCGAGACCGGCCAGGCCGAGGGCGGCGATTCCGGCCAGGAAGAGGCCGCGGCCGTCGGCGGTGAGGGCCAGGACGGCGAGCAGGACGGCGCCGATGACCTTGAGCACGATGATCGACGGTGCGACGCGCCATTCGCGCGACGGGAGATCAACCATGGAAGCCACCTTAACCCGCAACCGCCTGACCTTTCGCTTTGAGGTGCGAAGGCGGATATTTGGGGTATAGGGAATCCCGCGCACGCTGCCCCGCGTGCTTACGATATGCACCGCCGGAGGGTCGATGAGCAGGCAGATCGGCAACGCGTTTCAGACCCCCACGCTCGTCGAGCTGGAGGCGCGCGTCCGCGGCCTCGAAACCCAGGTCGCCCACCTCACCGAGATGCTGGAGGCGCTCACCGAGGAGGGTCCCATACCCAACTGACCCCGATTTGATTGAAATTTCTACCGGTTGCGTCTCCCCAGATCCGGTGTGGCGGCGTAGCGTCGAAGCATGGCTGCGACACCCGACACCATGCATTGGCGTGGCGTGCACCACCTCGCCCTGGTCACTCCGGACATGGACGCCACCGTGCGGTTCTGGCACGGGGTTCTGGACGCGCGACTGGTGACCACGCTGGCCACCCCCGACTTCCGGCACTACTTCTTCGAGGTGGCGCCGGGCAACACGATCGCCTTCTTCGAGTTCACCGGGAAAGATCTCGACACCTATGCGAAACCGGCCGGTGTGCCGTACGAGAAGGCCTCGCAGTTCGATCACCTGTCGCTGTATCTGCCGGACGAAGCGGCGCTGGAGCGCATGCGCGATCGGCTGAAGGCGCACGACTGCGAGGTCACCGACGTGATCGACCATGGTTTCCTGCGGTCGATCTACTTCAGCGACCCGAACGGGATCGCGCTGGAGGCGTCGTGGTGGACGATCGACCCGACCGGTCGCCCGGTCGACTACAGCGATCCGCAGCTGTTCGCCGATCCTGACCCGGTTCCGGCCGTGGTGGAGCTGCGGGAGAACGGCGTGCTGGACCACACTGTGCCCACGGTGCTGGTCGATGCGATCATCGAGGACATCCGGCGGTCGGCGTAGGCACCATCCCCGGGTTGCTGTGGGCCGCGGCGGATCGCGACCCGGGCGGCGTCTGGCTGCGCACCGACGCCGGGACCCTCACGTTCGAGGCGGCGGCGGGCCAGGTGGCCGGCACCGGCACCGCGCTGCGCGCCGCCGGGATCAGGCGCGGCGATCTCGTCCTGGTCACCGCGCGCAACACCCCGCCGTACCTGCTGTGCTGGCTGGCGCTGACGTCGATGGGCGCGGTCGCGGTGTATGTCAACCCGGCGAGCAGTACGGCGGAGTTGGCGGGCATCGCCGCGCAGACCCGCCCTCGGGCGCTCATCACGGACGAACCCTGGGATCTTGGCGTGCCCCAGCTGGACATCGGCGGCCTGACCGGCACCAGCGGGGAGCTCAGGGTCGAGGTCCAGCCGGACGACCTGGCTACGCTGATCCCGACCTCCGGGACGACCGGGCGTTCCAAGCTGGTGATGCAGACCCATCGGGCGTACGCGCTGGCGGGCGAGGGTTTCCCGTTCTGGATGGGCCTGACCCGCGAGGACCGTCTGATGACCTCGCTGCCGCTGTTCCACATCAACGCCCCCGCCTACTCGGTGCTCGGCTCCCTGGCCTGCGGGGCGGGCCTGATCCTGCTGGAACGCTTCTCGGCCAGCGGCTTCCTGGACGCGGCCCGCCGCCACGGCGCCACCGAGTTCAACGCGATCGGCGCCATGCTGGAGATCCTCATGCGCCGCCCCGAACTCCCCAGCGACGCCGACACCCCGCTCCGGCTCTGCTACACCGGCCCGGCCCCCGCCAAGGACCGGCAACTGGAGATCGAAACCCGCTTCGGCCTGCGCATCATCGTCGGGTACGCCCTATCGGAGTCCCCCTACGGCCTCATCTGGCCACGCGGCTCCCGCCCGTACGGCACGCTCGGCACGGTCCGCCAGCACCCGACGCTCGGCACGATCAACCACGCCCGCCTGGACGACGGCGAGCTACTCCTGCGCAACCCCGCGGTGACACCGGGTTACTGGGAAATGCCCGAGGAGACCGCCAAGGTCATCACCGAGGACGGCTGGCTCCGCACCGGCGACCTGGTGACCGTGGACGACGACGGCGTGTACACGTTCGTGTCCCGGCGCAAAGAGGTCCTACGCCGCCGCGGCGAGAACCTGTCCCCACTGGAGGTCGAGGAGGTCCTGGCGGCCCACCCGGACGTGCTCGAATGCGCGGTCATCGGCGTGCCGTCGGAACTGTCGGAAGAAGAGGTGAAGGCGTTCATCGTCCCCGCGAACGGAGAACTCGACTTCGCCGAACTCCACGCGTGGGCGCGCGAACGGCTGGCCGCGTTCAAGGTGCCCCGCTTCTGGCAGACCGTGGACGCGCTCCCCCGCACACCGACCGCCCGAGTCGCCAAACACCTGCTCCCCCGCGGCAATCCACCCGGCGAGTACGACACCGAGAACCCGCCCTAAGCCTTCCATTCGAGAATGCCGGGCGACTCGTGCGGGCCATGCGGGTCGGCGACGATGACGCAACTCGTCGGCGGCGACGTACCGACGTTCGCGCCGAGCGCACGGCATACCCGATCACGGCACGGCCGTCCCGTCCAGGGACACCGGCCAACAGGTGGGAGGCGCGGCCACGGGACGCCGGTAGGGAACACAGATCACCCAGCCAAGGGATTCCAGCAGCTCGACGGCCTCGCCAAGAGTGTGATCGCAGACGCCGTGCCGCGCCCTCAGGTCCTCGCGTACGGGGATCGGGTGATTGATCCGGATCTCCCCAGAAAAGATCTGCCCGGCCAGTTCCGCGGCGATCCGCTGATAGAGCGGGCTGGGATGCCCGGCCTCGGCGGGGCCGGTGTAACAGGCGCGGCCGGGCACCGTGTGAATCAGGCCCCGGTCGGTCAGCTCCCGCAGCACTCGCCGGGCGGTGGCGTCGGAGATCGCGAACTCCCGCCGCAGCATGGCCAAGCTGGCGAACCGCTCCCCCGGGAGAAACTCCCCGGCGGCGATGCGCCCGGCCATGACTTCGGCGACCTGCTTGAAGATCGTTTCATCACAGTACCGGTCGATGGCGTCCGGGCCGGTGAGGGCGCGGGGAAAGAAGCGCCTGCGGTAGTCGGCGGCGGCATCCTTGCCGGCCCGATGCCGCGCCAGCAGCAGATCCTCACTGAGAATCGGACGGCCGGCCCGCGGGCCGGCGACGAACGTGCTGATCGCGTCCGGATCATCTGCGTGTGGCGGCACGGGGGCGGTCCCGGGCACGCCGACGACATAGCCCAGGCCCGGCACGCGGCGGATGAACCCCCGATCGGCCAGCTCACGCTGAACGCGACGGGCGATCGAGCCGGGAATGTCGTAGGTCTCCCGCAGTTTCTGGACGCTGGCCATCCGGGCGCCCTCGGCCAGTTCACCGTCGGCGATCCGCCCGGCCAGATCCTCGACGATCTCCCGGCGGCGGATGTCCAGGACGGCCCAGCCCGGCCCGCCCATCCGCCGGGACCCCCTCCGGGCACGGCCAGCCGTCACGACCGCTCCTTCCCACTCACCACCGACAGGCCCGCCGAACGCGGACGGCGGGGCAGAGACTCGGCGACGGAGCGGTCCGCGTCGAACATGGCGATCAGCTTCTCGAAGGTCAGCGGCCCCCGGCCGTGGGCGCCGGAGGTGCCGACGGTGTCGCCGGGATGAGGCAGGGTGAACCACACCACCTGGCAGGTGCCCTGAAGGTCCTGCAGGGTGTAGGAGCCCCAGTCCGAGGCGATCTCCTCGACCAGAACCAGGCCGAACCCGCCCGGCCTCTCACCGTCGAGCGGCGGCCGGATCGCCGGCGTGCTGGCGGGAGAACCTCGATCGGTCACCTCGATGAGGATGTCGCCGAGGCTACGGGTGACCGCCACCGACAGCGCTCCGCCGACGTGTGCGAGCGTGTTCGACATCAACTCGCTGACCAGGAGTTCCGCGTCGTCGATGCGGTCGAATCCGGTGCCGGTCAGAACATCGCGGACGAAATGGCGTGCCGCCGGGACCGAGGTCGTCTCGCCAAACAGCTCAAGGTAACCGAAGAATTGGAAGGGTGTCATCAGATGTCCTCCTTGGTCAGGCGGCTGTCGGCCAGCGCGGGAGGTCCGGAGAGGAACCGGAGGGCTGGGCCGATCGCGAGTGAGGGGCTTGTTTGGCAGTGCCCGGAAAATACGCTTTTTCGGTTATCGAAGACACATCGATCAACTTGCCGTTGATCTCAACCGCGACCTTGTTCTACGTCGGCCGAGGACCGGACATAGCGGACTCACCCGCACTGCTGTAGCTCTGGGGGTCAGGGCTGACAGCATTCTCGGATGCTGAGACGGTGGGTGCCGGTTCTGCGGATCACGGATGGATCGCGTACGGCGTGGCGTAGCCCTGACATGCAACAAGACCCCATAGAACGGCGGTTACCACACC
>NZ_JBDPLV010000024.1:0-148187 GCF_039871605.1 Acrocarpospora sp. B8E8 | reverse complement strand
CTCGCGCTCGGCCCCATCGGCCTTCGGCCCCGGAAACCCCGTGTCGTGGCCGTCGTTTCGTACGGGAAACCACGGCACTCGCGGGGCCGGGCGGAGCCCGAGGAAAAACAAAGGGCTGGGTGGGTGGGAGAACCACCGCTATCAGCACATCAGCGGAGTCTTAGGGGCGGAGAGTGAGGGTGTCCGTCGATGCGGTTTTGACGGCTTGTTCGGTGGATGGCCACGGGGTTGTGTCGCCGTTCGCCCAGAGGTCGGATTGGTTGTTGTAGTTGGGGTGGAAGGCGTGGCCGGAGGAGCCGGTTAGGTTGATCCAGCGGGAGTTGTCGAGGTTGGCGAGGTCGACGATCATGCGCATGGAGGGGACCCAGTCGGCCTCGTAGCCGTTGGTGGGGTTCCAGCCGGTGGCGTTGACGGCGTCCTTGCTGCCGGAGGTGCGGATGGGGCCCCGGTTGAAGAGCCACTCGATGGGGGCGATGCCGGAGGTGCCGAAAGTTTCGTTGGTGAGTTCCAGGGTGTGGAGGTCGCCCCAGCGCCAGCCGGCGGGGTCGTCGCCGAGCAGGTCGGAGATCTCGGCGTCGGCGGCGGCGAGGGCGGCGGACAGGATGTCGTCCCGGGTCTCGACCCCGTTCTTGGTACGGACGTCGTCCCACCAGGCCGCGTCCTCGTCCTCCAGCAGCGTGCGCATGACCTCGAACCAGCGGTCGTTGCCGGTCGGGCGGGCGTCCTCCGGGAGTTCGTCGTCGAAGACGCGCGCGAGCAGGTTCTTCCAGACGACGTTGAAGTAGGCGGCCCCGGCGGAGTCGCGGTCCTGCTGGAAGTTCCAGCTTTCGAAGAGTTCGGTGCCCCGGCCGACGGTACGCATCAGGTGGGGGACGAGAACGGGCGCGAAGCCGTTGGCGGAGTCCATCTGGATCTCGCCCATCGTCTTGGCGGTCATCTTGCCGGATGCGAGCACGTCCTTGATCCGGTCGACGATGCGCTGCGAGCGGTAGCCGTACGACCAGTCGGCGGTGAGGAAAGGACCGTAGCCCGGGCCGATGGCGGCGTTGTTGGCGGTGGCGATGAAACCCTCAGGTGGGTTGTAGGAGAACGGCAACTCGGCGAACGGGACGAAGCCCGTCCACTCCTGCTCGCCCGTCCACCCGGCACGCGGCCACTGCCCATTCCCTCCGGCCCTGATCGGGATCTTCCCCGGCGCTTGATACCCGATATTTCCGTCTATATCCGCATAAATCAGGTTCTGGGATGGCGCTTCGAACTTGGACGCCGCAGCCCGGAACTGCTCCCAGTTCTCGGCCTTGTTCAGCAGGAACACCGAGTTCGCCGTCTGCCCGGGATCGAGCGCGGTCCACCGAAGCGCGACCTCATGCTTCTCGCCGGCAGGCGCTGGTGATTCAGCCGGTTCCGACAGGCTCCTGGCCGCACCGGGAACGGCATCGGCCGCGCTCTCCAGCACGTCGGAAATGATCGGACCGTGCTTGGTCGATCGAACCGTGAGCTCCACCGGAGCGCCCCCGGCGACCTTGATCTGCTCGGTCCGCGTTTCGAACGGCGTCCACGTGCCCTCGACCTCGTACGTCTCCCCCGTGACCCGCTCGACGTACAGATCGGTGACATCCGGCCCGAGATTGGTGAACCCCCACGCGATGCGGTGATTGTGCCCGATCACCACCCCAGGCAGCCCCGAGAACGTATATCCCGACACGTCATACGGACACGCCGCCGTCCTGGTACGGCAATGCAACCCCGCCTGATACCAGATCGACGGAATCCGCGGCCCCAGATGCGGATCGTTCGCGAGCAACGGCTTCCCCGTGTCCGTGAATCTCCCGCTCACCACCCACGAGTTGGACCCAATGCCCTTCCGGTCAGTGCCCTCCGTACCAATAAGAGAGGGAACCTTCCGGAGCACCTCGGACACCCGGCGGAGCGCCGACGCGGACGTCACGGCCGGGGCGCTGGAGTCGAACGCGCCGTCCTTGACACCTCCGGTCGCGACGATCGGCTGGTGCCGGTCGTAAGGGTAGGCGGGGAACAGCTCGTTGACCCGCTCGACCGGCAGCACGCTCGCGTCCAGCGCGCGTTCGAGCTCGTCGTCCATGTTGGAGCGCAGATCCCAGGCCATCGCCTTCAGCCAGGCCATCGAGTCGGCGGGCGTCCACGGCTCGGGCGTGTAGCCGCCGTTGGTGAGCTTGAGCACCGCGAACTCCAGGCTCCGCGCCGCGAACCCGTCGTTCTCGGCCAGCCACGCGTTCACCCCCGCCGCGTACGCCTCCAGACCGCGTTTCGCCTCCGGGGTCAGCAAAGCGAGCTCTTGCTCCGCGACCCGCCGCCAGCCGAGCGTCCTGACGACCTTGTCGATGTCGAGCGTGGACGACCCGAACAACTCCGACAACCGCCCGGCTGTCGTCTTCCGCCGGAAGTCCATCTCCCAGAACCGGTCCTGCGCGTGCGTGTACCCCTGCGCCCGGAAAAGATCATCAGCGGTGTCCGCGAAGATCTGCGGAACCCCGTAAGCGTCCCGATACACGGTCACCGGCGCACTCAGCCCGGGCAGCCGCAGCTCGCCGTCCGTCTGCGGAAACGACTGCCGCACAATCCAGGTGCCGACCCCGGCCAGCACGACCGCCAGTACCACCAGCACGGTCAAGACCCGGAACAACCAGCGAAGCGGCCAAGCAAATCGTGCATAAGGCGCAAACTTGACCATTCCCTGACCTTTCCTGGGTTGTGCGGATCAAAGTATTCAGGTCAGGGATGTGAGCTTGATTACCCAGCGGTAGCTATTCGGACACGAGCGCGTCATCGAGGCCGCCTCGGCACGAGATCGTCCGTAGTCATCAGGACATCAGCGCCTGCGCCAGCAGGCTGCTCTCCGTGCGGGCGCGCTCCGGCCCGAGTTGCGCCGCGACCGCCGCCGCGTGCTCCGCCCCGAGCGGCGCGAGCAGCGCGTGCGCGAGCACGGCGGGATCATCCGCGGGCCGTACCTCGGCGAGAAGCATGCGCAGGTGGGCATGCCAGAACCGGTAGGCCCCCACCCGATACCGCGCCCCTGGACTCGACGTCTCCGAAACCCGGAGCAGGTCGATGTTCTCGAACAGGTACCCGGCGTAAGCCTCGACGAAAGCGACAATCCGCTCCTTCGCCGGAGCCCCCGGCCCAACCGGCGGCGGCCCCGCCAGCACTGCCTCCTGCAGGACCTTCTCCTTATTGTCGAGCAACGCGAACACCAGCCCCGACTTGTCACCGAACCGCCGGAACAGCGTCCCCTTCCCAACCCCGGCCTCCGCCGCGACCGCGTCCATGGACACGTTGTCGACCCCGTGCTCCCGGAACAACTTGATCGCAGCCGCGAGCACCTTCTCCCGGTTCCGCGCCGCGTCCGCCCGCTCCTTGGGCGGCTCCTCCCGGAAGATCTGCAACAGTCGGGGCTCGTCCATGAGCGGACTATAGTCCAGCTACCGCACCCCGCACCGGCGCAGAACCAGCAGCGCCAGCGCCTGAGTGACCTCGCGCAACTCGCGAAGCTCCACCTGCTCCCGTGGCGCGTGCGCGAAGCGAACATCCCCCGGGCCGTAGTGCAGGGTCGGGATACCGGCTCCCGCGTAGATCCGCAGATCGCTGCCGTAGGGCGCGGCCGTCGTCCCCGGACGGGTGCCCGTGACATCCTCGACCGCCCGCTCCGTCTCGGCGAGCAGCGGATGACCGGCGGGCAGCCGCCCACTGGCGAACCGGCCGCCCGGCCAGGTGATCGTAACCGGGTTGGCGCGCAGCCACGGGTCGTCGATCCCGGCCAGCGCCTCCTCCAGCGCCGCCGCCGCGTCGTCCGGATCCTCGTCCAGGCGAACCCCGAGGCGGCCTTCGGCCACCAGCAGATCCGGCACGCTGCTCGCCCAGTCACCGGCGCGGACGGTCCCCACCTCGATCGGGTACGGCGTCGCATTCCCCGCGAACAGCCGATCCGGGTCGCGGTTACGCTCGGCCTCCAGCTTCCTGATCGCGGTGAACACCGGCCAGAAAGCCTCGATGGCGTTGACGCCCTCATAACGCGTGGCCCCGTGCGCGGCGCGTCCGGCGACCTCCAGGCGGAACGTCAACGATCCCGCGTTGGCGGTGATGATCTTCCCGCTGGTGGGTTCGGTGATCACGGCCGCCTCGCCGGTGTGGCCGCGCAACATGGTCGCGAACGCACCCAGACCGCCGTCTTCCTCGCTGACCACACAATGGAGGGCAAGCGGGCGCGCCAGCCGTACTCCCGCGACCCGCAGGGCGGTCATGACGGCCAGGTTGGCGGCCAGCCCCGCCTTCATGTCACAGGCACCCCGCCCATGCAAGGTGGTCGCGGTGAGCCGTGCCCCAAAGGGATCGTTCCCCTCCCATTTGGCGAGATCCCCCGTCGGCACCACATCCACATGCCCCTGCAGGATCAGCGCGGGCTCACCCTCCCCTTCGGTCGTCCCGACCACGCCATACCCTTCGGCGCGCGGCGCCTCCGCACCCGGATAGTCCGGATGCCCGCGAAGCATCTCCAGGTCGAGCTTCCACATGTCCACATCGAGCCCAAGCTCCCCCAGCCGCCGGGCGCACTCCCCCTGCAACTCCGACTCGTTGTCGCCACCGGTCACACTCGGCACCCGAACAAGCTCGGCCAGCAGCCGCACCGTCCCCGCCTCATCAATGACATCCAGAACCCGCGTCTCCACACTCATGCGGAAACTGTACGACCCGGTCTAAAGACGCCTCACCGCATGCCCGCCGGTACGACGAGAACCACCACCCACGTGGACGGCGAGCCCCGGCGACCTGCTTAGTTTCGTCCGGGACTGACTTCGAGGGCTGCCTGTCTGGCGGCGATCAGGCTCTCGTCCAAGGCTGCCCGCAGTTGCTCGATATTGCGGGACAGCCGTTCGATCTCCCCCTTGGCCAGGTCGTCCCGCACGGTGCTCGCCAGGAGGTCCTGGTATTCGTCCGCCTGGTCGGCGAGCGCGCGAAGCTGATCATGGGCCTGGAACAGGCGGTCGGCCTCGCGGACCCGGGCGGCGTAGCGCTCCAGCGCCTCGACCCGGCTGGTCACCGAGGCGACCACCGTGTCCAGGGTCTCCCGCATCGGGACCAGCGCCTCCTCGACCGGAGCGGCCACCCCGCCCGCGAGCAGCTGGGCCTGATCGGCGCGCAGCCGGGCCACCCTGCTCAGCGCCTTGGCGATCTCCCATTCCTCCACGGGCAGGATGACCTCGTGATCAGCCGCGTCCAGCAGGCCCTCCTGATAGACGGTGGCCTTCCGCACCCGCCGGATCGCCTTCTGCGCGCGCGCCACCAGCACCCGGCCGGCGTCGTCGAAGTCCTGATCCACCAGGAACCAGCCCGGATTGGCATGCGCGAGCTCAGCCAGCCGCTGCCTCGGCAGGGTATGCCCCCGCCGTAACACCGACAGCATGCCGAGAACCACCGCGATCATCAGCGCGGTCTGGATCACGCCCAGCTGCGGCGAGGCCCAGATGAAGGTCACCATGCACAGGATGAAGCGCATCGGGGCCCGCCAGCCGTCCTTCTTGTCCGATCCGTAGCGGGACCAGGGGCTGCCCGTGCGCACGTGCCGTACCAGCGCCAGGTCGGCCTGGAGCGCCTTCCTGGTATCGGCGGGGATATCCGGATCCAGGATGGTGCGCACCCGTCTCCCCGTACGCTCCGGTTTCTGCGGCTCCGGAAGGCCGGCTCGCCGGACCACCACCCTGACCCAGTCCGCGGGCATATGGCTGTCGAAGGCGGTGTCATCCGGCTCGATGACGACGGACACCGTACCTTCACCCTGATGCCTGGTGGTGACCGGCCCGATCATGGACGCCGGATAGCGCACCCAGTAACCGTGACCCGAGCTCTGGCACCGATACTGCCCCGGTGCGACGTCGATCCCGACGACGTACATGCCGTCGCCGGGAATACGGTCCTCATATTTCACCGCCACCCGCAACGCCCCCTTTACCGTGACTTTACCCATCGGCACCCGGGGACGAGCGGATCGCGTCAGCTGATCGACACCTTCGTGAACCGCGCCTCGAACCCCTTCCCGACCGGCGCCGCCGCCATCGCCCCCGCCAGCGCGGGCACCCCCGGCGGGAAGTACGCCAGCCGGATCATGTTCACCGGCTCACCCCCATCCACCCCATACCGCACCGTGACCGCGTCCCCCTCCCGATGCAGATCGATGGTCACCGACGACGGCGACCCCGGCGCGGGCGACACCGACCAATCCGAGAACTCCCGCGTCACCACCACACTGATCTGCAGGGCCCCGTCCACGAACTCGGTCCCCGCCTTGATCCAGTTCTTCTCGTCGATCCGCAGAATCGCCCCCGCCTGGTCGTACTGCTCCGCGTAGTCCGCATCGAAGGTCACGGTCACCCGCAGATCCCCTTCGATCACCTGCCCGTACATGGGCGCGTTGTCGAACGAGTACCCATAGTGCGTCTGCTGCCACAGGTCCGTCTTGGTCTCGACATTGACGGTCAGCGTGCCCTCGCCCGCCGACCACGACTTCGGTTCATTGATCCATTCCATAGCCGGAATCCTCTCATGAGAGCGCTCTCACGGGGAGTACGGCGGTGCGGGTGAGACCAGGACAGGAGAATCGGATCGCGAAGCCGCATGTACTCCCTGGGATCGGCTTTCGCGGAATTGCCGCGTGGCCAGTGGAATAGGTCAATTCACTGGATTCAGCGGATGAGGATGGCGTCGCCGAGGACGGCGCCGCGGCTGTTGCCGTTGGCGTTTTCGCCGCCTACGCGGACGGTGGTGATGCGGAGTTTGACGTTGCCTTCGATGGGGACTGAGATCTTTTCTTGGGAGGCGTACTTCATGCGTTTGCGTATGAGTTGGCGGCCGTTGCCGGAGATGGTGAACTCGACGACCGCGTCGGGGCTGAGGGCGTCGTTGAGGCCGATGGTGGCTTCCAGGCGTTTGGCTTTGCCGTCGAGGGTGTATTCGGCGAAGCTGGCGTCGCCGATGTTCCAGACGCCGAGGCCGACGCTTTTGACGAAGATCTGGCCGTTGATGGCGAGGGGGTCCACGCCGTAGTTGCCGCCGCCTCGGTCTATGTCCAGGTCGGCCAGGTATTCGGATTGGCCGATGGGCATGTCGGTGGGGGCGGTTTCCGTGGGAAGGGCCGTGGTCGCGGTCGGGGTGGAGTCTGGTGTCGGGGCGATGACGACGTTCGCGCTGGGGCTCGCGGTGACGGTGACGGTGGCGGTCACGGATTCGGTGACGGTTGTGGTTGGGGCCGTGGTGGAGGCGCCGGTGAGTCTGGTGGGGGCGACTGGGCCCCAGAAGAACATGGCGAGGCCGACGACCACGGCGGTCACCAGGATGGCCACGATGATGGCGATCTTGTTGGGGCCTCCGGGTTTGGGGGCGTTGTACTGTTCGTAGGGAACCGGCAAATTCGCGGTCACCGTTTCACCCCATTCCGCGCGGCGAATAGGGATGAAAACGTAGCCGCAGCGGGCCGGAGTTCGTCACACGATTATCAACCCGTTATTCGGACATAAATCCTGAAATCACGAAATTTCAGGACTAATGGTTGGTCACAAGATGGGGACGAGGGGAAAGTCAGGTGCCCGATCTCCATTTTGGTGGTGGCCGGAATCCGGTCAGGGTTCGAGGCAGAGCGCGGTGGCTGGAATCCGGGTCGCGATTTGAGCCAGAGCGGTGGCCGGAATCCAGGTCACGTTGTCAGGTAGAACGCAGAGCCGAAGCCAGGTCAGGGTTTGAGGGAGAGGGCGGTGGCCAGGAGGCGCCAGGACTCGTAGGGGAGGTCGTGTTCGGGGTCCTCGCTCACCACCTGGATGGCGAGATGGTCGGCGCCCGCGGCCAGGAAGTCCCGGGCCCGGGCGGCGACGCTGTCGGCGTCGCCGATCGCGACCATGGCGTCCACGAGACGGTCGCTTCCGCCGTCGTAGAAGTCGTCGTCGGTGAAACCCATCCGGGCGAAATTGCCGGTGTAGTTGGGCAGTCCCAGATAGAGGGTCAGATACGGCCGGGCGATGGCGCGTGCCTTCTCGAGGTCGGTGTCGAGAATGACCATGAGTTCGGGTGCCAGCAGGGCGTCTGGGCCGAGAATCCGCCGGGCCCACCTTGTGTGCTCCGGCGTCACGAGGTACGGATGCGCCCCCGCCGCCCGATCCCTGGCCAGCGCCAGCATCCTCGGCCCGAGAGCGGCCAGCACACGCTCCTCCACCGGCACGGGCTCGGGGGCTTCGTCCAGCGCGGTCAAATACTCCCGCATCGCGGAGTACGGCCGCTTGTATTGATCGGTGAAACTCTCATGGCTCACCCCGAGTCCCAGGACGAAACGGCCGGGATACGCGCGCTCCAGCTCGGCCCGCTGGGCGGCGACTTCGGCGGGCGTGTGCTGCCCGATGCTGAGAATGCCGGTGGCCACGGTGATCCGCGGCGTCGCTTCGAGCAGCGGCTCCGCGAATGTCACCGCAGGGGATCCGCCAAGCCAGATCGTGCCGTAACCGAGCAGGTCGACTTCTGACGCGGCGTCGGCGAACTCGGGGCCGAGCTTCCCGTCTTCACGCAGGGCATTGGTCCACGCCGTGCTCCAGATTCCGAACGTACCCAACCGACTCCGCTGTGGCATGAATACCTCACTCCCCTCTGGGACGACGCCCTGGTAGAGCGTTGTCATTCCTGGGGAGAGGAAGGCGTTCGTAATAGGTGGGAAGGTTTTGCCAAGGGTTGGGACACGCGCCGCTGGTGACGAATATCGTCTGGGCCAGCCGGGTGGCGCCGCGTTGCACGAATCGGCGGGCCCAGCCGGGCACGCCGTACACGAGATGGCAGAACTGTTCGGGGAGGCGAGCCCAGGCGGGAGCGTTTACCGCGCGGTAGGAGGTCCATGGGCCTTCGAAGGTGACCAGCAGGTCGGAGACGGCGGCGTAACCGGGGTCGGGGTAGACGCCGGGGTTCAGGACCAGGCGGCCCTGGCCGGGCAGGGCCGCCGCGGCGACCCGGTAGTGGGAGAGCCGGTCGGCGCCCGCCGCGACCTGGTCGAGGAAGGCGCCGCCGACGCCGTACCAGGAGCGGTAGCGGCGCGCGTCCACTACCAGCTCCCGGATCGGCCGGTCACCGTAGGCGGTGTCGAGGTATCCCAGGACTTCGACGCCCGCCGCCAGCAACGGCTCAAGGACGCGGACGAAGTCGGGGTCCCTTGTCGTGCCGGGCCCGCTGTCCACGTTCAGCACCACGGTCTTGGGCGGCCGCGCGGCCAGCCGCCGCCAGGCCGCCTCCTGGGCGACCGGATGAAAGTACGCAGGAACCAGCACACTCACGCCGGAACCTCATTCCAGGCGTCCGCCAGCGAATCCCGCAAGGCGATCCTCGCCTTCCAGCCCAGCGCGGCCCCGATCGCCGTGACGTCGGCGCACGACCACGGCAACGCCGAACTCCCTTCCGAAGCGGACACCACCCGCCCCCGCCACGAAGCCACCTCGATCATGAGCTCCACCAGGTCCCGTACGGCTACCGCCCGCCCGGTCCCCACATTCAGCACCGGCGGCAACACCCCCGGAGCGAGCGCCGCGGCCACGATCGCCTCAGCCGCGTCCCGCACATCCACGAAGTCCCGCACATCACTGGTCACCCCCAGCCGCAACTCGCCCCCGGCCCGCATCCCCGCCACCAGCCGCCCGGTCAGACTGCCGAGCGGCGCCCCCGGCCCCACCGGATTGAACAGCCGCAACACCACTCCGTTCCGAACCACCCCCGCCACCACGCGGGTCCCCGCCAGCTTGGTCAGCCCGTACTCTCCGAGCGGCCGGCACTCCGCCCCCTCCCCCACCGGCACGTCATGGGCCCCGTACTCGGCCGCCGACCCCACATGCACGACCCGCGCCTCCGGCACGACCTCCCCTACCGCCCGCACCAGCCGAGCCACCCCGACCACGTTCCCGGCCACCAACCGCTCCGGAGGCCCGTGCACGACCCCGGCACAGTTGACGACAGCCGTCGGCTGCACCTGCTCCAGCAGCCGACATATCTCATGGCGGGACGTCTCCACCAGATCGAGGACCGACCGCTTCGGAGCCGCCAGCTCCACTCCCGGCAAAGCGCCCAGCCGCTCCTTTACATGCCGCCCTACAAAACCTGATTCCCCGACCAGCAACACCGTGGCTGTCCCACCCACCCGCCCAGGATTGTTTCCCGTGGACGTCGCATGCGCCGACCCGGCGACCACCGACCCCGCCCTCGGGGAATCGATGGCCACCGGCAGGGCGTTCTCCATCGCCCCCATTCACACGCCTCGTAGCAACGCCGGACGCAGCAGGTCGAACTCCGCGTTGGCACGGTCGTAGTCGTCGGGCCGCCCGATATCCAGCCAGTGCCCGTCGAAGTCGTACTGCGCCGGATGCCTCCCCTTCCGCAGCAGGTCGAGCACGAGTTCGTCGAAGCCCAGGGGCAACCCGGGCGGGTAGCCGTACAGGCATTGTTTGGAAATGGCGTACACCCCCATGCTGACCCGGTAGTCGATTGTGGGTTTCTCGGTGAATTCGACGATGCGGCCGTCGGCGGCGGTGAGGACGCCGAAGTCGATTTTGACCTCGCGGCGGTAGGTGGCGATGGTGAGGGGGGCGCGGCCCTGGCTGTGGCCGTGGAGGAGGTCGCCGAAGTCGAGGTCGGTGAGGATGTCGCCGTTCATGACCAGGAACTGGGCGGGGAGGTTGCCGAGCATGGTGAGCAGGGGGCCCATCGTGCCGAGGGGTGAGGTCTCCAGCGCGTAGTCCACGTGCAGGCCCCACTGGGCGCCGTCCCCCACGTACGCCCGGATGAGATGCCCGAGATGTCCGATGGCCAGGGTCGCGGTGGTGAAGCCGCGTTCGCCGAGCTGGCGCATGATGATCTCCAGGATGGAGTACCGCTCGCCGATCGGCACCAGCGGTTTGGGCAGCGTGGTGGTGTATGGGCGGAGGCGAACCCCTTTGCCACCCGCCAGGATCACTGCGTGCACGAATCCCTCACACGTTGTAGATGGTCGTCTTGTACCGGTCGAGGTTGCCCGGGAACCAGGCCGCGCAGGCTTTGAGCCCGTCGTCGAGCGTCCAGGCCGGAGCCCAGCCACGGGCCTGGAGCCGGGAGCTGTCACAGACGAGCCGCATGACCTCGGAGTTCTCCGGGCGCAGCCGTTCGGTCTCGCAGCTGAACTCCACCGCGGCGCCCATGATCTCGGCGATCTTCCCGGCCAGGCCGCCGATGGAGATCTCCTCGCCGGTCCCGGCGTTGAACAGCTCGCCCTCGACGCCCTCGGCCGTCCCAAGATGGGCGAATGCGGCGGCGGTGTCCTTCACGTACAGGAAGTCCCGGGTCGGGCTCATCGCGCCGAGCCGCACCGAACGCGCCCCGGCCGCGATCTGCCCGATGATCGTCGGGATGACGGCCCGGGCCGACTGGCGCGGGCCGAAGGTGTTGAACGGCCGCAGCGTCACGGCGGGCAGCCCGAAGCTGAGGTGGTAGCTCTCGACGAGTTTGTCCGCGCCCAGCTTGGAGGCCGCGTAGGGCGACTGGGCCTGGAGCGGATGCGTCTCCGAGATCGGCACCGAGCGCGCGGTGCCGTAGGTCTCGCTGGTCGAGGTGTGCACCAGCCGCCCGGCGGAGGCGTCCCTGACGGCTTCCAGCACGTTGAGCGTGCCCAGCACGTTGGTCTCCACATACGACCGGGGGGCGGCATAGGAGTACGGAATCGCGATCAGCGCCGCGAGGTGATAGACCACGTCGGCCCCGGCCACCAGCTGCCGTACGCTGCCGGGATCGCGCACGTCGCCGGCCACGACCTCGACCGAGGCGAGCACGTCGGGGGCGAGCGTGTCCAGCCACCCCCAGCTTCCGAACGAGTTGTACTGGGCCATCGCGCGCACCCGATGGCCGCGCTCGACCAGCAGTTCGACGAGGTGGGAGCCGATGAAGCCGTCGGCTCCTGTGACAGCGTGCATTCGCATCGCAAGCCTGTTCTGTAGGGGATCATCTGTGCAGGGAGGTGCGCGCGACCGCCGACCAGGCGTGGCAGGTGATCGCGAGCAGCAGCGCGAGATGCGCGGCGAGCTGGATCCCGGGCGTCTTCGGCGCGGCCAGTTCGGCGGCCAGGGTGACGGCGAAGAGCCCGAGCACGGGAGCGTTGATCCCGCAGGACTGCAGAATGAGCGCGACCAGCACCGCGCCCCCGAGCGCGAGGTTGGCCGCCAGCCGGAGCGCCTCCGGCTGCGCGAGCACCCCCGCCGGCGCGGTGAGGGCGAGCAGCACGGCGAGATACCGGCCGAGCGCGCCGAACAGTTCGGCGCGGACGGCGCGGGCGAACCGCCGCGCGGTGGCGGTCCGGCCGAGCAGCAGGTGCCCGCCGCGCCGGAACCGGAACACCGCCCATTCGGCGGCGCCCATGCTCAGCGACAGCGGCACCATGGCCAGCGCCCCGTTCGTCCCCACGGCGAGCAGCCCGCCGCAGAGCGCTCCGAACAGGGCAGGAGGGACCGCGCCGAGCAGCCTCCCCCGCGTGACGGCCTTGGCCGGGGTCCGGCTGACCACTTCGGCGAGCACGACGGCCTCGGCGACGGAGAGCGCGCCCGCCGCCCAGACCACCCACGGCGCGGGCCACCCGCTGGCGAGATGGACCGCGCTGACCACACACCCGGGCACGAGCACGGCCAGCAGCACCAGCTCCCCGTCGGCGACCAGGATCACCCCCGCCGCCAGCAGGTAGGCCGCCTGCCCGACCGCGAGCACGATCCCGGCCGCGCTCGCGGAGGTCAGCACGCCGACCCCGGCGATGACGGGCACCAGCACCGCCAGCCCGAGCCGGAGCGCCCGCCGCGCGACCGCCAGCCCCGCCTCCCCGTGGCCGATCGCCACATAGGCGAGATAGGCGGCTCCTTGCCCGTACGCCCATGCCAGCAGCAGCGAAACCACCAGCACGACCGTGGACCCCGTCACCGCCTGCGCCGCCGTCACGTAACACAACCCGGGCAGCCCGAACAGGATCCCCCGGATGGCATGCCGCCCCGGATTCCCGTCCCACGGCGTGGGAACCTCCGCCGTAGGCTCGACCGGCTTGCGCGGCACGCTCCGATACAGCGCCTCCGCGTACGCGAACACGTCCGGATGCCCGTGCCGCGCGGCGGCCTCGTCGGTCAGCCCGCCGAACTCCAATCCGGCCGCGATCTCCAGCGGATCGACCGCGTTGGCGCACAGCTCATGCACCTGATCGTCCACCGGCTCCGGCAGCACGGCAGGCGCGCTCATGCCGCCGCCAGCCGCGGATAGAGCGTGCGAAAACTGTCCACGGCCCGATCCACGGTGAACAGCCCGAGCGCGCGCTCCCGCGCCTCCGCCCCCAGCCGGTTGCGCAGCTCGTGGTCGTTGAGCAGGGTCAGGCACGCCTCCGCCATGGCCTCCGGATCGCGCGGCGGCACCACGAGCCCGGTCGCGGCGACGGCCTCCCGCACCCCGCCCACATCGGTGGAGACCGTCGCCCGCCCGGTCGCCATCGCCTCGATCAGCGTGTACGGAAATCCCTCCGAGATACTCGACAACACCACGACATGCCCCGCCGTGTACGCGTCCCGGATGTTGTCCACCCGCCCTTCGAAGGAGACCGGCAGATCCCCGGCCAGCTCCCTGCACCCGGCGAGATAGCCCTCCCGCCCGGCCGGTGTGCCGCCGAACACCCGCAACCGCGCCTCCGGCAGCTTCGCGTGCACCCGCCCGAAGGCCAGGATCAGCGTCTCCAGATCCTTGATCGGGTCGATCCGCCCGGCCCAGCTGAGCGTGGGCGCCTCCGGCTCGGACCCCGCCGGCTCGAACTGCTCCGGGTCCACGCCGTTGTAGACCGTACGCAACCGGGCCGGATCGGCCCCGCACCGCACCTCCCACCGGATGTTGAACTTGTTCCCCGGCGTGATCAGGCTCGCCTCCAGATACGCCGCCGCGCACAGCAGCCGCAGAAAGCTCAGCATCAGCGCCTTCACCGGCCACCGGTACGGCGAGTTCCGGAACCCCAGATACCGCTCCCGCAGATACACCCCATGCTCGGTGAGCACGAACGGCGTCCCTTCGGTCCACTTCGCCGCGAACGCCGGCAGCACGGCGAGCCCGTTCGCCACCACATGGGTGACGTCCGCCGCGGGCGCCGGGCGGAGCAGCGCGCGCAGCGAATGCTCGATCAGGTCCACCGCCGTGACCGCGTCCCGCACGGTCGGCGTCACCCCGAGCCGCTCGAACTCGGCCCGCCGCGCCTCCCACACGTCCAGCACGCAGCGCACCGAGGTCTCGCCGCAGAGTGGGACGCCGCTCTGGAGCAGCTCGCGCAGCAGCGCGCCGAAGCGGGCCGCCGACCCCTGCCAGGGGTCGAGCATCAGGTCGAGCATCTCGCGGAACAGCTCCTCGAAGCGTCTTCTGATCCGGCCCCGGGGCGGGCGGCCGGGTGGCCCGCCCCACAGCGGGATGGGCGTGACGGTGGCGTTGCCCGGCAGTTCCCAGGCGAGGCTCTCCCGTCCGGTGCCGGTGATGGCGTGCAGGTCGAAGCGATATTCGGGCATGCCGCGCACCAGCTGGTCGCACCAGACGCTGACGCCGCCGTGGTGGTGGGGGTAGGTGCCCTCGGTGACCATCGCGATGCGCATGGGTGTTACGGCAGCAGCAGTTTGATCGGCATGAGCAGCGCGTCGCGCTGGTAGGCCGACAGCTCGCCCGCGTACGCGGAGCCGAACGGGCTGCTGCCCAGGTTGAGCAGGTTGGGGACCCTGGTCCCGGTGGGGGCGGTCAGCGGGACGTCCAGGTTGTCGGGGGCGTCCACGTAGACGACGCCGTTCTGGATGTAGCCGGTGACCTGGTTCATGTTCTGCTGCCAGAGCCGCATGCGCCTGATCTCGGCGCCGATGGCCGAGGTGCGCAGGTTCACGATGGGGGTGCTGGCCGAGAACAGGGTGCCGTACTGGGTGAACAGGCCGGTGAGCACCTGGTAGAGCAGGTGGTCGCCGGTCAGGTTGGACTGGTGCGCGTAGTGCGGCCAGGGCAGGCCGCTGAGCACGTGCCGCAGCGCGTTGCGTACCTCGATGGGGGCGATGTGCTGGGTCCAGCCGGTGGCCGGGTCCAGCGGCGGGATGCAGGTGGTGGTGGCCGGGTTGTCCTCGCAGATGCCGGATCCGCCGTCGGCGCGGCTGTTGTAGATCCAGTTGTACTCGTCCACCTCGTCGGCGACGGTGGCGACGTTGTAGAAGATGTTCATCGGGTAGCGCGGCACGGTGAACGCGCCGCCGACCGGGCGCTGCACCGGGTCGCGGGAGGCGTCGCTGCCGATCCACTTCACGCCGGTGCTGTTCAGCGCCGGGGCCAGGTTGGGGTTGTCGACCGGCTGGCGGGGCTGCAGGAACAGGCCCGAGTGCTCGCCGGTGACCAGTTCGGTGGTGTCGACGGGGAGGCCGTGCTGGCTGGCGAACTGCTTGTTGCGGTTGATCTCGTCCTCGATGGTGGCCCTGGACGTCCAGACGATCTGGCCTTGCGCGTTGGTCGCGCATCGCCACGGCAGGACCGAGTAGTCCTGGGCGCAGCCGAGGAACGGGTGGGTGTAGGTGTGGTTGCTCCACCGGAACCTGGCCTTGTTGGCCTTGAGGCTGGTCAGCAGCGGGTCGGAGCCGCCGTGCTCGGCCGCGTAGAGCGCGCTGCCGCCGCCGTTGTAGTAGAAGTCCAGCGTGAAGCCGCTGGTGTTCTGCCACTGGACGGCGGTGGTGACGTCGGCGGGCGTCATCCGGATGCCGGTTTCCGGCACGCCGGGCGGGCAGTCGCTGGCCGGGGTGCAGTTGTTGACCGGATCCCATTTGGTGTCGTCGCCGAGCACGTCGTCCACGTGCACGGCGAAGTAGTTGCGGTCGTAGCCGAAGTGCACGCCCTTGGTGAGCCAGCTGATGATCCCGTGGGAGATCATCTGGAACTGCTTCTGGTTCTGGTTGAACGCGGCGGTGACGACCATCTCGCTGCGCCCGTCGTGGGTGTAAACCCCGGCGAGTACGCCCTGGGTGGCGCTGTTCGGGACGGGCGCGGTGAGCAGCGGCCGGAAGCTCCGCCCGCCGGCCGGGTCGTCGGGCAGCGGCGTGGCCAGGTAGCCGTAGCTCTCGCCGACGACGGGCGACTCGTCCTCGAACGGCACCTGCCCGGCCAGGTACGGGAACGGCCCGCCGGGGACGATCGTGGCGGTCATGCCGTCCAGGGTTCCGGCGTATTCGGGATAATTTAGACCGACGTCCGGGTAGGCGTACACGTACGCGCTGAGCTGGCGGATGCCGAATTTCCTCTCGAAGTCCACCAGCGCGGTCATTTCCGCCTGATTGGTGAACGGATTGGCGTTGGGCAGGATCACGCCCTGGAACTTGGCCCGATCGGACGCGCCGACCGTGTCGGCCAGAAATCCGGGGGTGATGATCGGCCGCCCGGGGCTGGTGAGATCCACTTTTTGGTACGGCATGCCTTCGGAGTCCATCGCATGCGCGATCGCCTGGGTGGACGGGGTGCCGTCGGATACGAGCAGGATCTTCATATTGATCATCGGCTCGACGGCGTGGGCCGCGGTCCCGGGAATCAGGACGAAGGCCGAGGTCAGGCCGAGGACGGCCGGACCGAATCTGCGCACGAATGCCACCATGCCTCCTATGGGGAAATCCAGACATGTGCCATATCTACGGCCTTTTCCTATTGAAGGCGCGAAATGGCTATCTGGTGAGATCGCAAGGCATAGTTATAGCGGCGGATTCCTTATTGACGGGGAGCCTCAGAGAATTCAACCGGGGTTGACACCGTGACAAAATCGCAGAACGCCGAATCGAATTCGGCAATTATGGGCATACCCCTGCGATTCGCGTTGGCACGCCAGGAAGTGGGGGTGCCAATTATTTCAACGCCAAAAATCCGGATATATGGATGAGGCTCGGGCATGTGGAACGGTCCGTGCACGCGGGCACCGCCCGGATTTAACGGACTTGCGACACGTGGCTACTTGCCGTCGGAACCCCAGTAAACTGCCAAATGTGGCCGACCCGAAGTTCGAGATCCAGATGCTGCACGACCGAGTCATGGTCAAGGCCGAGCAGGAGACCGAGGAACGACGCAGCACCGCGGGCATCGTCATCCCGGCCACCGTCAAGATGGAAAACCGCCTCCTCTGGGGCGAGGTCACGGGCGTCGGCGCCAACGCCCGCTCCGTCAAGGTCGGCGACAAGGTCCTGTTCAGCCCCGAAGACCAGCCAGAGGTAGAGGTCCACGGCCAGATCTACCTGGTCATGCGCGAACGCGACCTCCACGCGGTCGCCACCCCCCAAACCGACCATGGCACCGGCCTCTACCTCTAACCCGCCCTCGCCGAGTCGCTCGCCGCTATCCGGTGCCGTTCACGCCCGCGCCACCCCTCGCCGTCCCGGCGCCAAAAAGGGCCTGCCACCGGGGCAACCAAGCCTCCGAGATCGAGCCCCCGGACCCATCGCAGCCTTTGGCGCCGGTGCGGCGAGATGGGGTGCGGAGGTGGACGGCGCCGGATAGCGGCGAGCAACCTTCTTTAGAGCCGGGCGGCTTCGCGGGCGTGGCGGGCGGCGCGGCGTTCTTCGAACTTGGTGGCCATGACGTCGAGTTGGGTCATGAAGGTGTTGAGTTCCTCGCGGGCCTTCTCGCCCTCGGCGTCGAGGCCGGTGATGTCGTTGACCTTCCACTGGCGCAGGACGGGGGCGAGGACCTCGTCGCAGTGGAGGCGGAGGTCGTAGATTCCGGCCATCGCGATCGTGACGGACTTGCGGGCGAAGCCCTGCATGCCGGCGCCGGGCATCTGGAAGGATTTGACCACGTCGGTGACGGCGCGCATGGTCTGGGACGGGGCGAGTTCGAAGGTCGCGCCCAGCAGGTTGCGGTAGAAGAGCATGTGCAGGTTCTCGTCGGCGGCGACGCGGGCGAGGATGCGCTCGCAAACGGGGTCGCCGGAAACCTTGCCGGTGTTGCGGTGGGCGATCCGGGTGGCCAGCTCCTGGAAGGAGACGTAGGCCAGCTGCTGGAGCATCGTGCCGTATTCGGTGGCGAAGCCGGTTTCCATGTGCGTCATCCGGGCCCGCTCGAGCGCGGTCGGATCGACGGCGCGGCTGGCCGTCAGGTAGTCGCGGATGACGATCGCGTGGCGGCCCTCCTCGGCCGTCCACCGGTGCACCCAGGTGCCCCACGCGCCGTCCCGCCCGAAGGTGGTGGCGATCTCGTGGTGGTAGCTGGGCAGGTTGTCCTCGGTCAGCAGGTTCACCACGAGCGAGACGCGGGCCGGCTCCGGGATGGTGGAATCCTCCGGACGCCATGCCTCCCCGCCCAGCACACCGTCGAACGTCCTGCCGTCACTATACGGAACGTATTCGTGCGGGAACCATTCCTTGGCCACTGCGAGATGCCGGTTCAGGTTCTCCTCGACCACGTGTTCCAGCTCCACCAGGAGCTCAGTCTGAGTCAGCTCACGCGACATTTCTACCCCTAACCTGCGAATTCACAACCTACGCTACCGTAACTTAGTGCGCCACACCCGGAGCGAATTCACAGAGATCCGCGACCGTTCTTGTGGGACCTCGACACATCACGCTCAGTGAGCGAGCATATGGCGCTACCCGTTCGCAATCGCACGCATTAGTCTTCGCGCATGCCGAGGAAAGCACGCTTCTGGATCGTCTTCGCCATCCTCATCCAGGTTCTGTGGAGCCTCCCGCTGGGTGGCTTCTTCGCCTATCGCTGGCTGGCCTTCGACGACCCGGACACGAGCTTCACCTGCCAGGACAGCCGTGGCCGGGTCTCCACCTGCGTGGAGGGAGAGACCACGAACATGATCATGGGGATCGTGTTCCTGGCCATCGGCCTCATCATGCTGGGCGTCGCCCTGTGGCTGGCCGTCCGCTGGATCAAGCGCGGCCGGCGGGAGGACTATCTCCGGCAGCACGGCGTCCCGGCGCAAGCGGTCGTGATCCAGGCGATGGCGACGTCCACGCGCGTCAACGGGCGCCCGCTGTACCGGCTCACGCTCCAGGTGCCGGACGTGCCGGGCCTGGAATTCCGCCACCGCACCATGAACCCGGTCCCCGCGGGCACCACGCTCACGGTCGCGTACGACCCGGCGAATCCCGCCGACCCCGTCCTCCTCGACGACCTGGCCGCGATCGCGCAGAGCATGCGATACCCGCGCACCGCGGTGGACGCCCGCATCCAGCGGCTCACCCAGCTCGACTCGCTGCGCGCCTCCGGCGCCATCTCCGAGGAGGAGTTCGAGCGCCTGAAAGCCGAAGCGCTCAACCAGGGCTGACCGGGACGACCACCACCCCGACCGCGGTGGTCGCCACGATCGGCGTCTCCAGCACCTCCGCGGCCGACGCCGACAGGTCCGGCCTGGCCCGGCAGACCACCAGCGCCTCGAAGGCCAGGGTCCTGCTCCGGTTGCCGACCCTGGTCACCTCGGCGCTCACCTCGAGCACGTCCCCGGCCCGTACGGCGGCGAGAAACTGCACATCCGAATAGGAGGCGAACAGCCCTTCGTCCCCGTCCATCCGGATGCAGACCTCGGTGGCGACATCCCCGAACAGCCCGAGCACGTACGCGCCGTCGACCAGCGACCCGCCATAGTGCGCATGCGAATACGGCACATACCGCCGATGTGTCACCCTCATGCCGGGCTCCACGTGGGAATCAGCGCGGCCACCAGATAGCTGGCCACCTCACCGGGCGTGGTCCCCTTCCCGAAGATCCGGTCCACCCCCAGGTCGGACGGCGTCACCGTGTCGAACCTCGGCCCGCCCACCACCAGCAGCGGCCGCCCGAGCCCGCCGGTCACCGACGTCGGGTACGCGTCGGCGAACGCCGCCGCCATCTGCTTGGTGTTGTGCAGGTGCGCGCTCTTCTGCGTCACCACCTGGGAGACCAGCACCGCGTCCGCGTTGGCGCCCTTGGCCCGGGCGACGAGCTCGTCCACCTCGACCTGGGCGCCCAGGTTGTGCACCTCGATCTCCCGGTAGTACTCCAGGCCTTTCTCCCCCGCGAAGCCTTTCACGTTGAGGATGGCGTCGATGCCCACCGTGTGCGCGTCCGTCCCGATACATGCCCCCACGACGACCAGCTTGCGGGCGAGCACGGTCTTGATGGCCAGGTTGACCTGGTTCGGGGTGAGCAGCGGGTATTCGCGCCCTTCGGGGACGACGATGCTCGCGTAGTCGATGAGGTGGGTGGCTTTTCCGTACACGATGAAGAACGTGAAATCTGGGCCTATTGCCTTGGTGTGGACGACGCTGGCCGGATCCAAGCCCATTTTTCCGGCCAGTTGAAGAGCGGCGGCGTCGGCGCGGAGGCCCTGGGGGACGGGCAGGGTGAAGGAGACCTGCACCATGGCGTCGCCGGTCGTGTCGCCGTACGGGCGGATGATCTGTTTGATCGTGTCGACCGAGATGGTCACGGGCGCTCCTCAAGGATCTCGGTGGCCGGGTTGTAGTAGCCGGCGGCCTGTTCGATCACGCCGTCCAGGCCCTTGCCGCGGTCGGCCGGGCGGCGGGTGACGCCGAAGGTGCCGTCGGCGATGGCGGTGAGCAGGCCGTCGTCGGCGACCCGGCCGAGCAGGTCCACGGTCTCGGCGAGCACCCGCCGGGCGCGTTCGACGATGAAGCCGCCGGGCGCGGGGTGGAAGTCCTCCGCCAGCGCGCCGGCCGCTCGCCGGACGTAGCGCACGTTCTCCAGGGCCAGGTCGCGGTCGGAGAGCCAGGGCGTGTGGATGCCCTCGGTCATCATGCCGATCAGGATGATCGACTGGCCGGTCATCACGCCGGCCAGGTTGAAGAAGGCGTCCAGCAGGTACCCGGCGAAGATGTTGCCGGTCATGTGCTTGGTGGGCGGCATGTACTTGAGCGGCGCGTCCGGGAACAGCTCGCGGACCAGCTGCGCGTGCGCCAGCTCCAGCCTGAACGAGTCCGGCAAATCCGGATTTATCTCGAAAGCGTGGCCGAGGCCGAGCTGGCTGTCGGTCAGCCCGGCCTCGTGGCCGAATCGTTCGTTGAGCAGCTGGGAGGCGATCACCGTGTGCGCGGCGTCGACCGCGTCCGCTGTGGTCAGGTAGTTGTCCTCGCCGGTGTTGATGACGATTCCGGCGCGCGCGTGGATCTGCCGGGAGAAGCGCTGGTCGATGAAGGTGCGTTTGGGGTTGATGTCGCGGAAGATGATGCCGTACATGCAGTCGTTGAGCATCATGTCGAGGCGTTCGAGACCGGCCAGCGTGGCGATCTCCGGCATGCACAGCCCGCTGGCGTAGTTGGTCAGCCGGACATACCGCCCCAGCTCCCCCGACACCTCGTCGAGCGCGGCCCGCATCAGCCGGAAGTTCTCCTGCGTGGCGTACGTCCCGGCGTACCCCTGCCGGGTGGCACCCTCCGGCACGAAGTCCAGCAGCGACTGCCCGGTCGAGCGGATCACCGCGATCACGTCCGCCCCCTCCCGGGCGGCGGCCTGCGCCTGCGGGACGTCCTCGTAGATGTCGCCGGTGGCCACGATCAGATAGACCCACGGCGGCTCCGGATCCCCGTGCTTGCCCAGCAGCCGCTCCCGATCGGCCCGGTTCGCGTCGATCCTCGCGATCCCGCGCGCCACCGCCTCCCGCGCCCTCTTCCCGGCCTGTACGGCTTGCGCCCCCTCCGGCACCTCGAACCGCGCGCTCACCAGCTCCCGCGGATCCTGGTGGTCTCGCAACGCGTGGAACACCGGCAACGCGATCCCGTGCTCCAGCCCGACCTGGGCCCGCACGGCGTCCACGATCCGGTTCACCCAGGGTGTGCCGTCCGCGTCGGCCCCGCTCACCCCGGCCAGCCGGAGCACGGCGCGCTCCACCGACACGGTCGTGTGCGTGCGCGCCAGCTCGATGATCGGCTCGGCCGCCCGCGCCGCCAGCCGCCTGGCCTTCGCGACGACCTCGGGATCCAGGCCCAGCTTGCTCACGCGAGTCTCCCCTCGAACAGCCCGCGCACGCCAGGCTCGGATCGCAGCAGGTCCAGGGCCAGGTCGGCGTGGCCGGGGGCGTACCCGTTGCCGACCAGCATGGTCACGTCGGCGGCGAGCCCTTCGGCCCCGAGCGCCGCCGCGCTGAACGAGGTCGCCATCGAGAAGAAGATCACGGTGCCGCCGTCCCGGGTGGCCAGGATGGAGCCGTGCTCGCAGCCGGGCACGTCCACGCAGACCACGGTCACGTCCGCCGGACCTCCCGCCTGGGAGACGGCCGCGGCGAGCGCGACCGGATCGCGGGCGTCGGCGATGACGACCTCGTCGGCGAGCCCGGCGGCGGTCAGCGTTTCGGCTTCCCTGGCGTGTGGCACTACTCCGATCAGCCTCGCGGCCCCAGCGCGCCGGGCAGCGGCCAGCGACAGCGACCCGCTCTTCCCTGCCGCGCCGATCACCGCCACCACCGAACCCGGGGTGACCACCCGCTGGGTGAGGGCGGGCGCGCCGCAGACGTCCATGACGGACAAGGCCAGCGGGACCGGCAAATCGTCTGGCAGCACGGCCGCGATCGAGCGGGCGAACAGGATCGCGTGGCCTTCGGCGGGCACCTGCTCGGAGCGCCCGTCCCAGCGGGCGAGCCCGTCGGTGATCCGCAGCGGGGTGAGGGTCAGCGACACCAGCGTGGCCACCCGATCGCCGGGCTTCAACCCGAGCGGCGATTCCGGCGTGACCTCGTCCACGACGCCGACCAGCATGCCGCCGGACCCGGTGACCGGATTGTGCATCTTGCCGCGCGCCTCGATGATCGCGAGAACCTCCGCGCGCACCGCGTCGCCGTGCTTGTCCGACAGCTGCCGGAAGGAAGCCGCGTCCAGGTTGAGCCGTTCGACCCGGATCCGCACCTCCCCCGGCCACAACTCGGGCGAGGCGTCCAGCCGCTCGGCCGCCTGCGGCAACACCCCGACGGGAGCCACCACCCGATGCAGGCCCACCGGTGAGCCAGGCGGGCGCACGCTCGCTCCATGCGCGTCCGCTGGTGAGCCGGTCGAGCTCAAGCCCTCCGCGGGCCCTTGATGCGAGTCCAGTGGTGACGCGGTCCAACCGCCATCTTCGCGGGGAACAGCCACTGGGGAAACGCCGGGCTCTCGCATCACTCACCGTCCTCACTTCGAACACGCGCGGAACCGATCACTTCGATCGCTTTCAAGAACCGATTCACTTCGATCACGGAGAAGCCGATTCCTGAGTCTCGACTCAGGGAAACATCTTGTCCCACCCCATCGCTAGCAGGCAATATCTGGCACATGACTGCCGCGACCCTCATCACCGTCGCTCCCACCGGAGCGGAGGCGGACAAATCCCGAACTCCCGCCCTCCCGGTCACCCTGGACGAACTGGTGGCCACCGCGATCGCCTGCCAGGCGGCGGGCGCGGCCGTCATCCACGTGCACATCCGCGACGACAAAGCCCGCCCGACCCTCGACCTCCCCCGCCTCAAGGACACGGTCGCCGCGCTGCGCGCCCACACCTCGCTGATCGTGCAACTCTCCACCGGCGGCGCGGTCACCGACCCCTACGAGGACCGCCTGAACGTCCTCGACGCAGCCCCCGACGCCTGCTCCCTGACCTGCGGCACGGTCAACTTCGGCGACGACGTCTTCATGAACCCGTGGGGCTTCATCACCGACCTCTACCAGGCCACCCAGGAAAAGGGCATCGCCCCCGAATTCGAACTCTTCGACCTCGGCCACGTGGTCACTTTGCACCGCCTCCTATCGGCGTACGGCCCGCCTCACGGCGGCCACATCCACTGCGACCTGGTCATGGGCGTGCCGGGCGGCTTCGACGGCGACCTCCGTACGATGGCCGCCGCCATCCAGGCCCTCCCGGACGGCGCGACCTGGTCCGCGACCGGAATCGGCCGGACCTCGGTCCCCGTCCTGCTGGCGGCCCTGTCCGCGGGCGGCCATCTCCGCGTCGGCATGGAGGACACCCTCACCTTCGCCAAGGGCCGCCCGGTCCGCGACAACGCCGAACTCGTCACCCGGGCCGCCTCAGCCGCCACCCTCGCCCAGCGCCCCCCGATGACCACCGCCGCCGCTCGCGCCTTTCTGGGTATTGACTCCGCTGTGTAATCAACCGACCATCGTGTGTGACCGGACTCCTCCGATGGAAGGACTCTGCACGCATGAGGGATCTCCCCGCTCCCGCCTCCGCCGAGCTGGTCGCGGCGGGCGCTGCCCAACCCGACCCGGGGGTGCGGGTCCCCGCCGAACTGGTCGCCATGGCGTCGAACGGGCTGGCCGGGGTGTCCAAGCCGAAGCGGGTGCTGGTGATCGGGGCCGGGATGGCCGGGCTGGTGGCCGCGTACGAGCTGATCGGGCGGGGGCATGACGTGACCGTGCTGGAGGCGCAGGATCGGGTGGGCGGGCGGGTCCACACCCTGCGCGGGTTCGCGCCCGGCCTGTACGCGGAAGCGGGCGCCATGCGCATCCCCCGGGTGCACGACCTGACCCTGGAATACTGCCATCGGTTCGGCCTGGACCTGCGCCCGTTCGTGATGGACAACCCCCACACGCTCGCCTACATCCAGGGCAAACGCCTCACCATGGGCCAGCTCGACGCCGAACCGGACCTGCTCGATTTCGATCTGGCGCCCCACGAGCAGGGCCGTACGTACACGGATTTATGGCGAGAAGCCACCGCCGAGATCCACGACCTGTACGCCCAGGAGGGCGAGAACGCCCTGGACCGGCTCTGCGCCGAATACGACCGCTACTCGATCCGGGCGTTCCTCCTCGAACGCGGCTTCTCCCCCGGCGCCATCGAGCTCTACGGGATCATGAGCTTCCGCGAGGCCAACCTGAACGCCGCCATCATCGAGCAGTTCCGCGAGATCATCGGCCGCGCCTTCGAGGACATGCAGGAGATCGTGGGCGGCTCCGACCGGCTCCCGACCGCGTTCTACCAGCAGATCAAGGACCAGGTCAGGTTCGGCCACGAGGTGCACGCGATCGAGCAGGACGCCGACGGCGTGCGCCTGCACGTGCGCACCACCACCGGCCACACCACCCTCACCGCCGACTACGCGATCTGCACGATCCCCTTCTCAGTCCTCCGCGACGTCGAGATCACCCCGCCCTTCTCCCGGGGCAAACAACGCGCGATCCGCGAACTCCACTACAACGCCTCCACCAAGATCCTCTTCCAGGTCCGCCGCCGCTTCTGGGAACGAACCGACGGGATCGTCGGCGGCACCACCGTCACCGACCTCCCGATCCGCCGCATCTGCTACCCCTCCTTCTCCGACCCCCACGAGGACCGCGCCGTCCTGCTCGCCAGCTACACCTGGGGCCAGGACGCCCTCCGCTGGGGCGCCATGTCCCGCGAACGCCGCATCCAGCAGGCCCTCGAAGACGTCGCCAAAGTCCACCCCGAAATCAACGACACCTTCGAATTCGGCGTCAGCCACTGCTGGTACGACGACCCCTGGGCGGCCGGCGCCTTCGCCCTCTTCGAACCCCAGCAACAGTCCAGCCTCCACGACGACATCCTCAAACCCGAAGGCCGAGTTCATTTCGCCGGGGAACACTGCTCGCTCTGGCACGCCTGGATCGAGGGAGCGCTGGAGTCGGGGTTGCGCGCGGCCACGGCCGTGCATGAATCGATGGATTAGCGAGGCCGCGGATCCCCGGCCGTTCGTTCCGGCTGGCCGACGAGGCGACCTTCGGGTTGCCGAGTGCCGCCCTCCCGCGACGGCGGCACTCGCATCGTGGCCGCGGTCAGACTGTGTAACGTTCCAGGCTGGCGATGCGGCCGTTCACGTGATGCAAGACGACGAAGGAGCCCTTGTACACCTGAACCGTGTCGTCTCCGACATACCGCGTTTTGCAGACCTCGGGGATCACTCCCTCGATGCTCTCGCGGTAGGCGCAGATCGCTGTCGCGTCACTCGCCTCCATGGCGTCCAGGACTACCCGCAAAGCGCCCGCAGGCTCGAAGTGCTTCTTGGTGAGGACCTTCTCGGTCCTGATCTCCCTGC
This sequence comes from Acrocarpospora sp. B8E8, assembly GCF_039871605.1. Taxonomy (NCBI): domain Bacteria; kingdom Bacillati; phylum Actinomycetota; class Actinomycetes; order Streptosporangiales; family Streptosporangiaceae; genus Acrocarpospora; species Acrocarpospora sp. B8E8. The sequence goes on along the minus strand of NZ_JBDPLV010000024.1, from coordinate 122,131 downwards.
CGGTCGCCAACGCGTACGGGCTGAGGGTCAGGAGGCAGCGATCGCTCGGGGCGCTGATCAGCTTCGTGGGACGGTACGCGGCCAGAACGGTCGCAAGGTTGGCCGCTTGTGCCTCGCCTACGTGGTCGAGCGGGCGTATCTTCCCCTTTCCCTCCCAATCCTTCTTGGAGCCTGCCAGCTGACCGTGGCGAGCCAGGATGATCGGAGTCGTCGCGACCGGCCTGGCGGTGAACTCCTTCAGGACGGCGATGTCGCGCTTGTGGGTCAGCGCGCGCTGGGCTTCGTCAAGCGGCATCCACTCGATCTTGTCGATCTCTTCGTTCGGGACGAACTCCTTCTTGGCCGGACCCTCCGCGCGGGTCGCCCAGTAGTCGACCCGCTTGGTCCAGCCGCTCCTGTCGTAGTGGATGGATTGGAGCCACCTGCCGAGCGTGACCTCGTAGCCGGTCTCTTCGAAGACCTCCCGGACGCTCGCGGCGATGACGTGTTCGCCGTGGTTGGTCTTGCCCTTGGGGAAGGTCCAGTCGCCTCTCGGCCGGTGCACGAGCAGGATCTCGGGGGCGGTCTCTTCGCCTCTCCAGATCACCGCGCCCGCGGCGTGGAGGAGGTCGGGAGAGGTCATGGGGGTATCGGCCATCAGAACTCCTAGGGGGTGATCTCGATGATCATCGCGGTCTTGTCGGCGCTCGCCGTAGCGAGGTATGTGCGGTCGTCGTGCTGGATCAGCGCAACGGCCCGGATCTTGTCCTTGTGCGCGGTGAAGGTGCGCAGACGCTGACATGTCTCCACGTCCCACACGATCACCGTGTTGTCACTGCCACCACTGGCGAGCACGGTCCGCCGGTTCAGCTTGCCGAATGCGACCGCCCGGACCTGGCCAGGATGACTGCTTGGAACCTCGTAAACGCGGTCGTCGGCCACATGCCACAGGCTCAACGAACTGCGTGCCCCGGCGATCACGAGCAGGGGCCTTCCCCGGAAGGATGCCGCGGCCAGTGCGCGGACCGAGCGGTCGTGATCGTATCTTTCGATGGTTTCGTCCTCGTCCTCATCCTCTTCCGAGAAATCCCAGACCTCGACGATGTCGTCCTCGCCGCCGATGGCCAGCTTCAACGACCCATCGATCCTGATGAAGGCGAGCGCGTGCACTTTGACGTCGAAGTCATGCCTCCAGTCGGCAACCGCCAAGTCCACCTGCGGACGAGTGATTGTGGTGCACCACACCGAACCGTCTTCTCCGCCGATGGCCAGATAGGGGACGTTGTCGTGGGTGGCGAAGGCGAGAGCGCGGATCGCCGTGTCGAATTGGTCATCCGTGGCGAGTTGGCTGCGCCGCTGCAGGTCCCAAATGACGACGTTGCCATCCACGTCCCCCGTGACCAGCGCGGGACGGTGGCCGATGACGCCGAACACCGCCGACAGAACCGCCGCCTTGTGCAGGTTGTGGCTGGCGAGCAGTTCGCCCGTGGCGGCGTCCCACACCCGGACAGCGGTGTCCTTGGACGACGTGGCCAGCACCAGTTTCCCGGCCAGGCGGCCGAAACAGACCGCGGTCACCTCGCCATCGTGAGGGAGACTCAGCGACCATTCGCGAGTGACGTCGGCCGAGCCGTTCGGCGTCCCCGAGATCTCTGGAGCCGGCTCAGGTTCCGGCACGGGCAGTGCCAGGGTGACGAGCCAGTCGGTGGAGGTCACCAGCGCGCCCACCCCATAATGCAGCTCCGCGATCGTCCCACCCATCTCGGACGGCATCCGGAGCTCGTGGATGGCCCCGTCAGACAACCGGAGGAGGGCCACGCTCTGGTCGGGCCCGCAGGAACTGCCCCGCTCGACCCGCCATTTCAGCAGTCCCCCCGATCCTCCGGGAATCGGCCACCGTAAAGGCAGCTGCGCCGCCTCCGGTGTCACCGCGGCGGAGAACCGCTGTGCCGCCTGCCCCGCCCAATTCGCAGCGCCGAGCACGACGGCGAGCTCGGGGTCGCGTACGCGACGGACCGGTCGATCGAAGACCTGTGCGACGATCTCCCCGACGACGGGCATGCGAATGCTGCCCCCGACGAGCAGCACACCGGTCACCTGATCGGGGGAGAGCCGGCAGCGGTCGAGCAACTCGCGGCAGCACTGGTGGGTACCGGCCAGTAACGGGGTGACGAGCTGGATGAGCCTTGACCTGGTAAGCCCGACGAACAGGTTGGCCGGGTCGAAGAGGTCCTCGGCGACGGTCATGTCGCTCAACTGATGCTTGATCCGGCGAGACAGGTCACCGAAGCTCACACGGTTGCGCTGCCCCTGACCGCCCCCTTCCGACAACATGGACGCCAGCGCCGGGTCCCCCGTCGTGCGTAATTCGGCGTAGATCAGGGCGTCGATGTCACGACCACCGCAGTCGTCGAGCGCGCTGTGCCCGAGAACCTCGTGCCTGCCATCGGGCCCGATACGGATCAGGGCCGTATCGAACGTTCCACCACCGAAGTCGTAAACCAGCACCAGCTGCCCTTCGGCGAACGCGGCACCCGCCACCGGCGCCATCGCCGCCGCCACCGGTTCGGCCAGCAGTTCGGTCACGGGGAAACCCGCCGCCTCGGCCGCGGAGATCATCAGCCTCCGGCGCAGGTCGGCCCTGCCATAGCTGGCGGGCACCGTAACGACGGCCCGGTGGATCGCACCCCCGTGAACCCGTTCCGCCTCGCTCTTGAGCGCCCCCAACATCGCCGTCACCAGGTGCTCCGGCGGGAAGCTCTGCCCGTCCAGCTCGATAGGCGTGTACTGCCCGAGATCTCGCTTGAACTCGCTTCGATACAACTCAGGCCGCAGCCGCTTGCGCTGTTCCGCGATCGTGCCCACCGACAGCCCGTCATCGGTCAGGCAAACCGCCGAAGGCCACGACCAGGACCCTGACGACGGCTCCTTCACCAGCTCGACCGTCCCACCCGCGACCAGCGCGGCAGCCGACGAACTGGTCCCGAAGTCAATCGCGAGAATCGTTTCCTCCACTTACCCGCCTCCTGTGCGGCCTGGTGATACCTCTATACAAGGGCCGGGTCGCCGGGAAACCCCGCGCCAAGGGAATTGGCACCAGATGTCCGCCGCGAAGTTCCCGAACTCGTCTTGCAGTTTCCTCTCCGGGGTTACAGCCAGTCCAGTTTGTGCATCGTGAGCGTGCACGTGGTCGCGCTGTCCGAGGACGAGCAGGAACTCCCCGTAGATTCTGCATTCTTCATCGGAGCCCAGCTCGATGCGCTGCCGCGCGCGTTTCATTGCATCGCCGGTGCGCGCTTCGAGTGCGACAATCAGATTGTCCACGTGGCAGATTATCGCGTCCTGAATGACCCCTAAGAGAATTCCAGGATTCTCCCATAGCACCAAGCCAGTGGCGATCTCCATCCCCGAACTCCGGCGCCTTCTTCCGGCGTTAAAAGCGCGACTCCCCTCACGCTTTCGCGTGGGACGTACTGATCTTCGTGCGGACGGCCCCATCGTCGTAGTCCAGTCGCCAGGTCCACCCCGACCAGATCACCGTCGAGCACGAGAACTGTTTCATCGGCCGACAAGATGCTCGAATTGGGAGACCGGCCCAGCGCCCCCTCCCCGCGGGTACGGTACGCCCATCGGCGTGCACCGGTTATCAGGTCGAAACAGGTCAGCTCCCCATCGGCTAAGGTCAGCACCCGCCTTCCAACGACTTGCGCGAGGAAATAGGCTGATATATCACACGTGGCCCAAACTTCCTCTCCTGAAGCCACGGCGACGGCCACTAAGCAGCTCTCAACCTTTATGATCGCCAGATCGGACATTCCGGCCAAGGCTGAATTCGTCGGGAAACTTGGCTCCTTGTAGAAGCTCTCCCAGACCGTATCCCCAGACGTCTGGTCCACCGCGACCAAGTGGTATTCGAGCGCCAGAACCAGCAGATTTCCGAACTCCCGCCAACCCGAGATCTTCCGTCCGCGAGACGAAACCCGAATCCATCGGGTTGCCCCGCTGCGTGGTTCCACAGCATGCAGGTCGCCGGACATCGTGAGGTAGGTAGTAGCGGTGCCGAGCGTGCAATTGAACCAATCGCGGGGCTGATTCCTAGTCCACAAAAGACGACCGGCGGCGAAGTCCAAGATCGCTAGGGTGTCCGGCTCATGGAATGCGGACTCGCCGAACGGACGCTCCAGCGTCACATCTCGCGTTACCAACTCCAACACAAGGAATTCCGGATTGGAGTCCACTGTGATGAGCTCGCCGCCCATCTCGCCCACCCAACTAGCGCCGCCGACGTGGCGAAGCTGCCAGGGAGACATCACCTCTGGGTCCCGGGCAAGGGCCAGTAGATCGCTGCTACCTATGACGTCACCGGACAAGGCGTACCGCGCGTCAATACGGCCCGGAGTAACGCCCGCCCCGAGCGTCACCAGCGATCCATCGCGCAGGCGGACGCCCGCGAGTTCCTGACCGGCCGAGTAAGCGCCACCCGGTTCGACCCGCCAGTTGAGCAGAGTCCCCGAAGAGTCCGGCAGTTCCCATCGGAGCGCGATCTCGCCGGGAGCCAGCGGCGTCGGCGCAATCGTCCGGCCGCTGACGCCGGTCGCCGCCCACTGGGCGGCGCCCTGCACGACGGCGAGTTGCGGGTCGAGGGCGGTTCGCGGAATCACACCGAATGCTTGGGCGAGCCGCCTGCCAATGCTGGGGATTCGGACGCTGCCGCCCGTCATCAGGACCGTGTCGATCGTGTGGCCTCTCGCTATGGCCGCGCAGCAGGCGATCGTACGCTCGATGACTGGGGCGATCAGCTTCTCTAGCCGGTCACGGTGCAGTTCGACGACGAAATCGAGCGGATCGAACACATACTCCGCGTGATCGAACTCGCTGAGCTGATGTTTGAGGTTGCGGACCACCTCGGCCAGGAGCAGCTTGCTCCGCCCATTCAGATCCCTGAGCTGCGGGTGGCTCTCGATGATGTCCGCGTAGGCCAGCGCGTCCAGGTCCCGGCCGCCGCAGTCGTCGAGGGCCGAATACGCGAGCACCTCACCGGTCCCGCAGGCCGTCGCCCGGACCAGGGCGGTATCGAAGGTTCCGCCGCCGAAGTCGTAGAGGAGCACGAGGGAGCCGGGCTCGATGGGCGGGCCGGCGAGTGGGGCGAGGGTTGCGGCGATCGGCTCGTAGAGCAGGCCCACTCTGGTGAAGCCGACCGACTCTCCGGCCTGGATCATCAGGTCCCGGCGCGGGTCGGCGACGGCGTAGGAGGCGGGGACCGTCAGCACGGCGCTCGTTACGGGGCTGCCGTTCAGCCGGTCGCCCTCGGCCTTCACGGTGCGCAGGAGCTCGGTGACCAGGTCGAGCGGCGCGAACGCGCGGTCGCCCAGGAACAGCGAACCGGACTGCCCGAGGTCACGTTTGAACTCGGCGCGGTAGTTCTCCGGTCTGATGCGCTTGCGCTGTTCGGCCGTGGTGCCGAGGAGAAGCGTGGCGCCGTCCAGGTAGGCCGCCGACGGCCAGGTCCAGGAGCCGGAGGCGGGTTCCCTGAGCAGGGTCGTCCGGCCGTCGCCGACGCAGGCGGCGGACGTGGTCGAGGTGCCGAAGTCGACGGCGAGGATGGGCTCGGTCATGGCTGTGCTCCGTTGATTTCGCTGATCAGGAGTTCATAACTGCGCCGCACCACCTGGCCCGCCCGGCGGGTGGCACCCGAGTAGGACGGATCGACGACAACGGCGGCCCAGTGGGCCAGACGTTCGCGCGCTTGGGCGGCCAGCTCCGTCCGGCCGTACGAGCTGGGCAGGCCGAGCCGGTCGGGCAGCGTCCGGCCGCACTCCCCGGTGACCAGCAGGAGTTCGCCGATTTCCTCGTCGGCGAAGTCGACGCGGCCGTCGTAGTAGTCGCGGAGCACGGAGAACTCGGCGAAGGCGTGTTCTTTGAATTCGAGTTGCGCCACGGCGGCCACGGCCTCGTCGAGGGTCATGTGGTCGCGCGGCCCGAGTTCACCGGCCAGCGAGGGAAGTTGTTTCACATCCTGGATGGCGCGGCTCAGTTTGATCAGCTCGGTCCGGCTGCCGAAGTGGTCGACCAGCAGGCGGCGGAAGTCCGCCATGCCGCTGCGTTCCAGCAAGTGCCACCGCAGCTCCGCGATGTCGGTGACGCCGTCCCTGATCAGGGAGCAGGCCAGCACGATCCCGTATCCGCCGAACTGCGAGAACAACGCGTGTCGGCGCGCCGCGGAGACCTTCAGCTCGGGGTGGTCCCGCGTGGTGAACAGGGGACCACGTTTCACCCGGGCGGTGAGCGTCTCGGGCGGCACGGCGGCGAGGGTCGTCAGGTCGTCGAAATCCTCCTGCGTGAAAACCGCGGCCGCGGCTCCGACGAGGCTGGCCACCGGGCGCAGGTCGAACAGGTAACGCCTGGCTCCGGCGGCGTTCATGAGGCGGTCGGCCACGCGGGCGCCCTCGGCCATCGGGTCGGGGTGCAGCGGCCAGAACAGTTCGACCTTCGTCAGGGCGCCCAGCGTGGTGATGGGCGTCGCCTTGCCGATCCCCGCGCCGGTGAAGTCGGCCAGCAGTTCCTCCTCGGCCGCCGCGAGCCCGCGGGCGAAGACGAGCACGATCGCGTCGGCCTTGCCCGCGTGATCGAGAGACGCGGCCCGGACATCGCCGGGCGTGCGGCCGAGGAAGCGCGCGGTGTTCTGGGAGTCGGAACCGAAGGCCGTGTCCAGGCCCGGAGTGTCGACCAGATCGAAGGAGCGCAGGTAGGGGTTGGGGTCGGTGACCTCCAGGTAGTCGATGGTGCGCAGGTAGGCGGCCAGGGCCTCGTCCTCGTGCGCCCGCACAGTTAGCCTTTCCAGGTCGGCGAGATCCCGCCGTTCCGGGGGGCGGCCGTCGGTGAAGTGCACGAGGAGCCCGGGGCTTGTGCCGTATCGCAGCCAGTTGACATTGAAGGTCAGTTCCTCGACGCCCGTCGGCGCTCGCCTGCCGCCGAGCAGCGCGTTGGCCAGGGTCGACTTGCCGGAGCTGACCCGGCCGACCAGGGCGACGCGCAGCGCCGAGCCGAAACGCTCCCGGTATTCGGCCAGCGCGCGGCTCACCTGGGCCAGCGCCGGCGAGTGGGCGAGCGCCGCCTGCGCTGTGTCGAAGGCCGTCATGGCACGGTCGCGGAGCATTACCGCACTCCTAGGAAGCGGGCGAAGAACCGTTCTCCGAGCACGCGGTAGTACGGCGCGAGGGGCGGTTCCATCAGGCGGGTGAGAAGCGCGGAGAACTCCGCCTCCCCCGTGAACGGGCGATCTTCGAGGAGGGCCGTGGCCAGGTCGTCGTATCCCGCCAGCAGGCGGTGGCGGTCCGCTTTGTAGGACTGCACGGAACCCCGGATCGCGTCGTGCGGAAACGTCCCGACAGGGTCGCGCCGGACCGGCCAGGGTTTGGTGAACCGCAGATCGCAGTACTCCATCGGCCGTCCGGTTCCCCAGTCGACCGTGATGGTGGCGAAGGGGGCATGCAGGAAGGTGCCTTTGCCCTTCACGACCTGGACCCCGTACAGGGGAAGGCGCAGGAACACTTTGGTGTCGCCGTCCCAGCCGGGGTGGTGCCGGATCGGGATGGGCCAGCCCACACCCGACTGCATCGGCGCGAGCTGCCGGAACAGGGGGGTCGCGCGGATGTCCCGAAGCAGGGTCGCGGTGCGGCTAGCCATCGGCCGCCCCTGCGGTGACCATGAAGTTCCCTGACTCGCCCCAGGCTTCCAGGAAAACTTCCAGCGGCACCTGGCCGCCTGCCCCGTACGGGCTGCCCGAATCGTTGAGCAACACGACCGGATGGGCGGGATCGTGGTGGTCCACGCCGATGACCTGGACGACGTGGTCGGCGCCCTGGTCGGGGATGCCGGGGTAAGCGTCGAGATCGTCGACTAGACCCTGGGCCGCCCAGATCTGCTCGGCGTCCACGGCGGCGATGACATCCTGCCCACCGGCGAGGGCGACCTCCAGATCGGCGACCGTCGCATGGTCGTGGCGTTCAACGGTCAGCCCGAAGTAGTCGAGGAGGTTCCCGACGTCGTTCATCGCGGTTCCGTGTCCCGGCTCGTACCATCCGTGCCGTTCCGCCAGCGCAGTCAACTCCGCCTCCGCGTGCGGCACCCCGGTAAGGTCGTCGAGGACGAACTCCTGGCACGCGACCGCGCACGTGTCCGAGGCGCCTTGCTCATGCCAGAAGAGCACGTCGTGGCCAGGGTCGCCGACGACGTCGAATCCGTCGGCCGCGGTCTCGTGGTCCTCCCAGTCGGGGCCGGATTCCTTGTCGATGAGCGTCTCGTGGGCGTCCCAGTCCATGCACTCGCCTTCCCTCACTGGTCCGCCCAGCCGTGCCCGGCCGGTGCGCTGGACGGTAGGGCGACGGTCTGCGGGGCGCCGGCTTCCAGCTCGGCGACCTCGGCGGTGAGCCGCTCGAGGTGTTCCAGGACCTGGACGAGCGGGCGGCGCTCGGCCTCGTGCTCCGCTACTCGCCGACGTGACTGCTCAATCGTGTCCTGCCGCACGTCCTTGAGCCGGGCGGTCGCCTGCCCGACGCTCTCCTTCTCCTGGGTGATACGGCTGCTCAGCTCGGCGATGACCGCTTGGGTGAGGCTGTCGATCAGGTCGCTGATCGCGTCGGTGAGGAACCGCTGCTGGGCGCGCCGGAGCGGAGCGAGCTCGGTCCTGAGGCTCTGGCGCCGCAGTTTGCGGTCCCGGATCCGGCCCCGTCGCTCGGCCTCCCTGCGCGCACCATCTGCACCGAACAGGCTGCCCGCCATCTTGCCCAGCCAGCCACCACCCGCGACACCCGCCGCGACCCCGGCCGGTCCACCGAGTATGCCGATGACGCCGCCGATGAAGCCGCCGATCATGCTGCCCACCCGTTCGCCGGTGCTCGCCCCGATGACGACGTCGCGGACCCGCCGGTAGTCGCTGTCGCCACCATCGTCATCAAGGCGGCCGGTCACCTTGATGGCGGGTACGGGCGGCGCGGGCAGCCGATACCCGCTGGGCGTGGTGAGGTCGATCCCGTTCGACCGGGAGATCTCGCCCACGAGTTCCGCGCCGCGTCGCTCGGCGAGCGCGCTGATGGCGCCCGCGACGCCTGTCACCTCCGCCATGACGGTGGACAGCAGCGACTCCGGGGCGTCCAGGTAATCGTCGTCGTAGAGGTAATCGGTTTCGAGGCGGTTCCAGACCGTGTCCAGCTCGTCCTGGCCCCGGCGGCTCAGCTCCTTGCCCAGCCTCTGCAGACGACTGCGCGCGTCCTGGCGCCAGGCCGCCGAACCGGACGTGAGCTCCCCCAGGCGCGCACCCTTGGCCGTGAGCTCCGCCGCGAGCTGCTCAAGCTCCTCCGCCGTGGTCCGGCGGAGCGCTTCGATCGCCGTGTCGACCGGCCCGAGCAGGGCAGCGGCCGCCGACTGCTGGGTCGCCAGCGCGTCACCGAGGATCAGCCGGGCCCTGCGCCTGGCCAGGGCCGCCCACAGCGCGTCCTCCAGTTTCGGGAAGTTGCTCAGTTCTAGATCGTCGGGGTCGGCGCTGGCGAGGTAGTCGAGTTTCGCCTGGCTGGACACCGGGATGACCTCGACGGGCCGGCCGGTGACCGCGGCCACCTTGGTGTCGGTGTTCCTGAGCATGGCCGTGTAGTCGCCCACGGCGTCGATCTTGGTCAGCACGTAGACCTGGGCGTCCGGGTCCTCGGTGATCTGCGCCAGATGGGACGCCTGGCGGAGGAAGTCGAGCTCGCTCTCGGTGAGTGGCTGGGTCACATCCGCCACGAACACCAGAGCGTTGGCCCTCGGCAGGAAGCCTGCGGTGACCACGGTGTGCTCCTCGTAGACCCCGCCGACTCCGGGCGTGTCGACGAACGTCAGGCCGGAGGCTAGCTTCGGATTGGGTGTCACGATGTCGACACGGCGTGCCTTCTTGTCGTTTCGCGGATTGCCGCTCTCGGTGGCGTGGTGCCGGATCTCCTCGCGCCGGATGGGGAAGCCGGTGAGGCCGCCCGTGCCATCCTCGGCGGTGACGGTGATCTCCTCGCGCGGTCCGTAGGTGACGGTCGTGACCAGGCTGGTCGCGTACGAGGTGTCCGTCGGAAACAGCTCGGGTTCCTCCAGCAGGGCATTGAGCAGATTCGACTTGCCTCGCTTGAATTCGCCGCACACCACGACCGTCAACCGGCCGTCACGCAGCCGGCTCTCGGCCGAATCCAGACGTCTCCGGGCCTCGGCGGCGATCGCAGGGTCGGCGATGGGCCGCAGCACGGCGAATACGCCGAGAATCTCCTCACGTAAAGCGTCAAAGGCGCGCATGGGGGCTCCGCATCGTCACTTGGGTTCGACCTCTTCGCCGGTGACCGTGTCGTAGTACTCGTTGTAGGAGGTCGAATACGCGACCGTATTGCCCTTCTCGCTCAGCCCGTCCTGCGCGAGGACCTGGCCGAACCGCAGCTGTTCCGGTTCCTCCGCCCAGCCGTCAGGCTCGACCTGATCGATATCGTCCGCGTCGGTGTCGTCCAGATCGGCTGAGCCGGACCAGTAGTCGTCGTCATCCCGCATCGTCGTTCTGCGCCCCATCGGAGTCGGGTGGCTGTCGGTCAGGAAGGAAGGCGCGCCAGAACCCGGCCGCCGATGGGCGGAAACTCCGCAGCGGGAACCCTTCGGCGCCGATGGCGACGACATCGTCGAAGAGCCGCCCGGAGATGACCACTGTCAGCGGGGCGGGCAATCGGCCCCCCACGCACATCGCGCGTACGGTCTCGACGGCCGGCCCTCCGAACTCGGCCCCCGACAGGAAGGTCGGCCCTTCGTGCAGGGCGAGCCGTACGCTGAGGGATTTACCGGACCGGAGAACGGCGGCCAGCGTCCCGGTGACGAGATCCGCGACCACGCGGGACTCGTCGAAGCCGGGCGGCAGAACGCCGACGCGTGGCAGGGCCACGGAATCGTTCCAGAGCAAGCGCTCAAGCTGGGCCGCGGCGGATACCTCGGCGATAAGCGCTTCGAGATCGTCGGGCGCGCATCCGGTCATGGACACACAAAGACGTCTGATCACAGGCTCGTCCCTCACGGCCCCAGCTTCCGCTGGCCTGCTCGGCATGACTCCCCGCCCTCAGGGATTTCCGCCCGGCTCAGCACGCGATTCGAGGGCCCGCATGTCACGCACCACGATCCGCCGATATCCCGTGCTGATCACACCGTCGCGCCGCCACTGCGAGAACATCGCCTGGGCCGTGGACTCGGCGACCCCAGCCAGCTCGGCGAGATCGACCTGGGTGAGGGCCAGCTCGATACAGATCCCGTTGTCACGTTCCGCTCCGTAGTCGACCGCGAGTCCGAGCAGCACGCGGGCGAGCTTCTCACTCACGCCGCGGGTGCGATCGTCGATTCTGCGGTCGGTCGCCGACCGCAGTTTCCGCACGACACTGCGGGTGATCTCGACAGCCACCTCGGGGGTCGCGCGGAAGAAGGCGAGGAATCGCTCCCGTCCGATCCGCACTGCGACCACCGACCCGCAGGCGATCACACTCGCGCTCCGCGGCCTACTGTCAAGTACGGCGAACTCGCCAACCAACTCGCCGCGCGGCCGGATCGCCAGCCCCGTCTCGGCGCCGTTCACGCCGAACGCGGTGACCTTGACGAAGCCGTCGAGGATGAGGAAGATCTCGTCGCCTCGCTGGCCCTCGATCATCAAGATCTGCTTGTCGGCGAAGACCATGGGCGTCCCCAGCGAGGCGAGAGCCAGCTGATTCTCGCGGGTGAGCGCGGACATCAGCGTCAGACGCGGCCATACGTCCGGAACCTTGATCAAATCCAGTCCTCCTCATCCGGGTCCTCCAAATGATCGGGATGGTCCAGGATGTCGTCCGCGTCGTCGTCGAACTCCTCGGGACTCGTGCCGCCGAGTGACGTCTCCGCGTAGGCCGCCGGATCGATCCGAGCTTCCTGATGATGGGGGCCGGCCACGTCATGGCCGGGATGGTCCAGGTCGTCGAGGTCCTGGTCGTCGTGTTCGTGATCGGCGAGTTCGTGGAGGGCGAAGAGCGCCCCGCCGCCGGTAAGCCCGAGCGCGGCCCAGGGGGCGACCCGCGTGAGCGTTGAGCTGAACCCCTCCACTCCGGTGAACCTGGGAACCAGCTTCTCGTCCACCGTGGGACCGGGCACGAAGAGGTACGCGGACGCGGCGAACCCCTTGTCGGGAATCGACACCTCTGTCAGATGGAAGGCGCGAGGATCGAGCCCGCCGTACCCGTGTGAGATCACGTCGCGGTAGATGTCCTCAGTGACGAAAGCCGCGACGTCGGCATCCGGATGGTCGTCCAGGGCTTGATGGAGGGCGTGGGAGTCGAGCAGCCTGCAGGCGTCGATGACGGCGTTGCCCACGAAACCGATGGCGGCCTTGTGCACGGCCCCCTGGGCGAGGGCGACGCGCAGGCGTATGCGGCCTACGCCCTGGGGACGGCGGTTGACGCGGTAGATCGCGGTATGGATTGCGAGAAGCAGACGGGGCACCACGTGCATCTCGTCGACGGCTGGCGGCAGGAGAATCAATTGCCCATCGCCACGGTCCTGCTGCTCGCATTTCCGGGGATCCACTCCGGCGGCCTTGCAGGTGTGCCACATAGCCCACAGGACCCGTTTCTGGATTTCGATGGCTTCCAGGCTTGTGCGCTTGCTGTAGCCTTCCACATCTACGACCAGGCACAACCGGCGCACGGCTGGGGGCAGGGTCGCCAGGATTGCCACCTCCCGCCGGACATGATTCCTTCTCTCCAACTCCATCGTGAAAAGGAAGCACTCCGTAACACTGAATATCAAATATTCCTATAAGTCCGGTCCCGGTGGCCGCGCGTACGCGTCATTGCTATTCGCGGTCAGCGATACCGACTCAGCGCTGCAAAGTATGACTGCGACAATTTCGCCGGCGAGCCTGCGGTTCACGAACGTGGTCGGCCGTGCGGGAGATCGTGTCCGCGCCGAGCTCGGGTCAGCAAGTAGCCGACGCCCGTGCCGGTGAGCAGGAGCAGCAACATCAGCACCGCGCTCACCACTATGCCCCCGGGCGTGACCTCCGGGTCCGGGATCTCGTCGATGTCGGTTGAGCAGACCAGCGCTCTGCTCAGATCCCCCGCGTACACGCACGCGGTCGCCGCCACCGCCGACCCCGGATCCCCCCGCATGACTCCGCTCACCTCGTAGGTGCTCTCCCCCGGCGGCATCGTGACCAGCCAGGACGCGTGCGTCTCTCCCACCGACGCCCCCGCCGCCTCGACCTTCCGCAGTCCAGGCGGGAACGTGATCCGCACATTGGCCGCCACCGGCGTCGCCTCGTGGTTGACGGCCTTGATGACGTAGGTAGTCCTCTGGTCGATCTCGGTGACGCCGCTGTCCAGGCCGACGGTGACCTGCGGCGAGGCCAATAGAATCGCGATCATCATTCCCCCCGCGGCTTAGGATCGCAGGCGGAGAACCGGATGGCGCGGCGCATTGCCGGGACACCCGCGAGTCACGCACGATGAGATATGAACATTCAGGACGAGCTGGTACGCCTTCGCCACTCCCTCCACGCCGAACCCGAGCTGGGCCTGACCCTCCCCCGGACTCAGGAGAAGCTGCTCGCGGCGCTGGACGGGCTACCCCTGGAGATCTCCACCGGCGAGGCGCTGTCGTCGATCACCGCCGTCCTGCGCGGGGGACGTCCGGGTCCGACCGTCCTGCTGCGGGCCGATATGGACGCGCTGCCCATCCAGGAGCGCGTCGCGGTGCCTTATCGCTCGAAGATCGACGGGCGGATGCACGCGTGTGGCCACGATCTGCACATGGCCATGCTGGTCGGGGCGGCGCATCAGCTCAGCCTGAGCAGGGACAGCCTCGCCGGGGACGTCGTCTTCATGTTCCAGCCCGGCGAGGAAGGCTACGAGGGCGCCAGGCTGATGATCGAGGAAGGCGTGCTGGGGGCTTCGGGCTGCCGGCCCATCGCGGCGTACGGCATGCACGTCTTCGCCACCGCGGTCCCGACCGGACTCTTCCTCACCAAGGGCGGCCCGATCCTGGCGGCGGCCGACACCTTCCAGGTGATCGTGCGCGGGCGCGGCGGCCACGGTTCCGCGCCGCATCGCGCGCTCGACCCGATCCAGGTCGGCTGCGAGATCGTCTCCCAGCTGCAGACGTACGTGACCAGGAGCTTTGACGTCTTCGACCCGGTGGTGGTGACCGTCGGGCAGTTCCACGGCGGCACCGCGGACAACGTCATCCCGGACGACGCCCGCTTCGACGCCACCATCCGCTCCTTCTCCGCCGAGACCCGCGCCCAGGTCAAGGAAGGCGTCGTACGGCTCGCGCGCGGCATCGCCGAAGCGCACGGCCTGACGGCGGAGTGCTCGTTCGGCATCGGCTACCCGGTGACGGTCAACGACGAGGCGGAGGCGGAGTTCGCGGCCGAGACCGTGCGGGAGGTCCTGGGGCCGGAGCGCTACGTCGCGATGGCGCAGCCGGCGACCGGCTCGGAGGACTTCTCGTTCGTGCTGAACGAGGTGCCGGGGACGTTCCTGGTGCTCGGGGCCTGCCCGGCCGGGCAGAATCCGGTGGGGGCTCCGGCGAACCACTCGGCTGAGGCGGCCTTCGATGACGGGGTGCTCTCCGACGGGGCGACGCTGCTGGCGGCGCTGGCGACGCGCCGCCTGGCGGCGGCCTCGGCGGTGCCCGCCGGGGAGCTCAGCGAGCTCACCGGTTGAACAGGAACTGCGCTTCCTGGATCAGGTCGATCTTGAGGGTGAGCTTCAGCGAGAGCCAGACGATGGCGAAGGCGAGCAGGAAGGTGAGCGTGCCCGCGACGATGCGGACGAACCAGTTCTGCCGTTTCAGCCAGGCGGTCGCCGCGCCGACCACGTGCTTGGCGAAGTCCAGGACGCGGCTGGCCCAGTGGAACTCGGTGGCGAGCACGGCCAGGCCGCCGAACACGATCAGCCAGCCGGGGCCGGGGAACGGGACCATGATCAGGCCGCCGATCACCATGGCGCCGCCGATGACGCCGACGATGATCTTCAGCGTCAGCCGGCCGGCCGCGGTGGAGCGCCACCGATCGAGCCACTTCATCGGCCCCCTGGCCTCTCCGTTGCGCGTGTATTCCGCTAGTTTCGCCTCCTCCCCGCTCTCGGTCCGTCCCTGTTCCTGCGCGTTCTCGGTAGTCGACACGGTTCACCCCCACACCTACGATAACCAGCGGGATCTTCCGGGCTCCTCATCAATGCGGAGGAGTTCTCCCTACGCCCGCAGTATTGACGGTCTGTTCGGCGATCTCCAACTCCTCGTCGGTCGGGATCACCAGGACCGTCACCTCGGAGCCGTCCTTGGAGATCGTCCGGGCCTGGGCGGAGCGCGCGGTGTTGCGGGCGGGGTCGATCGTGATGCCGAGGCGGTCGAGGCCGGTGAGGGCGAGTTCGCGGGTCCGCGGGTCGTTCTCCCCGACGCCCGCCGTGAACACGATCGCGTCTACATGTCCGAGGACGGCGTAATAGTTGCCGATATATCCGCGTATGCGGTGGGTGTAGACGTCCATGGCCAGGCGGGCGTCCGGGTCGCCGTCGTCGGCCTTGCGCCAGACCTCGCGCAGGTCGTTGGCCCCGGCGAGCCCGCGCAGGCCGCTCTCCCGGTTGAGGGCGGAGTCGATCTCGTCGAGGGTGAGTCCGGTCAGCCGCGCGACGTAGGGCAGCACTCCGGGGTCGACGTCCCCGGATCTGGTGCCCATGACCAGCCCGGCCAGCGGCGTCAGGCCCATCGAGGTGTCCACGCTCCGCCCGCCCCGGACCGCCGTCGCGCTCGCGCCGTTGCCCAGGTGCAGGACGATCGTGTTGACCTCCTCGTACGGCCGTCCGAGCAGTTCGGCGGCCTTCCGGGAGACGTACGCATGCGACGTCCCGTGAAAGCCATATTTGCGGACATCCCACTCAACGGGCACCGCATACGTATATGCCGCCGGTGGCAGCGTCTGATGGAAGGCCGTGTCGAAAACGGCCACGTGCGGAAGCGCGGGAAACGCCCGCCTGGCGACCCGGATCCCCTCCAGATTCGCCGGATTGTGCAGCGGCGCGAGCGGGATCAGCTCCTCGATCGCCGCCTCCACCTCGTCGTCGATCAACTCTGGCCGCGCGAACCGGCTGCCCCCGTGCACCACCCGATGCCCGACCGCGCCAACCTGATCCAGCGCGGGCCCTCGCGCGGCGAACGCGTCCAGCACCGCCCGCAGCCCAGCCTCATGATCGGCGAAACCGTCGGCGCCCACGTCCTCGCCGTTGTGGATCAGCCGCCCGGACCGCTCCCCGATCCGATCCACCAGGCCGGTCGCCAGCCGCCGCCGCGTGTCCATGTCCAGCAGCTGATACTTGATCGACGACGACCCGCTGTTGAGCACCAGGACGTCCATCATTCTCCCTGCGCCTGAATCGCGGTGATCGCCACGGTGTTGACGATGTCGTGCACGGTCGCCCCTCGCGACAGGTCGTTGACCGGTTTGCGCAACCCCTGCAGCACCGGCCCGACCGCGACCGCCCCCGCGCTCCGCTGCACGGCCTTGTACAGGTTGTTCCCGGTGTTGAGGTCCGGCACGACGAACACCGTCGCCCGTCCGGCCACCTGGCTGCCGGGCATCTTGGTCCTGGCCACGCTCGGCTCGGCGGCGGCGTCGTACTGGATCGGGCCCTCCACCGGCAGGTCCGGCCGCAGCTCGCGGACCATCGCGGTGGCCGCGCGCACCTTCTCCACCTCGGGTCCCGCGCCGGACTCGCCGGTCGAGTACGACAGCAGCGCCACCCTGGGCTCCACCCCGAACCTGGCCGCCGTGGCCGCCGAGGAGATCGCGATGTCGGCCAGCTGGTCCGCGGTCGGGTCGGGGACCACGGCGCAGTCGCCGTACACCAGGACGCGGTCGGCCAGGCACATGAAGAACACGCTGGAGACCACGCCGACGCCGGGGCGGGTTTTGATGATCTCGAAGGACGGGCGGATGGTGTGCGCGGTGGTGTGGATCGAGCCGGAGACCATGCCGTCGGCCAGGCCGAGGCCCACCATCAGGGTGCCGAAGTAGGACACGTCGGTGACGGTGTCGCGGGCTCGCTCGACGGTGATGCCCTTGTGGGCGCGCAGGCGCGCGTACTCGACCGCGAAGCGTTCGCGGAGTTCGGGGTCGAAGGTGCTGAGCACGCGGGCTTCGCCCAGGTCCAGGCCCAGCCGGGCGGCCTGGGAGCGGATCTCGCGCTCGTCGCCGAGCAGGGTGAGGTCGGCGACGCCGCGCCGGAGCAGGATGTCGGCGGCGCGCAGGATGCGGGGTTCCGCGCCTTCGGGGAGCACGATGTGGCGGCGGTCGGCGCGGGCGCGTTCGAGCAGGTCGTATTCGAACATGAGCGGCGTGACCACGGTCGCGGGGGTCACGTGCAGGCGGTCGAGCAGGGCCGAGCCGTCCACGTGCGCGGCGAACAGGCCGAGCGCGGTGTCGATCTTGCCGTCGGCGTCGGGGGTGAAGCGGCCTTCGACCCGGGAGAGGCGGGTGGCGGTCTCGAAGGTGTCGCCGGGGGTGGTGATCACGGGGAGGCTGATGTCCATGCCGGTGAGCAGCCGCAGCACCGGCTCGGGGAGCAGCATGCCGCCGTTGAGAATGATCGCGGACAGGGCGGGGAAGGTGTCGGCGTTGTGCGCGGCCAGCAGGCCGGGGAGCAGGGCGGCCGCGCGGTCGGCGGGGGTGATCACCGCGACGCCCTCGGTGAGGCGCTCCAGGATGTGGGGGAGCGTCATCGCGCCGACCATCAGGCCGCCGACCTCGCGGCCCAGCTGCTGCTCGTCGCCGAGGAACAGGGTGCCGCCGCAACCGGCCAGCAGGTCCGCGACCGTGGGCGCCGACAGCCTCGCGACCTCCGGGAGGACCCAGACCGGAGTCGGGCAGTCCTGTACGGCTTCCGCCACCTCACCCAATCGCGCCGGATCGACCCGGGTGACCACGACCGCGATGCCGAAGGTGTGCTCCTCGGCGAGCTCCTTCGCCGACAGCTCGACGGCGGCGGCGATCTCCTCCGGGGTCCGCCGCAGGCCGGTGACCACGTTGAGCACGGGTGTGCCCAGGTTGGCGGCGATCTGGGCGTTGAACTCGAACTCGGTGGGCGCGCCGACGTCGGTGTAGTCGGTGCCGATCACGACGACCGCCGCGCAGCGGGCCGCGACCGCGCGGTATCCGGCCACGATGTCGTCGATGGCCTGCTCGGGGTCGGCGTGCACGTCCTCGTAGGTGACGCCAGCACAGACTTCGTACGACAAATCCATTTTGAAGCGGATCCGGGCGGTGTTGATGAGGTTGTCCTCGGCACCGGCCCGAACCACCGGCCGGTAGACGCCGACCACGCCCACCTGCCGGGAAAGCAGTTCGATCAGTCCGAGGGCGACCGCGCCCTTGTTGCTCCTGGCGTCGCTCGCCGCGACGTAAACGCCGATCGCCATGCGGGTAATGGTATGGCTCCCGCCGCTGGGCGGGCGGCGGGAGCCATCCCGGACTGGAGGCCGGAGGAACCTCCAGAATCAGAGAGCCGTGCAGGTCACCGGGTTGGGGACGTTGTTGGTGCCCGGCGCGGCGGCGTTGAACCCGAACGTTGTTGTCGCGTTCGGGTTGAGGTTGCCGTTGTAACTCATGTTGTTCACCGTGACGTTCGCCCCGCTTTGGGTGTGAGCGCCGTTCCACAGCGATTGGATCGTCTGGCCGTTCGCGTACGCCCAGCGGACCTGCCAGCCGGTGATGGCCACCGTGCCGCTACTGCGAACGGTCACTGTGGCGCTGAAGTTGCCCGGCCACGTGTTCGTGATCGCGTACGTCGCGGTGCACGCCTTGCCGACGCCCGGGCTGGGGCTCGGCGACGGAGACGGGGACGGAGAGGGGGACGGAGACGGCGAGGGACTGGGGCTGGGCGATGGGCTGGGGGACGGGCTGGGCGACGGCGAGGGCGACGGGTTCGCGCCCGTGCGGTCGCCGTAGATGATGCCGCGGCCGTTGGTGCCCAGGTAGACCCGCCCGTATGTGCGCGGGTCGCCGGTGATCGCCTCGCCGATGTTGCCGTACTGGTGGGCGTCGTCATTGATCCGCACCCAGGTGCCGCCCGAGTTGTCCGACCGGTACACGCCGCGCACGTTGTCGATCTTGGCGATGGTGAACAGCGCCGGATAGCTCTGCCCCGGAGCCGCCCGCCCGAAGCCGACGTTGTCCGCTTCCTGGACATTCGCCAGCTTGGTGAAGGACGCACCCGAGTTGGTGGAGTGCCACAGGCCGTAGGTCGCGCCCGTGCCGCCCGCCAGCCAGATGTCACCCTCCCGTCCGGGCACCGCCTTGAACCGGCCGGTGGTCGGCAGGCCGGTCGCCGCCGTCGCCGTGAAGGCCGCGCCGCCGTTGGTGCTGACGTAGAACCGGCCGTTGGAGAAGGCGTAGAACTTCTGCGAATTCACCCGGTCCGACTCGATCCGCGAGTTGGCCGGCACGCCCGTCGCGGTCTGCCACGAGTTGCCGAACCCGACCGAGTACACGACCTGGATGCCGCTGTCGCCTGGCGCCCAGACGAACCTGCTGCCGTCGGCCGCCGCGGCCACCGTGCCGCCGTTGTTGACGCCGCCCGGCTCGCCGCCCTGGAACCAGTTCGCGCCGCCGTCGGTGGAGAAGGACACATGGCTGTCGTTCGGCCGGTCGGAGTCGGTGAAGTTGCCCGACCTGACCATCACGCTCGGGTTGGTCTCCGCGTAGTCCAGCGACGTGGTCGAGGTGAAGGTGGGCGCCGTGAACATCATCGGCGGCACCGCGTCCAGGTTGGTGTGCCGGAAGCCGCCGATGTCACCCAGGCCGCTGACCAGCGGCGCCGCGCCGGACGGCGGGCTGATCAGGTCGAGTACGGCGGTCTCCTCCAGCCCCTTCACCATCGGCTTGATGGTGAACTGGCCGCCGGTGTCCCAGAGTTTCAGGTCGGTGCTGCCGTAGATGGTCGCGCCGGTGCCGTACATGAAGCGGTTGCCGTTGAACGGGTCGATCTCCAGCGATTCGACCATCCAGCCCAGCTTGGGCGTGACCTCCGGCGGCTGCGGGTTCGACCCGAAGGTGAGCCACGGCGCCGAGGTGATGTCCATCTTGTAGCGGAAGCTCCGGTTCGGGTAGGAGGTGAAGTCCCACACCCGGGTCCAGGTCGCGCCGCTGTCGGTGGACCTGAAGAAGATCACGTCTGGCCACCAGGACATCTGGGTGGACACCATGATCGTGCCCGGGTTCTGCCGGTCGATGGTCAGGCCGCTGTAGCCGAAGTAGTCGTCGGCGCTGCTGGACGGGATCGGGCTGATCTGGGTCCAGGTGCCGGTGGCGGTGGCGTACCGCCAGACGTCGCCCTTCGCACCGTCGTAGGGGCCGCCGGTGTCGCTGGTGGCCAGGTAGAGGTAGCCGTTGACGGTGTCGAGCACGCCCTTGTGGGCGATGTAGCCGGTCGGCTGCCCGGCCACCCGCTCCCAGCTGGTGCCGCCGTTGGTGGTCCGGTAGACCGTGTTCTGCTTGTCGGCCACGCCCACGTAGATGGTCTGGGTGGCGTTGCCGGAGGTGCCGGTGCGCTTGTCGAACGTCACCCAGACGACGCCCGGCTGGTGGGTGCCATAGCCGTTCGGGTCACTCGGGTCCGAGGCGTAGTTGCCGGCGTTCGGGAAGGAGGTCACCTTCGCCCAGGTGGCGCCGAAGTCGAGGCTCCGCCACAGCCCGTTCCCGTTGGGCGCGCCCATGTAGAGCGTGCTGTTCCGGTTCGGGTCGACGGCCAGCCGCTCGCCCATGCCGCGGCCCGGCATGTTGCCGCCCATCTTGAACGGCAGCGGGGTGACCGACCAGGAGTCACCCTTGTTGGTGGAGCGCAGGATCGCGCCGTTGTTCGGATCCCAGCTGTTGGTGTACATGCCGACGGCGGCGTACACACGGTTCGTCTGCACCGGGTCGGTGGCGATGCTGTCGACGCCGTTGTAGCCCCAGTTGGTGAACCCGACCCAGTCGAGCAGCGGCTTCCAGCTCTGGCCGGCCTGGTCCCAGCGGTACATGCCGCCGATGTCGGTGCGCGCGTAGATCAGGTGCTGTTCCGTCTGGTTGAAGACGATGCCCGGCACGAAGCCGCCACCGTCGATCCGCACGTTCTTGAAGTTGTACGGGTCGGACGCGGCGGCACCCGCCGGCGCGTTTCGCACGACCACCGTGACCAGGGCCACGGCGACGAGCGCGAGCATGCTGAGAAGCTTTCTTCGCATGGACGGTCTCCCTCGGAAATGGTTAACCGCCATGCACGATCAGGTGGGGACCCTGACCGTCCGCCCAGCGCGTGCATGGAACTGCCGAGAGATTCACACAGCCGCCAAGCCCCCGTCAATAGTTTGAACTATAAACGAACTCTGGCGTCTCAGCTTGTGAGACGTACGCTTGTCAGGCACGCTTTTACCTGGAAGATCCGGTAGCTGACACATGATGGCAGGATTTCTGGTGATTATTTCGGTCATGGACGATATGCGCGTGATCAATACACGGACCATCGACGACTTCCGGGCCGCCAGGGGCGGCGGCTCCTTCGCGGGCCGCCAGCTCCTCCTGCTCACCACCCGCGGCCGCGTCACCGGCCGCCCGCACACCACTCCGATGATGTACGTCCCCGACGGCGACCACCTGGTGGTCCTCGCCTCGAACGCGGGCGCCACCGAACCACCGGAGTGGTATCGCAACCTGCTGGCCCAGCCCACGGTCACCGTCGAGGCGGGCGCGGAGGTCTACATCGCCACCGCCCGCCCGGCCGAGGGCGAGGAGCGCGCCCGGCTCTGGCGGTCGATCACCGAGCAGTACCCGTTCTTCCTCGAACACGAGCAGAAGGCGGGCCGGACGATCCCGATCGTCACCCTGGCCCGGGTGAGCTGAGCTGGAGATCGTGGTACCGCCCACGCTGGCGGCCCTGCATGTCCGCTACGAGCGGGACGCGGGGCCCGCGTGGACTGCCTCGCTGCCTGGCTTGGCCGAGCGAATGCTTGAGCGCTGGGGGCTGCGGGTGGACGGGGGCGCGATGCACGGGGTCATCGCGCTCGTGCTCCCTGTCCTGCGGGCCGATGGGAGTCCGGCGGCGCTCAAGCTGCAGCCGGTCACCGAGGAGACCCGGGGTGAAGGGCCGGTGCTGCGGGCGTGGGCGGGAGACGGCGCGGTGCTGCTGCTCGACGAGGATCCGGCCAGTGGGTCGCTGCTGCTTGAGCGGCTCGATGGGGGGAGATCGCTGGAGAGCCTGCCGGATTCGTGGGAGGCGCTCGAGATCCTGACCGGGTTGCTGGCTCGGCTCGTTTCCGTGCCCGCGCCGGCGGGGTTGCGGAGTCTGGGCGATATCGCCGCCGGCATGCTGGCCGCCGTACCGGAGGCGGTGGTCGGGGCCGATGATCGGCGGTGGCTGGAGGTTCTTGCGGGAGCCGTACGGGAAGTGGCCGGGGAGCCCGGCGATCGGCTCCTGCACTGGGATCTGCACTACGGAAACGTGCTGGCCGGGCAGCGCGAGCCATGGCTGGCGATCGACCCCAAGCCGCTGGCCGGGGATCCTGGATTCGAACTATTGCCCGCGCTACACAACCGCTGGGACGACGTGCAAGCCACCGGAAATATCCGGACATCCGTGCTGAAACGGTTTGATCTCATGACCGAGATGCTGGGCCTGGATCGGGGACGTGCGGTCGGCTGGACACTCGGCCGCATTCTCCAGGACGCCCTCTGGGACATCGAAGACGGGAACCCGGCCAAGGACCCGACCCATCTCGCCATCGCCGACGCTCTCCTTTCCCGCTGACTCCAGCCTGTGCTTCTGAGTTGCCCCCAGCGCCGAACAATCGGAGGACGTTGGCCGCCCTCGCGTGGAACTCCATGGTGGTGAAGTGACACTCCTGCCGTGCATTCGCGGACGAGCGCAGACAGACGTTCGCGGCCGTGCGGACGACGCTCAGCGTGGGCGTGGCCAACGGGTCCATCGCCGGATCTTCCCTCTCCCCCGAAATCCCCGAACCATCATCAGCAGCGCCCGAACGACACGCTTGGCCTATATTCTCGGCGCCACGATGACCGGCCCACCCGACTCCGCAGCCCCGGCGGTCCGGTCATGACCGGCCTTGGGGACATCGCACTGCTGGCCGGCGCAGGGCTACTCGCCGGGGTGGTCGGCACCGCGGGCGGCATCACCTCCTTGATCTCCTATCCCGCCCTTCTCGCGGTGGGTCTTCCCGCCTTGTCGGCGAACGTGGCCAACATCGTCGCCCTCGTCGCCTGCTGGCCCGGCTCGGCCCTCGCTTCTCAACCCGAGCTGGTCGGCCACGGGCTATGGCTGCGCCGGTGGGTGCCGCTGTCGGCCCTGGGCGGGGCGGCGGGCTCGCTGCTGCTGCTGTCCACACCGCCGGGCGTCTTCGCCCGCGTCGTGCCGTTCCTGGTGGCCGCCGGTTCGCTGGCTCTGCTCGCCCAGCCCCGGCTTGCCGCCCGGCACCAGCGCGGCCATCCGTCAGGAGCGGGCGGCGTGGTCCTTCCGCTGGGACTGATCGCGATGTCGGTGTACAACGGCTACTTCGGCGCCGGGTCCGGCGTGATGACCCTCGCCCTCCTCCTGATCACCTCCGAGCCCCATCTGGCCACCGCCAATGCCCTGAAGAACATGGTCATCGGCGCCGGGACGCTCATCTCCGCCGCCGCCTTCGCCGTTTTCGGCCCCGTCGACTGGACGGCCGTCGCTCCTCTGGGACTGGGCATGTTCGTCGGCTCCACGCTCGGCCCCCGCATCGCACGCCGTCTACCGGCCACTCTGCTCCGCTGGCTGGTAGTCCTGATCGGCATTGGTCTGGCCATCCAGCTATGGATCAACCCAAACGGCTGATCACCTCCACGAGGCCGATGGGCAGAGCAACGGCGCCCGACCGTCAACTGCCCACCTGACCTGGCGTCTTGGGCGATCACCAAGGCTTGGATACGTGCCCATCAGCGTCCAAGCCATATCGGAGAATGTCCCACAGCTCCCTTTTCTGTCCTTGATTCCTGGAACCGCACGACGAGCTCCCGCAGAGTGGGAAGCGGGGCCCTTCTGTATGCCGGCGTCGTCGCCCTCATGGCCGCCGTCTCCGTCTTCGGCCGGACGCCCGCGCGGCGGCGCAACGCCCGCGAGGTGCTCGCCCTACTGCTGATTCGCAGCCGTACCAGCCGGAACTGGGCGGGCTGACCACCAAGCTTCATCTGGCCGTCGAGCAGGGCCAGAAGCTGTTATCGCTGATCATCACTGCTGGTCAACGCGGGGATTCTCCTCAGTTCCAGCCGGTGCTGGAGCGGATCAGTGTGCCCCGGCTGGGGCCGGGACGCCCGCGCAAGCGTCCCAACAGGGTCCGTGCCGATACGGCGTACGGCTCGCGCGCAACCGTGCCTACCTGCGCAGGGGCGGCATCGCGTGCACGATCCCGGAGAAGGCCGATCAGGTCCGCCACCGCAAGAACCGAGGCAGCCGAGGCGGCCGGCCACCCAGGTTCTGCAAGATCGACTACCGTGAGCGTCGCGCCGTGGAATCTGGCATCAACCGGCTCAAACGCCACCGGGCCGTCGCGACCAGGTACGACAAGCTTGCCGTCCGATACGAGGCCACCGTGACCATCGCCGCCATCAACGAATGGCTCTGACCTACCCCAGAAGGCTTGGCTGGTCGATCACCCACAACCACGTCCCGTCGGCCTGACGGCGAGCCACCTCGACGGTGACACCGCCATCGACCAAGCGCGCCGACGTGAGCGCCAGGTCGCCATTCTGCAGTGTGGGCTGCTGCTGTCCAGGCGCGAAGGTGGGTCTATCAGCGACTATATGTGCGTACGCCTGGCGGATCTCCCCACTGCCCGTGGCGACCTGGCCATTCGGCAATGCCAGTACCGCGTCCGGTTCATACAACGCCACTAGCCCTTCAACGTCGCCCGCGTTGAGCCGCTCCAGGATGAACCGACCGAGATCCTCCGGTCGGGCAGCACGCTCTCGGACAACATCACTACTCATTGCCTGTAACTCCCATCAGATCAGGCCAGGTTGCTCTCGACAGCAAGCGATCATGCCAGGCGGGTACGACAAACCAGCGCGACCGAGAGCCAAGCCGCTGATCGACTTCTGAAACAGGCCCGTTCCAATCGTGCTACCCCCGTTGCTCCGTTCGTGCTGACTCAGATCGCGCTGATCGGGCGACCTGCAGATGCCATGGCTACGTCGCACACCTCTCGCCGCGATCTCCGGCAGAGATGAGGGCTGTTTTCTATGGGTTTGTCCAGTTAAGGTGACCTCCACGGATCCGTGGGAGGAAATGTGCCGGTCTTCGTGGCGCGTCTGCTCAGCCGGATCACGCTGCTGGGCAGCTGGTGGACGCCCGTACTGGTACTGACCGTGGTGTTCGTGACCAGCTGGCCGCTGATGGCCCTGGCCGAGCCCGCGGGAAGCGAGATCGTCGAGCCGGGCAATTTCTGGTGGTATTTCGTGGTGACCTCGGCCACGGTCGGCTATGGGGACCTCTATCCGGAATCAGCCGCCGGGCACGTCGTCGGGGCGTACGTGATCGTGGGCGGGATCGCCACGCTGACCACGGTCTTCACCCGGCTGGCCGCCCGCCTGGAGCAGGCCAAGGGACGCAGGATGCAAGGAGCCATCACGGTGGATATTTCCGGTCACATCGTGCTGCTCGGCTACACGCCCGGGCGGACCGAGCACATCGTGGACGAACTCATCGCCGATGGCACCACCCGCGTCGTGCTCTGCGCCTGGGACGAGGTCGGCGCGCACCCGATGCCCGACCGGGATGTCGAGTTCGTCCGAGGCGACCTGACCGACGCGGGAGTGCTCCAGCGCGCCGGCGTCCACCGCGCATACAGCGTGCTGATAGACGCCCGCGACGACAACGAGGCCCTGACCGTGGCGATCACCGCCGACCACGTCGCGACGGACGCCCACCTGGTCGTCGCCCTCCGCGACATCGCCCGCGTCCGCCACCTCCGCTACGTCGACGAGAACCTCCGCTGCGTCCAGTGGCACACCCCCCACATGATCACCGAAGAACTCAAAGACCCAGGCATCACCGAGATCTACACCCAACTGATGACCCACGGCGGCGCCGACACCTATTCAGTACGCCTCCCGGAATCCCTCGGCCCGATCTCGGTGGACAAATGCCAGACCACCCTCGGCAGACAACATGGCGCAACCCTCCTCGCCGCCCACACCGGCGAACAACTCCTGGTCAACCCCAGCTGGCAAGCCGAACTCCCACCCGGAGCCGTCCTGTACTACGTCGGCTCCCACCGACTGACCCCAGAACAAGTCGCCGAAACCCTCCGGACCTAGCCTGCTCTTCGACAGCTCCAGGACGGCGAGGGCGCGACAAACGCTCTAGTGAGATGACGTACAACGATGGGTCAGCGGGCTGTGCTCTCGTGGATTTCGAGGGTGAACGGGACCGTGACGTCCTGTGGTTGCTGGCCGTCGTGGTCCAGTTGTCGCTTGACGAGGTCGATCGCGGCTTCGGCTATGGCTAATTTGTCGGGCGCGATGGTGGTGAGGCGGGGGGCGCTGTAATTGCCCTCCTCTATTCCGTCGAACCCCACTACGGCCAGGTCCGCGGGGACGCGGAGGCCGCGATCCCGGGCCGCGCTGATCGCTCCGATGGCGAGCAGGTCGTTGAAGCAGAAGACCGCGTCCGGCGGGTTCGGCCCGTCGAGGAGGCGGCGCATGGCTCCGGCGCCCTCGGCGCGGCTGTAGGTGGGCGTCGGCACGGTCAGGGCGGGGTCGTCCGGCAGGCCGGCCGCGCGGAGGGCGCCTCGGTAACCGGCGAGTCGCAGCATCGCGGTTCCGTTCTGTCCGGGCTGATCGCCGATCGCCGCGATGCGGCGCCTGCCGAGGCCGATCAGATGCTCGGTCGCGACCTCGGCGGCTTTGACGTTGTCGATGGCGACGTGGTTGACGCGGGCCCCGAGAGCCCGTTCGCCGAGCAGCACGAGCGGGCTGTTCGTGGCGCTGTCCGTGGCGAGGTCCGCGGGATGCATGCCGATCGGGCTGAGGATGACGCCGTCCACCAGCGATCGGTGGGCGGCGTTGATGACGGCGAGCTCGCGCTCGCGGGCGCCCGCGGTCTGCTCGATGAGCACGGTCCAGTCGTGCCGGGCGGCCGCGGTCATGACGAGCCCGCAGAGCTCGGCGAAGTAGGGGTTGGTCAGCTCAGGTACGGCGAGCGTGAGGAATCCCGTGCGACCTCGCCGGAGATTGCGCGCGCCGATGTTGGGCACGTAGCCGAGTTGCTCGATGGCTTCCTGAACCCGGCGGCGGTTGTCGGCGGCGACGAAGGAGTAGCCATTGACCACATTCGACGCGGTCTTGACCGAGACGCCGGCGCGCGCGGCGACGTCCTTCAATGTCACGGCCATCGATGATCCTCACCTGGGGGGGCTCCGTCAGGCTCGACGATACAACGATGTAACAGAACTGAACAGAGGTGTTTACAACGTCGTTCCAACGATGGAACATGTCCTCAGCCCGACCCGGGCGAAACAGGTTAGCGCGGGTCAGGCGGCCGCAACACCGATCTGATCCGGCTCAGCCGCGCTGTGCCGTACGAATCCCCCCGGTGCTGAGCTGGGACGGAAGGTCAACCTCATGAGATCCTCGCTGAAAATTGGCACCGCCCTCGTCGCCGGAATCCTCCTGGCGGCGGGATGCGGATCGGCCGACACGAGCTCCGACCCCGACGCGGTGGTCGAGCTGAGCCTCTGGACCGGCTTCACGGGCCCGGACCGCCCCGCCTACGAAAACCTGGTCAAGCAGTTCAACGCGAGCCACCCCAAGATCAAAGTGACCATGGACGTGCAGCCGTGGGACGCCATCGCCCAGAAGCTCCCCGGCGCCTGGGCCACCGGCCAGGGGCCCGATCTGGCGACGCCGAACTTCGACCCCGGCGTGCTGTTCAACTACGTCAAGACGAACTCGCTGCTCCCGCTGGACGAGGCGGTGGGCGCCGGGGACGGCAAGCTGAACGCCGACACCTTCCCGGCCGCGGTGAACACGGCCTTCACGATCGACGGCAAGCTCTACGCGGCCCCGGCGAACATGGCCACGCTGGTCCTGTACTACAACAAGGCGATGTTCGCCGAAGCGGGACTCCAGGAGCCCAAGACCGCCGACGAGTTCACCGCGGCGGCCAAGCAGCTCACCAAGACCGAGGGCGACAAGGTCACCCAGTACGGCATCTCGCTGGCCGATCACGCGACGATCCAGATGTGGCCGATCCTGCAGTGGATGAACGGCGGCGACATCGTCGACGCGAAGGGCTGCGCGACGATCGCCCAGCCCGCGAGCGTGCAGGCCCTGACAACCTGGGCCGATCTGGTCGTGAAGGACAAGGTGAGCCCGATCGGCCAGACGGGCGCCGACGCGGACACGCTGTTCTCGGCGAAGAAGGCGGCGATGGAGATCAACGGTCCGTGGGCCGCGGCCGGCTTCAAGGAGGCCGGGATCGACCTCGGGATCGCCGCGGTCCCGGTGGGCGCCGGGGGTCCCGTGACGCTGGCGTCGACGGTGCCGCTGGCGGTCGGCAAGTCGACCAAGCACAAGGCGCAGGCGCTGGAATTCCTGAGCTGGTGGACCGGGAAGACCGCGCAGGCGGCCTTCTCCGACGCCTCGGGCTTCCCGCCCGTGCGCACCGATGTGACGTCGAGCAACCCGGTCGTGGCGCCCTTCGCGGCGGGACTGCCGCACGCCCGGCTCTACCTGCCCGGGCTGCCCACCTCGCCGAAGATCGACGCGGACGTCTACGTGCCACTGATCGGCAAGATCACGCGAGGTGAGCCGGTCGAGGCGGCGGCGCAGGCCGCCGCCGAGGCGATCAACCAAATCACCGGCTGTACGGCGTAGCCGAAGCTTCCGGTCCACCGCCTGCTCGCGGTGGACCGGACCGCATCCTGAAAGGAATCGGGATTGACTTCCTCCCCACGGATAAATCCGGGGGATTCCAACCCTCACAGGCTGGATCTTCCTGCTTCACCGGCGACTGCCCACACGCACCCGAGGGTGTGCGACCGGTCTTACGTGGCCTCCACAGGCTTCACATCCCGCCAGCCCGGCGGTAAGCCCGGACAGACCGGCTTGGTTATCGCCCTCCCGTCCGAACACCAGAACCATACCAAGACGGAGGGATCGCCTGTGCGGAAAACACGAAGTCACCGCACGATGACGACGGCCACGCTCACCGGGCGGCGCTGGTTGAACCCCGCGTACATGTATCTGGCGCCCAGCCTGCTGATCATCGCGGTTTTCATCGCGGAGCCGATCCTGCGCTCCGGCTGGATGAGCCTGCATGACTGGACGGTCGGCGAGGAGACCCACGAATGGGTCGGCCTGGGCAACTACCTCGAACTGTTCGCCGACGAGCGGTTTCGCAACGCGCTGACCGTCACCGGGGTCTACACCCTGGTGACGGTGGCCGGGCAGGTGGTGGCCGGGCTGGCGCTGGCGATGTGGCTGCGCCGTACCACGTGGTTGTCGTCGCTGCTGCGGTCAGCGTTCTTCTTCCCGACGGTGGCGTCGTTCGCGGTGGTCGGCGTGGTCTGGAAGTTCCTGCTCGATCCGCAGGTGGGCCTGGTCAACGCGTGGCTGGAGAAGGCCGGCACGACCGGCCCCGGCTGGCTCACCGACACCGGTCTGGCGCTGGTCACGGTCATGGGCGTCGGGATCTGGAAGGGCGTCGGCTTCAGCATGATCGTGCTGCTGGCCGCGCTGCAAGGCGTTCCGGATCAGCTGATCGAAGCGGCCAAACTGGATGGCGCGGGCCGGTGGCACCAGTTCAGAGCGGTGATCCTGCCGGAGTTGCGGCCCGCGCTGCTGTTCACCACGGTCATCGCGACGGTCACCTCGCTCCAGCTTTTCGACCTGGTCTATGTGATGACCGGGGGCGGGCCGCTGTTTCACACCGAGTCCATCGTCGCCTATCTCTACCAGCGCGGCTTCGTCGAGTTCCGGCTGGGATACGCGAGCGCCATCGCCTGGGTGCTCTTCGTGCTGATCCTGATCGTGTCGATGATCCAGCTTCGGATCGCGAGGAGTCACGATGGCGGCTGACGCCCGGTCCGGGGTGGCGCGCGGGCTCCGGCGCACGGCGGCGGCCGCCTCGTGGCTGGTGCTGATCGTCGCGGCGCTGGCGACGATCCTGCCGTTCGTGTGGATGGTGGGCGTGTCGCTGCGCACACCGGCCGACCTCTACGCCGATCCCGCCCAGCTGTGGCCGAGCACGGTCAGCCTGGACGGTTACCACGCGGTGCTCACCCAGTTGCCGTTCGTGCGGCTGGTGGTCAACACGTTCGTGTTCGCCGGCGGGACGACCGTGATCCTGGTCTTCCTGGATTCGCTCGCGGGATACGCCCTCGCGCGGTTGCGGTTCCGCGGCCGTCAGGCGATCTTCCTGCTGATCCTGGCCACGCTGATGGTGCCGTTCCAGGTGACGCTGATCCCCGTGTTCCTGACGCTCTTCGATCTGGACTGGCTCAACACCTTCCAAGGTCTGATCATCCCCAGGGCGACCAGCGCGCTCGGCATCTTCATGCTGCGCCAGTTCTTCCTGACGCTCCCCCGCGAACTCGACGAGGCCGCGCACATCGACGGGGCCAATTCATTCCAGATCTACTGGCGGGTGATCATGCCGCTGGCGAAACCCGCGCTGGCGTCGCTGTTCGTCATCCAGTTCATGGCGCTGTGGAACGACTTCCTCTGGCCGCTGGTCGTTTCCAGCACGATCGAGATGCGGACGCTGCCGTCCGCGCTGACCCTCTTCTCCAGCCAGTCCGGCGTCGACCACGCCGCGCTCATGGCCGGCGCCGCCATCTCCCTGGCCCCGCTGGCCGTGGCCTTCCTGCTCGCCCAGCGATTCTTCGTGCAGGGCATCGCCACCACCGGCCTCAAATAATCAACGACAGGAATATCCGTGCTCACTTGCCACGTCACGCTCGATCCCGCGTTCCGGATCGGCACCGTCAACCCGCGCCTGTTCGGCTCCTTCGTCGAGCACATGGGCCGATGCGTCTACGGCGGAATCTTCGAGCCCGGCCATGAGGAGGCCGACATCGACGGCCTGCGGCTGGATGTGCTGAAGCTGAGCCGCGAGCTGGGGGTGACCGTGATCCGCTACCCCGGCGGGAATTTCGTCTCCGGGTACCGCTGGGAGGACGGCGTCGGCCCGGTGGAACAGCGCCCGCGACGGCTGGACCTCGCCTGGCGGTCGGTTGAGACCAACGAGTTCGGCTTCAACGAGTTCATGACCTGGGCGCGCCGCGCCGAGGTGGAGCCCATGATGGCGGTCAACCTGGGCACGCGCGGCATTCAGGAAGCCTGTGACCTGCTCGAGTACGCCAACCACCCCGGTGGCACCTACTGGTCGGACCTGCGCGTGTCGCACGGGGTGGCGGAGCCGTACGGCATCAAGCTGTGGTGCCTGGGCAATGAGATGGACGGGCCGTGGCAGGTCGGGCACAAGAGCGCGGACGCCTACGGCGCGCTGGCGGCGGAGACCGCGAAGGCCATGCGGCAGGTGGATCCCAGCGTCCAGCTCGTGGTCTGTGGCAGCTCGAACGACCGCATGCCCACGTTCGGCTCGTGGGAGGCGACGATCCTCGATCACACCTTCGATCATGTGGATTACATCTCGCTGCACGCCTACTTCGAGAAGGCCGGCGATGACCGGGCGAGCTTCCTGGCGTCCGGGGTGGCGATGGATCGCTTCATCGAGGGCGTGGTGGCGACCGCGGATCACGTCGCGGCGAAGAAGCGGTCCCGGCGCAAGCTGATGCTCTCGTTCGACGAGTGGAACATCTGGTACGAGAGCCGCTTCGCCGGATACACCAACCTGGAGTGGGCGCAGGCCCCCCGGCTCATCGAGGACGAGTACACGACCGAGGACGCGGTCGTCGTCGGATCGCTGATGATGAGCCTGCTCCGGCACGCGGACCGGGTGGGCGTCGCCTGCCTGGCCCAGCTGGTCAACATCATCGCGCCCATCCGCGCCGAACCCGATCGCCCGGCTTGGCGGCAGACCACCTTCTACCCGTTCGCGCTCACCGCCCGGCACGCGCGCGGCGAGGTGCTGCGCGTCGAGCCGATCACGCCTGCCTACGACACGGCCCAGCACGGCGACGTTCCGGTCGCCGATGTCGTCGCCACCCATGATGCCGAAAGCGGCCAGGTCACCATCTTCGCCGTCAATCGCAGCGAGACCGAGACCGTCCTGCTCGATGCCGCGTTGCGCGCCCTGCCCGGGCTGCGGATCGTCGAGCACCTCGTGCTGGGCGGCGTTCCCGGCGAGCTGCTCGAAGGCAACTCCGCGGACGCGCCCGAGCGGGTCGCGCCGCGCGGCGGTACCGGTGCCGCCATCGACGGCTCCCACCTGCTGACGGCTCCGCTGCCGCCGGCCTCCTGGACCATGCTCCGGCTAGCTCAGCCCATCGCCTGAATCACTCCGAAGGAGTCGGCCATGCGCACCCGCTATTTATTAAGAACCCTACTCATCTTATGCATCGTCGCGATGTCGGCAGCCGTGCCCGGCTCGGCCAGCGCCGCCGGCGCCAACACCATCTCCATCGACGCCTCCGCACCCGTCGGCGTGGTCCAGCCCGGGGTTACCGGCCAGATGATGGAATGGGCGACCGACGGGATGAACGAGTCCTGGGCCGAACGGGTCAAGGACCGCTCGTTCGAAACCGAGCGGGTCTCCTCCGCGCGCAGCACCCTCTACGACGGATTCACCGGCACCACGCTCGACGCTTCGAAATGGCAGCCGCTAAGCCTGGACACCGCGCCCGCCGGAACCGTCACGGTCTCCGGCGGGAACGTCGCGGTGGCGGGCAGCACGCCCGGCCGGTTCGGCATCATGAGCAACACGGTGCCGGACACCCGGTATGCGACCGTCAGCGTCGAGACGAAGATCGTCTCGTACAGCGGCACGAACGCGGTCCTGAGCGTCTACGGCGGCACCGGCGCCGGGGACTTCAGTCATTTCGCCGAACTCGCCATCGAGGGCGGGTCGCTCAAGGTGTTCGCCGACGGGCAACCCACCTGGGTCGGGGGCGCGGCGACCACACCGGCGACGTTGCGGATCGACGTCTCGGGGCTGGCGGGCTCGGCGCGTACCCTCAACTTCTTCTACAACGGCACCCTGGTGCACACCCTCTCCGGCTTCACCATGCTGCCGGGCACCTACCGTGCCTTCCTGTACGGCTGGACGGGCACCGTCACCGCCGACTATCTGGCGCAGACCCCGGACGCCACCTATGACGCCTTCGAAGGAACGACGCTCTCCCCGCGCTGGACGCCCACCAGGCTCGAAGGCGCCACGAACGGATCGGTCTCCGTCTCCGCCGGCAAGGTCACCGTGACCGGCGGCGCGAACTCCCGGTACGGCGTGCTTTCCGACCACATCCGCAACAGCGCGGTCGACTGGACCACGATCGACGCCCGGCTGAGCAGCGTCAGCGGCGTCAACGGTCTCCTCAACATCTACGGCGGCACAGGCGCCGGAGATTTCACGAAATTTATGGAATTCGGGGTTGAAGGTGGCGTCGCCCGCGTCTTCACCAGCGACGGCACCGGCAACTTCACCGGCTCCGCTGTCAGCCTGCCGGCCACATTCACCGTACAGATCAGTCCTTATTGGTCTAACGGTCGGCTCTTCAGGTTCTTCGTCAACGGCGTGAAGGTGCATGAACTGGCCACCCGCTTCGACGTGCCCGCACCGGACTTCCGGCTCTTCCTGTACGGCTTCGGCGCTTCGACCACCAGCTGGGACTACGTGAACGTCCGCCAGGTGCACATGCTCGACCGCTGGGACAACCACTTCGAAGGCGGGCCCGGCATCAGCGCGGCCTGGACCAACTCCACCCTCGCCGGAGGCTGGGGCACGTCCAGCATGTCCAACAGCCAGCTGGTGATCAACGGGGCCGCCAGCAGCCGCTACGGCATCATGTCCGCGCCGGTCGGCGAGAGCGACGTCTACGACTACACGGTCGAAGCCAAGCTCGACTCCGTCACCGGCGTCAACGGCCTGCTCAACATCTACGGCGGAACAGGGCGCGGCGACTTCTCGAAATACGTCGAGTTCGGCGTCGAGGCCGGCACCCTGCGCGTGTTCGGTGACGGCGTGACCCCGTGGACGGGCGCCGCGATCAGCCTGCCCGCCGTGCTGAGGATCGAGGTCGGGCGGTGGAACGGCACCGGCAGGAACGTGAACTTCTTCGCCAACGGCCGGCTGGTGCACAGCCTCACCAACACCGCGGCCGTCCCCAACGGCGACTACTCCGCCTTCCTGTACGGCTTCGGCACCTCGGTCACCAGATGGGACTACCTGACCTGGTGGCGCACCGACGGCTGGACCGAGGACGGCCACGCCGACCAGGCCACCTACTCACAGGACCGGTCCGGCTTCAACGGCGCCTACGCGCAACGCGTCGACATCACCCAGCACACCACCGGCCGCAAGGGCGTCAGCCAGGGCGCCATCGCGGTGACCACCGGCCGGTCGTACCAGGTCAGCGCCTATCTCAAGCAGTCCGGGCTGAGCACACCCGTGACGGTCACCCTCGGACCGGACATCGGCGACAGCCCGTCCTACCCGGCCTACGCGAGCACCACCTTCAGCGGCGTCGGCGCGGGCTGGACCAAGTTCACCGCCACCGTCACCCCGTCGACCACCGACCCCTACGCCAAGCTCTTCATCGGTACGGCGAGCACCGGCACGCTGTGGATCGACATGGTCAGCGTCATGCCGCTCGACCCCGTGGAGGTCACCCTCGGGGGCTGGCGTAAAGACTTCGTGGATCACCTGACCGCGCTCAAGCCCGGCGCGATCCGCTGGCCAGGCGGCATCATCGCCGACAGCTACACCTTCACCGACGGCATCGGCCCCCGCGACAACCGCCCGCCGATGCACTACAACCAGTGGGACGCGCTCTGGATGACCAACGACGTCGGCACCGACGAGATCCTCGGGCTCGGCGAGGCGCTGGGCATCCCGGTCTACCTGAACGTCAACTGGGGCAGGGGAACCGCGACGACCGCGGCCAACTGGGTCGAGTACACCAACGGCTCGACCGGCACGCCGTACGGCGCGCAGCGGGCGGCCAACGGACGCAGCCAGCCGTGGGCGGTGCGCACGTGGGAGATCGGCAACGAGGTGTGGGGGTCGTGGACCCCCGGCTGGACCAGCGCGGCCAACTACGCCGCCAGCTACAACACCTTCCGCGACGCCATGGCGGCCAAGGACGCGACGATCGCGTTCATCGCCGAAGGCGGTGACGGCACCAACAACGACCAGGCGTGGAACACCACGGTCCTGACCACGTCGGGCAGCCGGATGGATCACCTGTCCATCCACTACTACAGCCCGCAGCCGTTGCCGGGCCAGTACGACAGCACGGCCGTCTACCAGGCGTCCGTCGGCGCGCCGGCGGTGATCGCGGACCGCATGAACACCGCCACCGACACGATCCTCGCCAGCGGCGGCGGCCGGGACATCAAGATCGCCGTAACGGAGCACAATGCGATGTACTTCAACGAGGAGCATCGCCGTACCCGCACCGTGGAAGGCGCCCTGCAGGAGGCCGGGCTGCTCAACCTGTTCATGCGCCGAGCCGACGTCAACGAACTGAACGCGGCCTCGGCCCTGGTCAACTTCTGGGACGGCAGCGCCATCCGCCTGGCCAACCGGGGCAGCTTCGTCACCCCCGGCTACCTGGTGCAGAAACTGGTCGCCGACCGGCACGGCCCGCTCCTGCTGCCGACCACCCTGAGCGGACCGACGTACAACGCACCGGCCCTGGGCAACCTGCCGGCGCGCACCAACATCCCGATGCTGGACATCACCTCCACCCGATCAGCGGACGGGACGAAGCTCTACATCTCGGTGATCAACCGGGACCCGTCCGCCATCCAGACCTCCACCATCAATCTGACCGGAGCCGGAACCATCGGCTCCACCGCGACCGTGAGCACCGTCAACTCGGCCGGATACCTGGACCAGAACACCTGGCAGAATCCGACCCTGATCCAGACGGCCACCAGCACCATCACCGGAGTCGGGGCGACCTTCGACTACAACTTCCCCGCACACTCCTACACCGTGCTGACAGTCAACATCGGCGCGAGCGCGGTAAGCGCGCCGATCATCATCGGCCGGGTCACCACAACCGCCGGCGCCGCCATCCCCGCAGCCACGGTCGACGCCGGCGGCGGCATCACCGGCACAACCGACACCAACGGCTACTACCGGCTACCCGCACCCGTAGGCACCTACTCACTGACGGTCTCCAAGCCGGGCTTCACCACGAAGACCCGCACCAAGGTCGAGGTCTCCAGCCTCGGCGCCACTCCCCTGCCGGTCCGCCTCTCCTAAGCCAGCACGCGGTGCCCCGGCACATCCCGGGGCACCGCGGCATTCAGAACAACGGGACCTTCCGCTTCCACCAGATCCTCGGAGGGGGGCAGCGGCTGCACCGACATGCGGAAACGGCATTGATTTAGCAGAAAGTGACGCTATCTTGACGCTGTGAGAACGAACGTCTACGTTGACGGATTCAACCTGTTCTACGGCCGACTCAAGAAGTCGCCGTACAAATGGCTGGACCTCGACGCCCTCGCCCGTCGCCTGCTTCCGGGGCAAAACATCCATCGCATTCGCTACTTCACCGCGAAGGTGGTCGACTGGCCCGATGACCCCGGCAAACCGAGCCGCCAGGACCTCTACCTGCGTGCCCTGGCCACGATTCCCCATCTCAGCATCCACCTGGGACGCTTCCAGGTCAGCAAAGTGTGGATGCGCCTGGCTGACCCACCACTCAACGGCTCTGCGATGATCAAGGTCGTCAAAGTCGAGGAGAAAGGGACAGACGTCAACATCGGCGCCTACCTGATCGCCGACGCCCTGACTCGCGACTGCGACTTCGCCGTTGTCATAAGCAACGACGCGGACCTCGCCGAACCGATCCGGATGGCCTGTCACGATTACGGCGTGGGCGTAGGGATCTTCAATCCACAGCCTCGATCGCGAGCCAGCTGGCAGTTGCAGGCCGTGCCGCCCGTCTTCTTCCGGGACCTCAAGGAGAGGGCCGTTGCCGCCTGCCAGTTCGCTCCGAAACTCCAGGACAGCGAAGGCGAGATCCAACGACCTGTCGGCTGGTGAGGAAAAAGTGAGGCCCCGTCCACTGGGCGGGGCCTGCAACCACTCGACCAGAAGCCGGTGGCGGGTTCGCACCCATTAAACAGGTCCGCATGAGTAACTGTCAAATTACCGAACGCATCCGTCGCGGCGCTTCCCCTCCGGCTGGATGTGGGTGGCCGACCCTATCTCGTGGTTTAGACGACTTGCTCTGGCCTGGCAACTGATTGCCCTCACGATCGGCCGTATCCGGTTCGAAGGTCTGCCGAAGGACGTGGACTCCGCTCGACTCGTATTCCTAGGCAAGTCGCTGACTGGGGGTGGTCTTGCCTTGGGGTGGCGGGATTTGGGGAGGTGGTCGGTGGGTGGTGGCGGGTTGGTTAGGGAGGTGCCGGGTGGGGGCCATTTGTGGCGGGGTGCGGCTCGGGTGGTCTGGTAGGGGGTGTCGTAGGCCCAGCCTCGGGACCTGAGACGGGACAGGACGGCGCTGGCGGCCTCCCTGGAGATGGCGTGTTCGATCATCAGCCCGCGCAGGGTTGCCACCGGCTGATGCGTGCCGATCTGACCGGAGGCGATCTTCTCGGCCAGGCTGGTGGCGATCTGGGTGATCTGATCCTGTACGGGTATGCGCGGCGGCTTGGGGGGACGGTCGGGAGCGCCGACGACATAGCCCAGACCGGGCACCAGGCGGATGATTCGCCGGTCTCGTAGTTCACGCTGGATGGAGCGGGCAGCCGACGCCGGGATGGAGTAGGCGTCCATCAACCGCCGGACGCTCGCCACCCGGGCTCCTTCTTCAAGTTCACCGCTCGCGATCTGCGCGGCCAGGTTGTCGATGATCTCCCGTCGGCGCAGGGCGATGACGGCTCCGTGTGGCCCGCCGGTCCGCGCGGGAGAGGGCGCCTCATTTCGATCGGCCCGCGAGGGTGGATCCGCTCGGCTGGTACGGGTAGGAGGGGAACCCTCCTTGCGATCAGCCCGCGAGAGAAGATCCGGTCGGCTGGTACGGGTAGGAGGGGACGCCTCGCTTCCATTGACCCGCGAGAGAGGAACCCGCATCCTCAGCCGGGAAAATCCCCCAGAGCTGTACGTACTCATGGACGAGTGGGTTCTCAAGCGCCCGATCGGGAGCCGACAGATCATGCACGACCAGCTCCGGCATCTGGCAACGGTCGCCCGTCGCCGCCGAGTGACGGTGCAGATCGTCCCCTTCGACACAGCTTGCACGGACGGTCTGTCCTCCTCGTTCGTCATCGCGGAACTTGAGGACGCGCCAATCACCGTATCCGTAGACTCCGCAGGCGAAGGGGAGGTATCGGCAGAGCGTGGAGTGGCCTCTCTGATCTTGGACCGATATGACAAGCTACGAACAGAGGCCTACCGTGCGGGTGAGTCTCTCGAAATGATCGAGGAAGCAGCGGAGCTATGGAAGCCAGAGACCTGATCTCAACAGACCTCGCCGGGGCCGTGTGGAAGAAGAGTTCTCGCAGTGGCAACAACGGCGGGAACTGCGTCGAGGTCGCCAACAACCTCCCCGGACTCGTCGCGGTCCGAGACAGCAAGAACCCCGACGGGCCGACTTTGATCTTCACTCCGGCGGAGTGGCGGGCCTTCGTCGGCGGAGTCAACCTGGGAGAGTTCGACCTGCCCACCGACCCGACCATAAGCCCGCAATAGCCCATGCATCTACCCGGGCGGGCCGTGCCCGACACGGCGCTCTGCGGCAGACCGGTCCGATGAGCACGTTGTCTTTGGTCTCACGTCTCACGCGTGTCTGCACATAGCGTTGGGGATCGCATTCGCATATTCGGTAGGGCATCCCGTCCGCCCCATGCCCAGCGGGCCATTACAGCTGGCTGCGGACAACGAGGCTGGCGCCGGCGGCGATCAGCGCGACCAACGCGGTCGAAGTCAGGGCCCAGCCGAGGTTGACCAGGCGGTGTTTGTGCAGTACGACCCTGGCCAGGCCATGGACGTTATAGGTGAGTCGTGGGCTTTTAAGCGATCGTTGTCAGCTCTTGTTTCAGGCGGCCACCTATGAGTCAGCCGAACTTCGGAATTCCTGCCAGGCGGGTCGCGCTTGGGACTACGGCACTGGACTACTGTTCAGTGCCTCGACGGCCAGTTCGGCGATGTGTTCTACCGTGGCGATGCCGTCCGCCATGGAGGAGTTTCGCCGGGAAATGACGGCGATCAGGTAGTCGTGTCCGTCGCCGTGGATGCGACCGATGCTGTTGATCGTCCAGCGTCCGCCGTCGGCCGTACGGGATAGCCAGCCGTTCTTGACCGCAGTCGTGTCATCGTTGCCGGCGGCCGCGCTAACGCCCCAGGCCTGTGCTGGGGCGACGTCGGCCATCAGGCCCAGGATGTAGCGGCGGCTTTCGGCGTTGAGTGGGCTGGTTTTGGAGGTGAGGGATCGCAGGATGCGGATCTGGTCGGCGACGCCGGTGGTGGTCGAGCCCCAGTAGCCGCCGGGGCCCGGTGTCGTGTCGCGCAGTCCGAGCTTGCGGTTGGCGGTGGCCAGGCCCGTTGCGCCGCCGATCTGGTTCCACAGTGTGGTGGCCGCGTCATTGTCGCTGAGCGTGATCATGAGTTTGGCCAGATTTCGCTCGGTCGCGGTGAGGCTCCGGCCATCCTTCTGTGCGCGCAGCAGGAGCGCGGCGAGAATGTCGACCTTGACGATGCTCGCGGTGACGGTCCGCAGACTGGTGTTGTAGCCGTAGGTGATGCCGGTGGACAGGTCGTGGATCTGCACCGACGCCTGGCCGGAGCGGTCCTTCAGATAGGCGCCGAGCTTCCGGGTCAGCTTGGCGCGCGCCGATGTGGAGAAGGCCACGGTGGCCACCTTGGGGTCGGGAGCGGGCGGCGTGACGAGCTGTGTCGGCTCGGCGGTCGTCGCCACGGCGGAGACGGAGTAAGCGTCAAGGGCCTGGGAGCGAGCCCCGGTTAACGCCACCGCGCCCGGGACGCCGGTCACCACAGTGATCACTGACACGGCGGGCAACACCATTTTCCGCCAGAGCCCGCTCCCCCGGCCGATTCCGGGGGTCTCACCCGACCGTCGAGACATCATGCAGGTCAGCGTGATGCCCGCACATCTACCCAGCCTTTGACAAAGCTATAGATCTCCTGACAATTCACTTTGCCGAGACAAATACTAAAAGGATCACAACCGTAGGGCTCCGTACACCAGGGAGCAGGTGACGGAGCCCGATTGAGGTCAGCGGGTGCTTCGGGGCCGAGATGGGGGTGGATTGCGGTCGAAGCGGTTCAGGGCGATGGCGACGGGGCCCGCGACGAACGAGGAGGACAGGGTGCCCGCCACGATGCCGGTGACCAGGGCGATGGCGAAGTTGTGGAGGGAGTCGGCGCCGAAGACGGCCAGGGCGCTGAGAATGAACAGGGCGCCGAGACCGGTGTTGATCGTCCGGGGGACGGTCTGCAGGATCGCGCTGTTCACGGCGTCGGGGAGATGGTCCTTGCTCACCCACAGCTCCCTGACCCGATCGAAGACCACCACCTTGTCGTTGACGGAGTAGCCGACGATGGTGAGCATCGCGGCCAGGAAGATGCCGTCCACCGGCTTGCCCAGCCAGGCGAACAGCCCGAGCACCACGGCCACATCCACCAGCAGGGCCAGCACCGCCGCCGCGCCGAAGGTCCACCGGAACCGTACGGCCAGGTAGACCAGCTGGGCGGCCATGGCGACGATGAGCGCGATGGCGGCGTTGCGGCGCAGTTCCGCGCCCATGCTGGGGCCGATGAACTCGTCCCGGCGCTTGGTCACCTCGCCCGCGTGGTCCCGCAGGGCGTCCTGGATCCTGGCGACGTCCTCGGGGGCGAGCTGCCCGGCCCGGATGGAGACGAGCCCGGCCGAGGAGTGCACCACGGCGGACGGCTGACCGGCGTCGGCGACCGCCCGTCGGGCGACCTCGGCCGGCACGGTGCCGGAGGTGGTGAACTCGACGGCTCTGCCTCCGGTGAACTCGACGCCGAAGTTCAGGCCCTGGGTGAGCGTCCCGGCCAGCGCGACGGCGACCAACCCGCCCGCGAGAGCCAGCCACCAGCGGCGGGCCGCCATGATCGAGGGGTTCCTGCGGGTGAGCCACGACCTGATCCGGCCGGCCGAGCCGATGCCGGACACGGTCGGCCCGACCCGGCCGATGACCGCCTGGGTGAGCACGCGGGTGATCAGCATCGCCGAGACGAGCGAGGCCAGCACGCCGATCCCCAGCGTCACGCCGAAGCCCTTCACCGGCCCGGAAGCCAGCCAGAACAGGATGGCGGCGGCGATCAGCGTGGTGATGTTGGAGTCGGCGATGGCGCTCCACGCGTGCTTGAAGCCCTGGTCCAGAGCGGTTCTGAGGCCACGCCGGGGGGCGCGGCCGTACTCCTCCCTGGCGCGTTCGAAGATCAGGACGCAGGCGTCGATGGCGATGCCGATGGCCAGGACGAAACCGGCCAGGCCGGAGAGGGTGAAGGTGGCACCCATCGCCACCAGCACGGCGTACGAGATGAGGCCGTAGGTGGCCAGGGCGACGGCGGCGAGCAGGCCGGCCAGGCGGTAGACGACGATGATGAACAGGGTGGTCAGGACGAGTCCGGTGATGGCGGCCTTGGCGCTGGCCTCGATCGCGTCCGCGCCGAGCGTCGGGCCGACGCTGCGCTGTTCGACCAGGTCAAGCGGGACCGGCAGCGCTCCCCCCTTGATGAGCACGGCCAGATCACGCGCCGCCTCGTACCCGAAGGAGCCGGTGATGTCGGTCGAGCCGCCAGGGATGCCCGCCCCGCAGGCCAGCGAGGTGTCGAGCTGCGGCGAGGAGATGATCTTCTTGTCGAGGACGATCGCGATCCTGCGTCTCGGGTCTTCCGGCGCCGCGCAGGCCACGTCGCCGGTCAGTTGCTGCCAGGCCCGGGCGTCGCGGAAGTCGATTTTGACCGACCAGCCGAGCCCACGCGCCGGGTCGGTGCGCTCGCCCGCGTTGGTGATGCCGTCGCCGCTGATCGCGGCGGGGCCGATCCGCAATCGCTGGCCGTGTTCGTCCCGCGGTGCGGCCTGGTCGGTCTCCTCGGCGAGAGCGAGTACGCGATGGATGCTCAGCTGCGCGGTCCTGCCGATGACCTCGGCGGCCTGACGGGGGTCCAGGATGCCGGGCAGTTCCACGACGATCCGCCGGTCGCCGGAACGGATCAGGGTGGGATCGACCACGCCGAGCGCGTCGGCCCGGCGGCGCAGCACGTCCAGGGCGCGGTCGGCGGATTCGGAGTCGGCTTTGACGGTCGGCGAGTCCCTCGCCTCGAAGACGAGCTGGGTGCCGCCTCGCAGGTCGAGGCCCAGGCGTGGCGAGAGACTCACGGTGATGATGATCGAAGTGACGATGACGGCCAGCGCCGCCAGCGCACGCCAAACAGGCGCACGGGACACGGAAGCCTCCACAGGCTCGGATGTGCGGGAAGGAAAGAGCTGGTCAGAGAGCCGTGGAGGGCGGGGCGCGGGCCGGCGGCGCGCAGCGGCGGGGAACCGGGAGAA
Source organism: Acrocarpospora sp. B8E8 (assembly GCF_039871605.1). NCBI lineage: Bacteria > Bacillati > Actinomycetota > Actinomycetes > Streptosporangiales > Streptosporangiaceae > Acrocarpospora > Acrocarpospora sp. B8E8. The sequence goes on along the minus strand of NZ_JBDPLV010000024.1, from coordinate 79,390 downwards.
CCCGGTCGTCGCCGGGGAGCGCGCAGGCGTGCCAGGCGGCGCGCCACCGGGGCGCGCCGGAGGCGAGAACGGCGTGCCAGGCCGTGCCGGGCACCTCGTGAAGGGCGGTACGGACCTGCGAGAGGGGCACCGCGCGGCCGACCGGGTGCTGCTGGTCGGCCTGCCACGCGACCACGCTCGGCGTGGCCGTGATTCCGGTCACCCCGGAGGCGTGAGCGGTGACGGGCAGCAGCCATGCCAGCAGGAGCAGGACGGCGGGCAACCTGGTCCGCACGACGCCTCCTCCCGGCCGGTGACCGTCCAGCCTAGCCCGCGTTCTGGTGCCTGAAGTGGGCTATGGTCGGGAATATGCGGCTCCGGAGACCCTGTGGCTCCGCCTCCTTCACGGCGGCGGTGGGTCTTCTCCTGCTCGCACTGGTCATGTTCGCCTCCACTCCGGCGTGGGCCACGAGCGATCCCGGCCGGGAGTCCAACCCATGCGCGACCGACGTGATCACGCCGTTCGCGCAGACGTCCGCGGCCTTGGCGCTGCCACCGATCACCGGGGCGCCCGGTCACGCTTCCCGGCTATGGCCCGTGGCCAGCTGGGCGCAACCGGTGTCCGGAACCCGGCCGGTCTGGCCCGACGCGGGCTCGGCCGACATTCGCGACCCCCAGCAGTCGGGGCATCGTGCGCCCGGCTCGCGTAGCCCGCCGACGCTCTAGAGGTTCTCTCCTTCCCCTGCGCGCGAACTGCGCCCGGGGCTCATCGATCTGCCGCGAACGCGCGGGGATCGCTGAATTCTCACGCTAGGAGTGACACCGTCATGGCGTCTTTGCACACGTTCATTCAGGACTACGAGTGGCACCTGGCCCGGCTCGAAGAACTTCGCGCCCTGCTGGAGGAGCGCCGCGCCGCCGCCAGAACCGAGCTGGAACGCGCGGCCCAGTCAGGCGCCCAGGACCGCCTGGCCGCTCAGCTCGCCGCCATCGAGTCCGCCATCGAACGGATAGACCGAGGGCTGTACGGCGCCTGCCGGCGCTGCGGCACGTTCATCCCGCTCACCGTCCTGTTCCAGGCTCCGCACGAGCAGCGGTGCCCCGACTGCGCCCGCCTCACCGCAAAGGAGATGGCAGCATGACCGGGCTCAGCCGGATCCAGACCGACGCCATCGCCGAGGAACTGCGGGAACAGCACATGTGGCGCACCTCCCGCCTCCAGGAACTCACCACCCTGGTCGAGACCACCGAAGGCGACGGCGACCTACGCCAGCGCACCCTGGCCGACCTCGCCGCCACCGAACGGGCCATCGCCGAAATCGAGAAGGGCCTGGCCCGCCTCACCGAACGCGACTACGGCCAGTGCGAGGACTGCGGAACCTCGATCCCGTACGAGCGCCTGAAGATCCGCCCCCTGACCCGGCACTGCATGCCCTGCCGCCGGGCCCACGAGTCCCGCTGACCCCCATCCCGCGTGCCCACCCGGGCACGCGGGACCACCCATCAGACTGGTCTCCGACCTCGGCCCGGTCCTATGGCAAGACATCCTGATGCTCTGCGTCACGTCAGCCGGCCCACAGGATGTCCACAACGCGGACGATCTCAACCGAGTCCAGAATCAGCAACGTGACGAATCCGTGGTCGCCGAAGTCGGCTCGTCGTACCTGCGGGTCGTCTGTGGCCATGCTGGTGAGCGGGTCATACGGGTTCTCGCAGACATCGGCCATAGCCTGGACCAAGGCGGTGAGCGCGTCCGTGGGAAAGCCGCCGAGCTGGCTTAGCGCCCGCTCGGATAAGTGAGGGCGGTAGGTCACCGGCGGCGGGCCAGCTCGTCGGCGATGGCCTCATCAAGGGGTGTGGTCGCGCCAGCACCTTCCTTGGCTTCCTGGATGGCGTCGTAATAGCCGGGCCGGTTGGTGGCGATGACCGTCAGGTGCCATCGGTGCAGCAGCCGCTTCAGAGCCGTGTAGCTGGCCAGGTCGTCACGTGCCGCCTCGACCGCCTGACGGTACTGGCGGAGGAATTCCGGCCGCTCCCGGACGGGCAGACCACGAAGGATCACCTGCGGGTCCTGCGGGTCCTCCTCGATGGGCTGAGCGCTCATAGAAACAACCGTACCCCCACGTGCGTGGAGCCGGTGCTACCCCGGGTGAAACGCTCCATCGACCACCGACGCCATACCCGCATCTGCCCGGCTATCGCCTGAACCCCTTATTTGTCAGGCTTTTCGCTGACGAGTGTGGAATCGCGGGCCTCTGCGCGGCCCTCGTCGCGGGCGCGGGCGAGGAGGTCGGCGAGGCGCTGGCGGCGTCGGCGGGTGATGGTCCGGAAGGAGAGAAGGAGAGTTCCGAGGAGCGCGGCGAGGGCCAGTTGGGGCCAGGGCAAGGTCCAGACCGTTACGTCGACCGCGGCGCGCTCGACCAGGGCGCCGGACGGGGCGCCGCCCTGGACGGAAGGGGACACGGTGACGCTCGTGCTGAGCGGTCCTAGCGCCCAGACTCCCGCGATGCGGGTCTCGATCTCTCGGCTGTCGCCCGGGAATATCTGCTCGACGCCGGTCTTGGCATCCCGTTCGGCCAGGCCGGTCAGGTCGGTGACCGTCACCCCGCCGGTGCCGGTCACCGCGACGTTGCCCTTGTTCGTCGCGGTGTATTTGACCCGGATGGTGCCGGCTGAGAAGGGGTTCCACGGCTGCTCGTACGTGGCGGTGAGGTTGTCGACGGCCACCGCCGCCGTGATCGTGCCGGTGGCCCGCATCATGACCCGGAACCCCACCCGGCTCTCGACGGCGACCGTGCCCCGGGCGCTGGTGACCGTCGCCGCGATGCCGGCCGGATGGTCTCCCGGCGAGGCGTCACGGGGCACGGTGATGGTGAACGGCACCACCTTCGTCTCCTTGGCCCCGACGGTGACCTCATCCTGGACCTTGATCCAGGTGCCGCCGTCCACCGAGGAGCGGTCGGATTGGAGCATGTTGAAGCGGCCCTTGTCGGTGAGGTAGCCGTCGGCGGCCTTCAGGGCGAAGACGGCGGCGCCGTCGCTGAAGTTCCGCACGGCCAGATGCTCGGTCACGCTCTGACCCGGGTCGAGCGTGCGCTCGATCCACCGGCGGCCGTCCGGGCCCTGCTGGTTGGCCGGCTGGACCGACCAGGTGAGTGTTGGCTTGGCCGGTTCCGCCATGGCGCCGGTGGGCGCGATCGGAACGGTGAGGAGCACCGCCGCCAGCACGGCGAGGAGCCGCGGCAATACCTGCTGCAATGTTCGGATCATGGCGAAATCCTCCGGCATGTGGGGGCCGCGTCGCCGCGGCCCCCACCGTGCGTTTTATTCGAACAGGGACAGGGTCAGCGTCGAAGCGTACGAGCCCGCGGCGACATCCGCCGGGGTGCGCAGGAACAGATCGGCGTTGACGGTGAAGGCGCCACCGGCGACGGAGCCGGAATCGAAGGTCGAGACCAGGAGCTCCTGGTCGACCAGGCCGACGTTGTTGCCCGGCTGGGTCGGCTCGTCGAGAACGGTCACGACCTCCTCACCTTCGGCGACCAGGCCGGTCTCGCCACCGTCGATCAGGTGCGGCTTCCAGCCGAGGTGGCCGGCGCTGATGGGCGCCTGACCGCTGTTGCCGGCGAAGTCGGTCGCGTTGCCGAGCACGGCCCATGCGGAGCCGGCGGGCACCTCCTCCATCGTGCGGGTGTCGGTGACCGTCACCGTCGGCAGGGTGCCGAGGAACTCGCGCGTCTCCAGGGTCGAGTCGCCCTCGGCCAGCGCGACGGAGTCGGCGGCGATCGACATGGCGAGCACGCCGGGTTCCCTGATCTCCTCGATGTCGACCGTCACCTCCACACTGGTGCTGTCGCCGGGGTCGGCCATGGCCGGCGCCTGCAGGGCCACCGACGCGGTCAGGGCCGCAGCCGCGGCGAGCAGCCATTTGTGCTGATTTTTCATGTGATGCTCCATTTTGCGTGATTGCTGGTGATGAGGATAGAGATGGGGGGTCAGGTGCAGGTGATGGAGGAGTGTTCTGCGGGGTAGACGGAGGTCGTCTCCTCGCCGTCCACGGTCCCGGTGGCGCGCACGGTGACCGAGCCCGCCGCGATCGAGGCCGCCCGGGTGGTGAACGACTGGTAGGCGTTGGCGCCCGGCGCGACATTCGGGAAGGATCGCTCGCCGTACGCGGTCTCCACGGTGATGCTCGCCGCCGCCTCGTGGTCGTTGCGCGCCTGCACGCCTACATACGCCTTGCCGGCGATGCACCGCGGCGTGACCGTGACCGTGACGGGGATCTCGGCCGGCTCGGTGCCCGGTTCGTCGGCGAAGACCCGCCATTCCGTGATCGCGACCGCGGAGAAGGTGGTGCCGTTGCCGTTGGCCCGGACCGTGGCCCGCACCCGGGGCGTGGTGATCGGGTCGAAGGTGACGGTGTTGAACGCGGTCGTGCTCGTGCCGTACGCGGATGCGCCGGGCACGTCACGCCAGGCCGAGGTGGCCTCGTCCCAGTACTGGAGCACCCACCCGTCGGGCTGGGCGACGCCGTCGCCGGTGCCTTGGTTGGAGTCCCGCCAGAACTTCAGCTCCGACGAGATGATCCGCACGGGGCGGGACCACTCGTACTGGACCCACTGGGTCGCCGGGCGGGTGCCGGACCAGGTGCCCCAGATCTGCGCCTGGCTCGGGTTGGCCGGGTCGGCGTTGTCGTTCAGGGCGGTGACGCTGTTCCAGCCCGCCGTGTAGGAGGCGGTCGGGGTCGCGATCGGCGCGATGTTGCCGGTGAGCGGCCCGGACAGGTCCGCCGGGATGACGACCGTCTTGGCGGTCTCCAGGTTTCCGGCCACGTCGAGCGCCCGGAACGACACGGTGTGCTTGTTGGCGTCGGGTGCCGTGATGAAGCCGCCGGTGGAGGGGGTCCACGGGCCGGTGCCGATGGCGTACTCGATGCCGGCGACCCCGGAGGCGGCGTCGGCCGCGAGCACCTTGACCGTCCGGTTGGCGGTGTTCAGGGTGCCCACGCTGACCGGCGCCGTGGCGTCGATGCGTACGGCGAGGTTCGCGGGCGCCGAGACGTTGCCCGCGCGGTCGGTCGCGGTGGCCGTGACGGTGTGCTGGCCGTCGCCGGTGACGTTGACGTCGGCCTGCCGGGTGTCCGTGGTGACGACCGGCTGGCCGTTGTCCACCCGCGACTCGATGGTCAGCCGGCCGCCACGGTCGTCGGCGCCGGTGACGCGGACCCGCACCGCGGAGCGGAACCAGCCCGCGCTGCCCGCGCTGCCGCTGGGCGTGAGCGCCAGCGTCGGCGCCGTATGGTCGCCCTCGGTGTCGCCGGGCGAGATGACCTTGACCTGTGCGGAGACGCGGCCGGCGGCGTAGCCGAGCACGGTGCCCTGGATCGTGAACGTGCCGGGCTCGGCGACCTGTTCCGGCGTCACCGGGTCCCAGAAGACCGGCACCCGCAGCGTTTCGCCGCCGAACGGCACGTCGACGGTGCCGGGCAGCTCCCGCTCGCCCACTTCGACCGTCAGCGCCGGTGGCGTGACGGACTCCGGCTGCGCGGCGAGGATCTTCCACTCCTCGACCGCCACCGCCGAGTAGGTGCTGCCGTTGGTCGACGCGTCGAACACCGCGCGGACCTGCGTGGTGGTCACCGCGTCGAACGTGGTGTTCTGGAAGCCCTGCGTGCTGGTCGGGTAGCCGCTCGGGCTCGGCGCGTCGGCCCACTGCGCGGTGCCGAGGTTCCAGTACTGGATCTTCCAGCGGGCGGGTGCGGCCACGCCCACGCCGCTGCCCTGCGGCTGGTCGTTCCAGAACTCGATCTGGGAACCGGAGATCCGCATCGGCTGGTCCCAGGTGTACTGCACCCACTGCTGCGGCGGGTTGCTGCCGGTCCAGGTGCCCCACATGTCCGGCGGCAGCGGGTTGGACCGGACGATCTCGTCGTTGAGCGCCTTCACCCAGTACTGCGTGGGCACGGGCTCGTTGGAGACGGCGACCTTCGCCTCCTGCGCGATGTTCGGCCGGGGCGTGAGATCACGTCCCTTGACGGGCGTCGGCGTGACGAGCTTCAGCCGCGGCGGGGTCTGCGTGTCGTCCCACTCGACCGGGTCGATCGCCACCGAACGGCGGAAGTGGCCGCCGCCCACGGCGTCCGCGGTGTGGTACGCGATGTACCACTTGCCGTTGAACTCCAGGATGCCCGGGTGACTCGTCGTCGAGGAGACCGGCCGGAGCATGGTGCCCCGGTAGGTCCATGGCCCCTCGGGCGACGCGGCCGTCGCGTAGGCGATGCAGGCGTGGTAGTTCGCCGGGGTGCACGCCGAGGTCGGGCCGGCGTTGTTCCCGGCGTACGCCATGTAGTAGGTGCTGCTGCGCTTGAAGATCCAGGCCGCCTCGAAGAAGCCGGTCAGGCCGGTGACGGAGCGCTGAGTGCCGACCGGGGTCTTCATGTCCTGCTGGAGTTCCAGCATCCGCAGGTTGCTGAACGAGCCCCAGTAGATGTACACCCGCTGGTTCGGCGCCGTGCCGTCGACGAGGATCGTCGGGTCGATGTTGTGGATGGTGTTGGCCGTGGGCACCCGCTGGGAGATGATCGGCCCGCCCGCGTGGTCGGTCCACGGGCCGGTCGGGCTGTTCGAGACGGCCACGCCGATCGCGAACTTGTCGGACGCCGGACTGTCCCGCTCGTTGATCGGTACGTACCAGTAGTAGCGCCCGTCCACGCCGCGGACCACCTGGCCGGCGTACGCGCGTCCTGGCGTCGCCCAGGCGAAGACCTGTTCCGGGCGCATCAGCGAGGGGTAGTGGGTCCACTCTCCCGCTTGGACATCCGCGGTGCGGAAGGCGCCCCACTCGTTCATGATGAAGTCGTTCGTGGACGGTCCGGCCTGGTCGTGGCCGGTGTAGATGTAGAGCTCGTCGCGGCCGCTCTCGTTGCCGGGGGCGCCGACCGGCACGACGACCGGCGCCGGGTCCGCCGAGTAGTAGCTGCCGTCGCCCAGGATGGGGTTGCGGGTGTTGGTGAAGGTGACGGAGTCGGCGGCGTAGGCCGGAACGGGAACCCCGATCAGGGAGCCGGCCAGGAGAAGGGCGACCGCCGCCGGGACGGTCCTGCGTAACCGGCGCGTCAGCCGGGGGTGGGGGGGTGCTGAGACGGCGTTCTTCACGGTGGTGCGTTCCTTACACTCAGCGGGTGTTGGTGGCGGTGCCGCAGGGGCGCCGCCACCAAGGGGGGTGCTAGCCGCAGTTGAGCGCGCCGTACGGCACTGCCACCGGTACGGTGACCGGCGTGCCGTCGACGGTTCCGGTGACCTTCACCGTCGCGGTGCCGGCCTGGATCGACTTGGCGCGGGTGTTGAACGCCTGGTAGGCGAACTTCCCGGGCGCGACGTTGGCCACGGTCCGCGACCCGTACGGCGTGATCAGCTCGATGGTGAGCGGCACGTCGTCGTCGTTGCGGACGTTGAGGGTCACGTAGGCGTTCGTGCCGGTGCACTGGGTGCGCGCCTGCACGTCCGTCTCCCAGATCGGGCCGCCCTCGCCCACGGTGAGCGTCAGCGTGGTCCGGATGGTGCCGGCCTCGCTGACGTAGTCGGGCAGGATCAGGTCGCCGATGACGGTGTAGGTGCCGTCGGTGTTGACGATCTCCGGGTTGAACCGCCAGTTCACCCCGATGGCCTGGTTGTCCCTGGATCCGTCGTTGTAGGAGACCTCTACCTTGCTGGGCAGGTAAGGCAGCTCGCCCACCTCGACGTGCTGCTGGAACGACTCGGCGCCCTGGATCGAGATGCCGCCCTGGGACATCTCAGGCCGCACGTAGACGCGGGCCTCGGCGATCAGGCCGTAGGCGTCGTTGGTGCCGTAGACCACGAACGGGTCGACGTTGGGCTCAGCGACCTGGTCCGGCGTGATCTCCTGCCACTTGAACCCGACGGTGCCGCGGGCGCCGCTGGCGTAGACCGCGTCCAGCGTGGCCGGCAGGGTGGGCACCATGCCCACGCCGGTGCGGATGAGCACCGGCGAGCGCACCGTGGCGACGGTCTCGCCGTTGGCGCGCCAGCGCAGCACGCCCGTGCCGGCGCCGCCGGTCATGAGGCCCCAGATGCGGATGCGCATCCGGCTGGTCGTCACCGGTTCGAAGGTGAAGCGGTTGTAGGTGTTGGTGGCCAGACCGTCGGCGTATGTCGATCCGTTCAGGGTCACCGGAGTCCAGGTGGTCCCGTCCGTGGAGGTCTCGATGGCGTAGGTCGTGGCCGTGGGGCGGCGGGTGCCGCCGTTGTCGTCGTACCAGTAGATGTCGGTCGAGGAGAGCCGCACCGGCGAGGTCCACTGGTACTGGATCCACGCCTCGGTCGCGGGGCTGGTGCCGTTGCGCGGCTGGCCCCAGTTGCCCCAGCCGGTTCCGGCGCCCGGGTTCGAGCTGCTCGGGGTGGTGGCCTCGTTGACCCGCGCGTGGTTCTCCCACGACGCGGTGCCGCTGGTGGTGATCGTCGCGGTGGAGCCGAACTCCGCGACGACGTCCTTCTTGGCGAGGGTCGCCGACACGGTCGCCGTCGACCGCTTCTCGCCGTCGTCGGCGAAGAACCGGAACACGTAGTCACCGGCGACGGTGCCGGTCACCCGGGTCGACAGCGCCTTCGAGTCGGCGAAGATGACGCCCGCGCCCTGCGGCGCGGAGACGGTCTCCCAGCCGAAGGTGAGCTCGTCGTCGTACGGGATGCCGTCGTCGGACGCCGTGCCGACCAGCCTGGTGGACAGGTTGCCGTCCGCCGAGCCGTCGCGCGTGGCGGTGACGGTGGGCGCCTGGTTGGAGACGTCCGGCACGTCACGCCCCGAGTTGAACACCTGGATCTCGGAGATCGCGGTGTAGAAGGTCGGGTTGTTGGTGAAGACGATGCGTACCTTGTCCGCCGTCACGGTGTCGAAGAGCGCCTCGTTGAACTTCGCCGACGGGACGGACGGGTTCTTGAACTGGCCCGGCACTTCCTTCCATCCGCCGCTGCCGTCGGGCACCTGGACCCACCAGCGCGCGGGCTCGCGGTAACCGCCGGCCTGGCGGTCGCTGACGAAGAACACCTTCGCGTTGTCGAAGGACTTGGCCGACCCCAGATCGAGCTCGACGTAGCCGTTCTTGTCGGTCGTGCCGTAGTTGCCCCAGTAGGGCTCGTTGGCGGTGACGCCGTCGGTCACCGCCGCCAGCGACACGGGCTGCTCGGTCTCCTTGATGGAGCCGGGCGTGTAGTTCATCGAGGTGGTGCTGAAGCCGGGCGTGTGGAACTGCCGCCACGGCGCCGGCCGGGTGCCCTGCTGGGTGTGGGACGAGGCGAGGGTGGCGCCCTTCGCCAGGTTCGCCGCGTCCTCGGTGAGGTCGATTCCGGCCGTCTTGAGGTAGCTGACGACGCGGTCGTCCTCGATCGGGGTGTTCACCGCGGTCGGGAAGTCGCCCCCGGCCGCCGCGGTGAAGGTGACGGTCACGCCGTCCTCGGCCTGGACCTGGTTGGTCTTCGGGTCGTAGGTGAGCTTGCCGAGCCGGTCGGCGCTGGCCTTCCGCTCGCCGTTCAGGAACAGGCTGTAGCCCGCGCCCAGACCGTACTTGGTGCCGTCGGGGTCCCAGACGATGGTGACGTCCTGCCCGTGGTACCGCAGGTTGTTGACCATGAAGTGGTCGTAGCCGAACTTGATCGGCCACAGTTCGATCTTGTCGTCGGAGCGCGGCTGGATGCCCGCCATGTCCTCGACGAAGATGTAGTTCATGTTGCCGAGCATCACGTGGTTCGGGTTGTTGCGGTTGTAGGTCTTGGTGGTCGCGTTCCAGTTGGAGTAGTACTCGGACTGGTTCGGGACCCGCATGTCCGCGTTCGGGTAGATGCTCCAGGCCATCCAGTCAAGCAGCCGCTTGGCGTAGGCCGGGGTGATGTACTTCTGCTGCGGGTCGTAGTGGCGCAGCGCCGACCGCACGGCGCGGTACTGCACGGTGAAGTTGATGTTGGAGAAGTTGTTGGAACCGCCGACCCCGTAGGCCGTCCGGTCGTACTGGTTGGCGGTGTAGAACGGGAAGATCGGGAAGTTGTCGCCGTAGGTCAGGAACCGGTAGCCGTCGACGTAGTTCTGCCACTGGTCGTACGGGATGAGGTTCTCGGCGTAGACGTCGTAGAGGTTCGACTCCTTGGCCGGGATCAGGCCGCGGGCCGCCGGAGGCAGCGGGTTGGCCTTGCCGTTGGAGCTGGCCCCGCTGGTGGCGCCGTGCGACGTGGCGGCCAGGAACATCCGCATGTCGGGGCTCCACAGCCGGTTCAGAATCGCGTCGCGGATGCCGTCGGCGCTGGCCGCCATCTGGTCGACCTTGGCCTGGCCGGCGCCGGAGATCTGGTACAGCTGCCGGGCGGCGTCGAAGGCGCCCCACACGTACGCCGACTCGGGACGCTCGATCGTGCGCGCGCCGGGCGCACCGGCGCCGGTCTTCGGGAAGCCGAAGGAGATGGCGTCCGCGTCGTTGCCCGGCATGTAGTTGGTGTCGTAGGCGATGAGCTTGTCGTTGTTGCCGTCGTAGTGCTGGAGCTGGCCGACGCCGTCGCCCTCGAAGAAGCGGGCGAACTTCTCGGCGACCTCCTTGCCGCCGCCGTGCACGTTGTAGGCCTCAAGACCGGCCGTGCCGATGTACTGCGAGTAGTGGTTGTTCCAGCTCGTGTGACCGGGGCTGTCGAGAAAGGCCGAGGAGCCGGACAGTTCGCCGATGTTGAGGATCTGGCCGTACGGCAGATAGGGCGTGCGCAGCCACTTGGTGTCCTGCAGGTGCATCGGCTGGGTCAGCGCCACGGCGTTCTGGTAGAGGTTCACTCCCTCGATCGTCGTGGGGTACTGGTAGACGTGACCGGTCGCGTTGGCGTCGAGGGTGTTGTAACGCTCCCCCCACCAGCGGTAGACGATGGCCTTCTCGAGCGCGGGGTCGGGGACGTTGATGTACGGCACGTCCTGCGCCCACTGGCGGTTGAACGCGGTGATGCCGGTGCGCACCGCCACGGCCGGCGCCAGCTCGGCGTACTCGTGGTAGCTCTCCACCGTCTTCGGCAGCGTGGCCGAGGAGACCGCGCCGACCACGGAGAGCGAGACCGTGCCACCGGCGGGCACGGTGACCTCGCGGTCCAGGTTGCTGCCGGTGCGGGTGAAGCCGGCACCGGTGAGGTCGGTCCTGACCGTGTTCCACGGGGTGTCGATGAGCCCGTTGTTGGAACCGCTGGTGATGACGCGGGTGCCGGTGAGCTCGGCCGCGCCGGCTCCCGCCTGGGTGGCCAGCGGCGAGGCGGCCCGGACCGTGAAGGTCGCCGCCGACGCGCCGGGGTTGGCGAAGTCGATGGCGGTGACCGCGACGTTGTCGTAGGTGATGAACTTCGTCAGATCGGCGGTGACGCCGGTGGTGCCGATCGTGTACTGGCTCTTGGCGTGGCTCGGCGCGTTGAACCGGTTCGCGTTCACCTCGGTCACGGTCTGCCCGGGCACGGTGACGGTGTACAGGTTGCCGAGGTTGTTGGGACCGCCGACGAAGGTGCTGCCGGCGAAACCCATGACGGTGAAGTTGTTGTTACTCGCGCCGCGCATGTAGAGGGAGCGGCCCCGAGTCATCAGCACGGTCGACCCGAGCGCTCCGCGAACGCCCAGCACGCGGTCGAGATAGTAGTCCGTGCCGCCGGCGGCCAGGTCCTTCTCGAAGATGGACTGGTGCAGGTTCGCCGCGGTGTACGGCACGCCGGGCTTGAGCTGGTTGGCGACGTCGCCGACGTTGGCGTAGACCGGGTCGCCGATGTCCATGACGTGGCTCTGCCCGTTGGTGTAGACCCCCACGTCGCCCTCGTTGCCGGGCAGAATCGGGCCGTCGGCGTGAGCGGCGGGTGGCAGGCCGATCACCCCTCCCGCCACGAGCGCGGCGAGAGCCGCCCACGTGGGAGCCCTCCTTAAGCGTCTGGTGATCATTTGCTCCTCCTGGTACCGGTGGGGGTGAATGTCGGGCTCATGCCGGCACACGCACGGGGGCGTGCCGAGGGTCGGAAACGGCTCGTGGTTGGTTGGCGGCGCCGCGGCGCGGGCGGCGCTGTCGTGGGTGACTCAGCTGATCGGGAGCCAGGCGGATGACCCGCGGTTGGCAGGCGGGTGGCCGGCTTGCGTGGACACGGGGTTCGTCGATGTGGATACGGGGTTAGTCGACGACGGGCGGTCAGACCCGCGGTGAATCCGCACCCCGGAGCCGCCGGGGGAATCCGTGGTGGCCAGGCAGGCGGGCGGCACCCGGTCCTGCGGCGGGTTGGCGTAGAAGCGGCACCATCGTGACGACCGTGTGGACCAGCGCACGTGGCTTCATGACCCTCTCCTTCCGATATCCCCCCGACGCATGCCCGAAATCACCTAAAAGGTTTTCGAAACATAGAAGAAGCCTGTGACGCTGTCAATGGTGGACTGGCCGGTAGGCCGAGCGTCGGCCACTTCACAGCATCCTGAAAAGGTTTTCGACAGGGGATGACCAGGCGGTTCCGTGGCAGCGACCAGGCGGCCGCCGGGATCAACGAGGCGGCCAGGGGGCGGGAGCTCCGGCCTGCGCGCCCCGGCAAGACCGGACATCCCCCCATTCTGGGACACCAGGGTCGCAAAGGTATATCAGTGACGTAATGACATGGATTATGTGTCGCTCTGATCACACATCTTGTGTTATGTCACATGTGATCACTACGAATAGGACCGGACTACTACGTGGAGGTCCCCTTGCGCTTACCCATCGCCCTCGCCGTCTCGGCGTGGCCGTCACGCCCTAATCAGCACACGTGGCCGGATTACCAGTGCCTAGAAGAGGCGCGTGACACGACGTGACATGACGTGGAACAGCGCGAGCACTGCTGGTGTGTGGTGCCTGTGAAGATTCTGCGCACTTCGTTGATCACGTTGGTCGTACGGCGCTAGCGTTCGTCTTCCGATCACGCGGAGGCGGGAGAGAACCATGATCATGGAACTGGTGCTCACGGGTGCGCTGGCGGTGGGGGCGCCGGTGGCCCCGCTGACGCAGGCGGAGATGAAGCGGACCCTGCTGGCCGACAAGGATCTCGGCAAGGGCGTGGCCATCTTGCCGATGGACCTGGATGGAGCGTTCCTGTCCGCGTTCAGGGTGGACGAGGCGCGCTGCATGGATGCGCTGAAGGCGTACGACAGCGTGTTCGGCGGGCAGCGGCCCTCGGCCTGGATCATCGGCAAGGTCAACGGGTTACATCAGGTGTTCACGGGTGGTCCGGCGACGATCAGGCAGCTCAAGACCGCCGCGTCGAAGGTCGCCACCGCCTGTGACGGGCAGGTGGGCTTCCGGCGGCAGAGCGAGTTCAAGAAGAAGAAGGTCGCCAACCTCGGCGACGCCACCTACGCCTTCGAGGTGACCTTCGACAGCGCTCGGTTCCCGGGGGCCGATATGAACACCTATGTGTCGGAGTTCGTCGTCGTCGCGTACAAGAGCTCGGTCGTCGTCTACCAGGGCCTGACCGACACGAAGTCGACGTGGCCGACGACGGTGAAGACCGCCAAGAAGGCCGTCGCCAAGGTCAAGAAGGTGTACGCCCGGCGCGGCTGAGTCACGGCGCCTCCGGCACGGCCAACGCGTTGATCAGAGGAGCCAGCCGCCGGAGTTCTTCCAGATGAGTGGCGCTGAGCAGGGCCAGCTTGCCCTTGCCGGCGCTGGTGAGCTTCAGGCGTACGACGCGGCGATCCTTGCCTTCCCCGCGGTTGCGGGCGACGAGACCGAGCTGCTCGACCCGATCGATCAGCTGCACGGTGCTGTGATGCCGGGTGCACAGGTAGTCGGCGAGTTCTCCGATGGTGGGCCCGCGCGAGTCGTCGTGGCCGCGGATCGCCAGCAGCAGCTGGTGCTGGGTGGCCGTCAGCCCCACCTCGGCCGCCCGCTCCTCACTCCACCGAAGGAAGCGGCGCACCCCCACCCGGACCGCGAGCAAGCTCGCATACTGCCGGTCGTCGAGAGCGGTGGACGGTGGCATCATGGGCACATATCTCCTTATATGATATTATCACAACATGATATATGAGCAGGGCGGCCTGTGGGCCGCGTTGCTCAAAGAGCCACACGTACGCACACTGCGTTCGAGAAGGTGGTGAAAGACATGGCTGGTCAGTCCATGAAGATGCACCCCGACATCCAGGAACTGCGGGCGAAGTACGAGCTCGCCGCGGAGACGCCGACCGCCAAGGCGGTCGCCGGCCTCACCTTCCTGACCGGGCTCTACCTCGCGATCTCGCCCTTCGTGGTCGGGTTCAACAGCTTCCCGACCCTGACCGGGAACAACCTGATCGTCGGGATCGCCCTAGCGCTGCTGGCCCTCGGGTTCGCCTCGGCCTACGGCCGGACTCACGGCCTCACCTGGGTCGCACCGCTGATCGGCATCTGGACGATCATCGCTCCCTGGGTCATCAGCGCCGACGTCGCCAACACGGCGACCATCTGGAACAACGTGGCGACCGGCACGGTCGCCCTGCTCCTCGGGCTGGGCGCGATGTTCCTTGGGGGAAGCCGGGCTAGGTGACTCGGGGCGACGCCTCTTTCCCAGGCGGAAGCCGACAGCCCGGTTTCCGCCTGGGCCGGATCTCCCGGAGGTACGGCGATGAAAGCGTTCGTCCTATGGGGCGCGGGCAGCCTGGGCGCCGCTCAGGTGGGGGTTCGGGCCGACCTCGTCGTCGGCGCGTCGATCGGGGCGCTCAACGCGGCACACTACGCGACTCACCCGAGCCCCGCGGGCGTCGAGGAGTTGGCGGGCCTGTGGCTGTCGGTGGGTCGTCACGACGTCTACCCCTCAGCCTGGGCGAGGTGGCACAGGTCTCAGCTAGTGACCGCACCCTTGTCGAGCAACATCACCAATTCACCAGAGAAGGGTTGATCTTTCGGCATATTGTTCCCCAATGCATTCTCCACAGCAGAAGCAGCCGGGATGGTCGCGGACCTCGGCCGGCCGACGGGCGACGGTGCTGGTGGCGGGCCTGGCAGTGCTGACCGCGCTGCTGGCCGGGGCCTGCGGCGAGGACGGCCCGGCCACCGCGGCCCAGGCCCTTCCGACCCTGCCCAGCAACCTGCCGACGGCCGTGCCCACTGCCGAAGGCAACGGCTCGACGCCGACGGACCAGCAACGCAAGGACTTTCTGTTCTCCCTGGCCGTCGCCGCACCATGGCTGCTGGACGAGGACCTGGCGATGTCGGCGGCGAACAAGACCTGCCAGGACATCAAGCAGGGCGTCTCAGACGCCGACACGGTCGCGAAAGCCCAGAAGTACTTCACCGACGTGGACGCCGGCCAGGCCCAGAAGATCGTCGACGCGGTCCGGGTCTGGTGCAAGCCGTGACCAGGTCTCCGCTGGTGACTCCACCATAATCTCGCCCCAACGGTGATTTACGGGCGCGCGACTGGTGGCGGTTTCGATCGCGGAGCAGGCGCTACGGCTGCGGGCGGAGGTCGAGGCGGTCGAGGCGGTCGAGGCGGTCGAGGTCGAGACGCCCGCATAGAGGAACCCCGGCGTGATCCATACCAATCTGATCGTCATCTACACCGACCGGCTCGACGCCTGCCACGCCTTCTACACCGGCCTCGGCCTGGACTTCAACAGGGAGCAGCACGGCCGCGGCCCCGAGCACTATGCCGCCACGCTCGGACCGATTGTCCTTGAGCTGTACCCCACGGGCACGGGCCAGCCGACCGGCCGTCTGCGTCTCGGACTCACCATCCCCACGACCTTCGGCCCCGCGCTCCCACCCGGCCAGCACACCCTGACTGACCCCGATGGTCGCACCGTAGCCGTCACCATCACCGAGGAACTGTAGGTACTGGCCGACCCCGCCAGGACCTCAGTAGCTGATCAGCAAATCTGCCGAGGCGATCAGGCCGGATCACCAGACGCGGGAGGGGCCCCGGGTCGGCTTCCCCTCCGCCCGAGGCCGCGATCAGCTTAGCGACATCCGAACGCATGGTCGAGAATTGTCGGATATTTCAGGCCGATTCGCTGGCGGCGCGCCATAGTACGCCCTTCCCGCCGATCCATCCGCCAAGCACAGTCTTCCAGGACACCCCTCCCCAATTGATGATGAACTGGCACAATCAGGACACCTGCCCCCGCCAGAGGTGACTCCCAGATGACCAGCCCTAAGCCGCACCGTCCCACGACTGCCCAGCGCGCGGTTCTGCTCCGGATCCGCGATGAGGTCGTACGCCACAACCCTCTCTCGCCGCGGCGGTCGGGCATCTCCGCCGCAACCTTGGCCGTCCTCTTCAAGGCCGGGTGGATCGAGCACGACGACGCCGACGTGGACCGGGAGAACGGCCGGCGGCTGATCCTCACCAACGCGGGCCGGGGTGCCCTGGAAGCTTCCTAGCGGTTGCCTTCACGCAGAGCCGATCACTACTCTGAAAGGAGCGTGCGAGGGCGCTGCCAGTCCGCGGGCAGGGATTTTCCCACCTCGAGCAGCACGTCAACGCACTGGACAAGACCAACCTCTTTCCGGCCGGGCAAGCGGACCTCGGCGACGAAGGAGGTTGCGATGCCCGATCGTCATTTCGAGTTGCCGGCCCATCCGAACCTGGAGTACTACCGCAAGCAGGCCAAGCACCTGCGTCACGCGTACGCGGCGGGCGATGCGGCAGCCGAAGCCCGGGTCGCCGGCGTGCTGAGCGATCGAGCCGCCGAGCGGTTCCTGCTCAGCGACGCCCAGTTCGTGCTCGCTCAGGAACACGGATTCCGGACCTGGGCCGAGTTTCGGGCCCACGTCGAAAGCCGCGGCACCACCGAAGAACGGCCGGTCTCCCGCCTCATGGGAATCAGGCCGGGCATCTACGCCTCGATGGCCGACGCCCTCCTCGTCGAGTTGCGCCGTGACGATCCCGGCGCGCTGCAGCGGTTGCGGGCCTACGTGCCCCGGCACGCCACCGCGACCTCCGCCGCGACCGCCGAGCTTCGCGACGCGGGGCTGATCATCGCGCGGGAGCTCGGCTTCCCGACCTGGCAGGAGCTCGTGTCGTTCACCGAGAAATCCCGGCGCGATCTCGGCGAACGCCGGGAGAAGCGGCGGCGGCTGCACCGCGAGGCCGAAGCCCTGCTGGCCGGCGACACCGATCGGCTGGCCGGTCTGACCGCCGAGCAGGCCGGCACCCTGCTGCATATGCTCGCGGGCCCCGAGACGATCCCCGGTGTCCGGCTCGAGAAGGAGCTCGGCGTGCCACGCGCCGCAGTCGATGTCCTGCTCGGCAAGGCCACCAACCTGGATCTCCCGCTCACCTGGGCTGCCCGCTTCAACCGGGTCGAGTACGTGCGCCTGCTGCTCGACGCCGGCGCCGACCCTGGCGTCCGGAAATGGGGCGTCACCCCGCTGGAGAACGCCATCTACCACGACAACACGGAGGTCGTCGACCTGCTCGCCGAGCACGGAATCGTCCCGCAGGCGCTCTGGACGTATGCCGCCTGCGGCCGGCTGGATCTGGTGCGGGCCTGTTTCGACGCGGACGGCAGCCTCCGGCCGGACGCCGCGTCGGCGCGCCCCGACCTCGCCGACACCGGCGCAGGCTTTCCGTCCCGGCTGCCGCCGACCGATGACCCGGAGGAGATCGTGGGAGAGGCGTTCGTCCATGCCTGCCAGCACGGCCGGATCGAGGTCGTGCGCTGGTTCCTCGACCGCGGCGTCCATCCCGACGTCGCGCCCTACCTCGGGCGGACCGGCCTGCACTGGGCGATCCCGGGCGGTCGTCTCCACGTGATCCGCCTGCTCCTGGAGCGCGGTGCCGACCCATCCATCCGCGACGATCTCCTCCAAGTCGACGCCGACGGCTGGCTGCACATAACCTTCGCCGCTCGCCCGCACGATCCCGTGGGTCGGCAGCTCCACGATCTGATCGAGTCTCGATCGCGCTGAGTTACTCCTGCGGGTCCGGGCTGCCCAAGGTCGCGATCAACCCGTACGTCGACTTCGACTTCACCGACTCCAAGGCCGGCGTCTGTGCGGCCACTCTCCACCACGGAGTCTGCCGGATGGCTTACTCCCAGTACTCATTAGGACCCAGGATGAAAATAGAGGCATACGGCGATATCGCGTGCCCGTGGTGCCGCCTCGGCACGCACCAGTTCCACCGCGCGGTGGCAGCGGTGGAGGAGAGCAGCCCGGCCAGGCTCAAGCCGGCCACGGTGCCCACGACCGTTCGCGGCGCTGGGCTCGGGAGCCGGGCATCACAGGGTGATCCAGTGGGACCAGAAGCGGATGCCGATCAGGGCGACGACGCGGAAGATGTTCGGTGGATTGATCAAAGAGGAAGATGGTATCGATAGCGATAGGATCTCTATCGATACTATCGCCTACGGGGGTGTACCTATGCGCCGTTTCATCGGGCGGGAGCGGGAGCTGAACATGCTCCGTAACGCCTTCCAAGCAGTTCACGATGCCGCCGGGTCGGCCAAACCAGGTCAATGCATCCTCATGCGGGGAAGGCGGCGGGTCGGCAAGTCGAGCCTCGTCGAGGAGTTCCTCCGGCGCGCTGAGACACCGAATCTCTTCTTCACCGCGGCGGGTGGCACGGCGGAGGACGAACTGACGGAGCTGCTCGACGCCGTAGCCAGATCCACGCTGCCGGAGCGAGAGCTGTTCTCGGAGGAGACCCCCGAGCAGTGGAATGCGGCATTCAGGCTGCTTGCGGAGATCCTGCCCGATGACAGCCCGAGCGTGGTCGTCATCGATGAGGTTCCGTATCTCATGGACCGCATCGACGCCTTCGAGGGCATGCTCCAGCGGGCATGGGACCGCCTGCTGAGCCGCAAGCCAGTACTTCTCCTCCTGGTCGGATCCGACCTGTCGATGATGGAGGCGCTGAACAGCTACAACCGCCCCTTCCATCAGCGGGGCCGGGAAATGGTCGTGGGGCCGCTGAACCCCGCTGACATCTGCGAAATGCTCGGACTTCCACCGGCGGCCGCCTTCGACGCCGCCCTGATCACGGGCGGTCTCCCGCTCATCTGCGCGGAGTGGCAGGCAGGAACGGACGTCTGGGAGTTCCTCCGCGACTCGCTGGACAACCCCATCTCGGCGTTGCTGGTCTCCGCTGAGCGCTCACTGGCCGCGGAGTTTCCACCGCAGGCGATGAGCAGGGAAGTCCTGCGGGCCATCGGAGCTGGGGAGCGCACCTTCACCAACATCGCGCGCGCCGCCGGCGGCATCGCCCACACCACTCTCACCCGAGCCACGGATGTCCTGACCGAGAAACGGGTGGTGGCAGCCGAACTGCCACTCTCACTGCGGCCGTCGAAGGAGCGCCGCTACCGAGTGGCCGATCCTTACCTGCGGTTCTGGCTCGCGTTCCTCGATCCGCACATGGCGGAGATCGAGCGGATGCGGGGAGATCTCACGCTGAGCCGGATCAAGGAGCAGTGGACAAGCTGGCGGGGCCGCGCGATCGAGCCCCTCGTCCGAGAATCCCTCGCCCGTCTCCTGCCGGACGGGCTCCTGCCCGCCACCCCCGCAATCGGCGGGTACTGGACCCGTAGCAACGACGTCGAAATCGACTTGGTGGGCGCCGACCGGCAACCGGTGGCCAAGCAGCTGCTCTTCCTCGGCTCGATCAAGTGGCTGGAGAACTCCGCGTTCGACAGCCACGACCTGGCCGCGCTGCAGAAGCACCGGGCGGCGATCACCGACGAGCCGGTACCGCTCGTGGCGGTCTCCCGCAACGGAACCAGCTGTTCCGGGCTCCAGGCGGCGTACGGCCCCGAGGAACTGCTCAGCGCCTGGCGCAGCGCGTGAGGAGGGGCCGGGCTCCTGGGGTTGCAGTTCCGATTGCATTCACCTCCGTCCGGCGCGTCCCCCGTGCTCCCGGTACGGCCGACGTTCACGCGACCCGTACCAACAGATCCGGACGCAGTCAGAACGTACGTCCTGCACCCCGGAGCGGCCGCCTCCCGATTCCCCGCGCCAATGTGCTGCTGACGGTGGCGGAAGGGCGGAAGGGCCAATTCTCGTGCCGCGTCGTACCGCGCGGTGACAGCCCGTGCCGGGGTTGCCGATCCCGGGCGACCACCCAAACCGTGTGTTCCTCCCCCGTATACCAGTCAGGAGCCTCCGTCGATAGGGACAAGGATTTTGACGCAACGGCGGCGCGGTGGTCGGCTGCAGGACGTTAGAGTTGACGCCATCCATTACTTGATCGCCATGGAAGCGTACATGTCCCCTCCCCTCTACCGGTCGCTGCTCGACCGCTTGCGTCAGCCCGTCGATCTGGATCGTGCCGCGCTGGTCGATGAGGCAGCCGAGGTCTGGAACCGGCCTGGGTTCGACACGTTCGTTTCCCTTCCCCGCCTTACCTTCGAACCGTTCGATTACCAGCTCGCCGCCGCGCAGACCGTCGTGAGGCGAATGCGCGGCCGGGCCATCCTTGCCGATGAGGTGGGGCTGGGAAAGACCATTGAGGCGGGATTGGTCCTGTCGGAGCTGCGGGTCAGAGGGCTGGCAGCCAAGGCTCTGGTGATTACTCCCGCGGGACTGGTCGGGCAGTGGGGCGAGGAGTTGGGGCGGAAGTTCGCCCTGCCCACCACCGTCGCCACGGGCAAGGGCTGGGAAGGCGACGGATCCGTGGTGCTGGCCTCCCTCGCGGCGGCGCGGCGCGACCCGCTCAAGAGCCTCCTCACCGCTCAAACCTGGGACATCGTGATCATTGATGAGGCTCACCGGGTGCGCGGGCCACGCAGCGCCTCGGGCAAGCTGGCCCGACAGTTGCGTGGACGCTACTACCTGCTGCTCACCGCCACCCCAGTGGAGAACAAGCTCCAGGATCTCTATGAACTGATCAGCATCGTCTCTCCCGGCCTGCTCGGCACGGCTGCGCAGTTCAAGGCTCGGCACGGCGCAGGCACCGACACTCCGCGACAGGCCGCCGAACTTCGAGCGCGGACCCGCGAGGTCATGGTCCGGCATCGGCGAAGCGAGGTCTCCGTGCTGCTACCGCAGCGCCTGGCCGAGACCGTCCTGATCACCCCGGCCCAGGAGGAGTCCTCCTTCTACGCCGACCTGCTTGCCAGGATCCGCGCCGAGGCTGCGGGCGCCCCACATGGCAAACTTTTCTCGCTCCGGGCCCTGGCCAAGCTCGCCGGTTCCAGCCCGGCGGCCGCCGCGCCCACTCTGGCCAAGCTCGGCTGGGCAGAGCTGGCCGGCCGTGCGGGAGCCGTACATCATCATGAGAAGACTGCGGAGTTGCTCCGCAGGCTCGCACCGTTCGTTGAGCGAGGTGAGAAGGTTCTGGTGTTCACCGCCTACCGCCAGACCCTGGACACCGTGGCCAAAGCGCTCTCTGACGCCGGCATTCCGGCCGGTGTCTACCACGGCAGTTTGGGGCGGCACGAGAAAGACGCCACGATCGCCGCCTTCGCGGGCGATGTTCCGGTGCTGCTGTCCACGGAGTCTGCGGGCGAGGGCCGCAACCTCCAGTTCTGCCACGTTATGATCAACATGGACCTGCCTTGGAATCCGATGCAGATCGAGCAACGGCTGGGCCGGTTGCACCGGGTCGGGCAGACCCATGACGTGCTCCTGACCAACCTTGTCACGCGGGCCACAGTGGAGCAGCGAATCCTCCGCATCCTGGAAGCGAAGATCAATATGTTCGAGCTGGTCATCGGGGAGCTCGACATGATCCTTGGCCGCGTTGAGGAGGACTTCGACTTCGAAACCTCGGTCTTCGACGCGCTGATCTCCTCCTCAGGCGAGGAGGAGTTCGGCCAGAAGCTGGACATGCTCGGCGAGGAGATGGCGCGCGCACGAACCGACTACCTGTCAGGGCGGGGCGCGATCGACGCCCTGGTCGGTGACGATTGAGAGGCCGGCAGCACGGCATGGATTCCGGACTGCGTTTCTGGTTGCGCTACATTGCCGCAGAAGGCGGGCTCACCGAAGCGATCCCCGACGGGCACCTCGTGCTCCTTACCGAGAAGCTCGCCGGGGAGTTCGACCTCCCCGCCGAGCTGACGGTCACCTCCGATCCGGAGGCGGCCCACGAGGATCATCTGACCTTCGTGGCAACCGGGCACCAGGCGCCCACCCACGCCGCCGATCTCGTGCTATCCGCCGGTGACGCAGGGGTCATGGCGCTCACCCCGCCCGCTTCCCGCCCACCGGCCGCGCACCTGCTTCTGGAGAAGGCCCGCGACCAGTTCCCCGTCGATCACGGCCGCATCGACGCGGTCTCCGACCCGGCGCCCGCGTTCCGCCCGTTGCTCCGGGTCGGCGTATTGATCAACTATGAGCTCTCGGCCGACGACCACTTCGCTGAACGGGCCGAGCACTGGATCGATGTGCCATCCCGGTTGCCCGCACCCGCTGAGTGGGCCGCCAAGCTGGTACGGCTGACGCCAGAAGAACCCCGGGTCGCTCCCCTATCCGACGCGGAGGTGGAGGAGGCCCTTGACGAGGCGCACCGCAATCTTGAGTCGATCGCGCTCGCCCGGCGGGCAAACCTGGCCGGGCAGATGGGCCCGGCGCTCGCCGCGGAGCAGAAGCGCGCCGAAACCTACTACGCCGACCAGATCACCTCGATCGAGAAGCGCCTGCGCAACGCCGCGCAGGACCGAACCGAAGTCCTGCGCGCTCGACTGGCCGCCACCGGAGAGGAGCGGGAACGCAGACTCAGCGAGATCGCCGAGAAATACCAGGCCAGGCATGAGATCCGCCCCTTCCGCCTGAACCTGGTCCACGTGCCCGCGCTACGCCTGGCCGTCGATGTGCTCCGCGGTTCCCGCCGCTACCCGCTGACACTCGACTACCTCACCCCGCTCGGTGTCTTCGCCCCACTTCGCTGCCCGAGTTGCGGGAGTCGCGCACCGCTGGTGGCCTCGAAGGTCAAGCTGGGCTGTGAGTCGTGCCTGTCGAAGCCCGCACAACCCGTCCCCGCGACCGCTCCAGCCCCGGCTCCGAGTCCAGCCCCGGTCAAGCCCGTCACGACGAAGGCCACTGCGGCGAAGCCGCAGAGATCGCCCACGGTGGTGCCGCCGAAGGTCAAGAAGCAGATCGTGTCGAGGTCCGGCGAACAACTCGCAGAGACCTTCTGGATGTCGACGCGGGGAGGCGGTGCCGACACAGCAGACCTCTGCCTGCCCTGCAGCCCCGCCGCGACCATGGTCAGGTTGTACGGCCCCGCGGGTCCTCCGCTGTTGCTCGGGATCCCGAGCCAGCACCGGGTAGAGCAGATCAAGGCCGCCAAGGCCGCGTCACAACCCGACCGGCCGGAGGCGGTAACCGGACACGTCCAGGCGAGCGCCTACCTCTATCGCTATCAGCTCACCTGGGTTCACCACGAGGGCAAGCCTCTGGTCGAGGAGATCTTACCCAACCCGTTCGAGGGGCGATTCAACCCGCATTGGACGCTCCTGCAGCAGCTGAGCCGTCGGCTGGACGTCCCCGTCCCTCCACGTCGGCTCGACCCGGTGGAGAGAGCCGTCTGGGCGAGCACGCTGCCGGCACGCGGGCTGTTCGTCACACTCCGCGTGCTCACCGCGTGGCGCCGGCTCGACGACCAGGCGGCGATTCTCCATTCCCATCAGCCCAAGGCCGTCGCCGCCGCACTCGACCGTATGATTGGCTATCGCGCTGGGAGCGGTGGCAAGTACTACGACGTCGCCAATCTGCACGACGTGGCCGAGAGCGCCATGCGCGCCGCCGACAAACCACTGGCAGCCCGGCTGAAGCTCTCGGCCACCCGCCTTTGGTGAGCTCTGTCCTCAAGGGCATCATCTCTGCTGCCTTGCGTCGCGATTGGAATCCCCTCGAACCGTAGAGGCTTCCGCTAACACTGGTAGTCGGAGGCGGTCGCTCCTATGCCTTCAGCAACCGGACATCCGGATACGTATGGATATTGCCGTCGCGGGTGAGGAGCTGTAAATCCTCCACCCGCGCCTGAGCGATGAGCGCCCGGTCGAAAGGGTCATTATGCAGAAGTGGCAGATCTCCCGCGACGATGGCATGCTCGGCCGTGAACGGCAGAAGCTCCAATTCGCAGCCGCTCATCCGCTCGGCGAGATCCGCAGGCCCCAGCTTGCCAAGCTTCACCTTGATGGCCACCTCCCACACCGACATGGCGCTGAGATACACCTCGGTCTCTGTGTCGATCAGCTCCTTCAGGTGGACCGGCAGCTCCGGAGAATCCCCCAGCCACCAGATTGCGACGTGTGTGTCCAGCAGCAGTCGCTGCCGCCCCCTCACGGCAGGATCCCAAAGTCTGCGGCGATCGAAGCATTCGTCTCTGCCGAATCCCAATCGGGCGCCGCGACGATCACACTCTTCAGCGAGCCGCGTCCCTGGCGGCGCACGGCTGCGGGTGGCTCATGCGGCACAATGTCGGCCACAGGAACTCCGTTCCGCATGACGGTGATCCGCTCGCCGGTGCGCTGCACCCGCTCCACGATGCGCGACAACTGCGTCTTGGCGGCGTGAATGTTGTACTCGTGGTCCTTGGTGACAGGCATGGGCTCTCCTCCCGCTTGCAGGACTTAGTCTAACTTAGTCCATCCTGCTCAAGTCGCTCGCGGACGTGCTTCTTGATGCGCTCGTCCTCGATCTCGGTGAACCCCGATGTCAACGCCGCGTAGTCGGCGATCAGCTGCTCGTGAACCTTCCGGCAACCGGTGGCCAAGCAGCTACTTGGCTGGAGAACTCCGCGTTCGACAGCCACGACCTGGCCGCGCTGCAGAAGCACCGGGCGGCGATCACCGACGAGCCGGTACCGCTCGTGGCGGTCTCCCGCAACGGAACCAGCTGTTCCGGGCTCCAGGCGGCGTACGGCCCCGAGGAACTACTCAGCGCCTGGCGCAGCGCGTGAGGAGGGGCCGGGCTCCTGGGGTTGCAGTTCCGATTGCATTCACCTCCGTCCGGCGCGTCCCCCGTGCTCCCGGTACGGCCGACGTTCACGCGACCCGTACCAACACCGTGGTGGTAGACCAGTCCGGCAACCGGACCTGGTAGGTCGGCGTCGGCTCGGTCGTCCGCCTGCTGCTTCGCGGCTTTACGTTGATCCCTGCCCCGCTGTACCGCGGTGATGATCCAGCCCACCACGGCGACGAGCAACGCGACGATGACGGCGGCGGCCGTCCCCCAGCCTCGAAGCACCTGCGAGGTGCTCTCCACCGGGGGTAGCGGCGGCGGGGTTGCCGTCATGGTCACCGTCTCGGTGGCAGTGGCTGTGACGGTCGGGACCGATGGTATAGGCGAACTCATGCAGGGCATTCTGCCGCCCTTCACATCACGGAATCAGGCCGACCATCCAGCTCAACCTGTTCGCCCGAGGCGGCCTCGGGCTTGAGTTCCTCGGCCAAAGACCGAAACAAACGGTCGGCCCTTTCCTGGTCACTTGGAGCAAGCTGCCCGGGGTCATTGCTGTAGGCGAGGTATATCCCCGGGTCGGTGACATTCTCTAGGTGAAGGGTGAAGGTCAGAAGGGGCATCCAGCCGTCATGGTGGCCCAGCTTCGCCTCGATCTCGACGCGCTGCTCCTTCGGCTCGAATGCGAACTCGCCGAAGGGCGTGCCGAAGTCGGCGATAAGCTCCAATGCCTTGCGTCCCTCGACGGCAAAGACGGCCGGGAGGTCCTTGTAGTCGCCCTTGCCTGGATCGAACCGGCTGCGGGTGTTTCGCCAGGGGAGCGGAAGCACCGTGCCAGGCTCGTCCAGGAAGCGCATGCGCAGGTCCTGTACCACGATGGGCTTGGCCCCGGTGTTGAAGAGAATCAGGGGGATACGGATCGCCAGGTTCTTCTTGAAGGAGCCGGCGAAGGTGTGGGGCTCGAACGCCTG
Organism: Acrocarpospora sp. B8E8; assembly: GCF_039871605.1. Taxonomy (NCBI): domain Bacteria; kingdom Bacillati; phylum Actinomycetota; class Actinomycetes; order Streptosporangiales; family Streptosporangiaceae; genus Acrocarpospora; species Acrocarpospora sp. B8E8. The sequence continues at coordinate 53,590 of NZ_JBDPLV010000024.1, read as the reverse complement.
CAGCCTTCCCTGACGGGCATGCAGCCACCAGAACGACCCAATCGTGAAGGCCAGGGCGAGCAGTGAGATGAAAGCCGCGGAAGTCATCCACGCGATCTCTATCGAGGGTGTCACCCGAGAAGCATGGCAGCATCCGCGCGCATCTGCGCGGACCGGCTATAACCGGGACTATGTTCTTATCGATCTTGACCACATGCTCAGAAGTCAGGCCAAAGCCGCTCGCAACCACTGGCACTTCGGAACAATTAGCGCGTGAAGACTGATCTCCCGCCGCGACCACTCCGCGCCATCATCGGCGCGGTGCTGATGGCGCCTCTACTCGTCGCCATGTATGTCCTCCTGACGATACCAATAGCCGAGGAACCGGTACAACTTCTACCACGCTGGGCACAGTGGTACTACCTGGGTGGCATCACCCTTGTCGTCGCTATTTGGCTCGCCTTCCTCCTCTATCGTCGCGACACAGAGGCCTATCGTCGGGCACTTGAGCAGGTTGGGCGAAACCCGAGTGATCGAATTCAAGATCGTATCGATGCGGTCCACCGCTCGTTCAGCGAAGCGGCCACGCTTATGGATCAGCTCCGCCGCGACGTCGAAGCCCAACAAGCCGCACGCGAAGCCCTCATCGCCCAGGCCGAAGAGCAGCAGCTGTTCCTCGCTGTCGACCAGGAGCAGGCCGAGCGTATCCGGCAGATTCTCGTCGGGGAGACGAAGAAGACTATCCTGGCCGAACGCCGTCGCGAGTACACGTTCCTCCTGGCCGGCCTGCTCGCATCGATCCCGATCGGCTTCTTCGTCAACTGGTTCTCGTGAGCGGACGAACAGGCAGGGAGCCGATCAACTGACGACTGACGAAGTTGGAGCCACAAGATCTGAGTTCTGCTCGCCTATGGCGTACCGCCCCCCGTGAGAGTCTGGCCACCATGCCTTTCTCCGCCAAACAGTTTGAACTGGACAGCGAATTCGAGCGCTATGTCCTGGATGCGGTAGCGCCAGGAGTGCCGCCCTTCAACGGGCATCATGCTCTTGACTGGCGCAGCGGACGTTTCCAGCAGCACGCTCAAGTCACCCCAGGAACGATCAACGTACGCGTCCACGTCGGCGGCAGGCCCACGCCGTCGACATGACGCCGCTCGTATTCAGCGCGGCCTGGAAAGTCCTGGACTTAGAGCCTGCTAGCAATGGCTTAAGCGGCTGTTGGTGTCGGCCCGTATAGGGCGGGGCCGATCTTGTTGATGTGGCCCTGGTGGGACCATTGGGAGAGTTGGACGCGGAAGCTGTTGATGTTGTCGATGTCGAGGATGGCGGCCAGTTCGGTGCCTTTCCAGGCGCACCAGGGCTGGGCAGCGAGGAGCTCCAGGACCTTGCCGCGCCGGTCCGGGCTGGTCAGGGTGGGTAGCGGGGGTGGGTCGTTCCATCGACCCGGGGGCGGTTCGCCGGCGAGTTCGCGGGTCAGGCGGCGGGTCATCTGGTGGACGGTGGCCCACCAGATCATCGCCTCGTGGTGTGCGGGGTTGCGTTCGTAGCAGCGCACGAGGCGGCGGTGGCGCATCAGCCAGCCGAAACTCCGCTCGACCACCCACCGGCGCGGCAGGACGGCCAAGCCCTTGACGGCATCGGTGCGTTTGACGATCTCCACGGCCAGGCCGAGGACCCCGCGCGCCCAGACGACGTTCACCGCGGCGGCGAGCCGTTCGGTCAGGCGGGCGCCCGCCCGGCCAAAGCCAGCGCCACCGCGCGCAGGACATCGCGAAGGGCCAGGCTGTGACGGCCGTAGCGGCTGGTCAGCCCGGGCACCTGCTCGGCGAAGGTCTTCTTCGGGCAGCTCTCGTTGTGGCAGAAGAACCGCCGTACCTGCAGGTGAATGATCGTCTCTTGGCCGTTGATCGCCATGTCGCACAGCTGCCGCACATACCGGCTGTGCACCCGCCGAGACGGGCATCCACACGCCGGGCACTGCGCCTCCACCGTGCCGGTTCTCACGTGAATCCGCACCGACCGGCCGGATCTGAAGACCCCGTCAAAGCCCAGCCCGGCCAGATGAGGAAACAGGACCGCCAGCAGTTCCTTGATCGACACAACCGCGATGCTCGCGATCAAGACACGGCCTACCGGCCAGAACGCTTGAACCGTGATCTACCCGAACGGCCGGATCACGGAAAGTGTGCCTGAGCCAGTTTTCCAAGCTCGTCGACATATGTTCCGCCGCTGCTGGCGTTCGGGTGCCTCCGATGACACACCGTGGCACATCCCAGCAGGGGAAAGTGGGTGTAGCCGCAGGTCAGGCAGATGATCGGCCTGATCGCAAGGGTAGGGCGGGTGGGACTTGAACCCACGACCCACGGATTATGAGTCCGATGCTCTGACCGGCTGAGCTACCGCCCCGCAATGGTGGAGTCTCTCATAAGTTTGGCAGCAGGGGGATGTATGGGTGGTAGGTGAGATCAACTTTTGTCATGGGAGAGGCGTATAAAGACGCCGCCGCCCGGGGTTCGGGCGGCGGCGTGGGTGGGATGTTACGGGCGGGTCGAGCCTACGGAGTAGGCGCCGGAGCCGCTGTAGGCGTGGACGCGGAGGCGGTAGTAGCCCGCGGTGCCGCTGTAGGAGACAGTCTCGTCAGGTCCTGAGCTGGTGCCGCTCGCGACGGCGACCCAGGCGCTGCCGTTCCAGCGCTGCAGGTAGAGGTCGAAGTCGACGCCAGTAGGTCCGTCGAGGCAGGCGCGGTGGGTGCCGGAGACGGTGGACTGGTAGTAGGAGTTGTTCGGGAGGTAGACGTTGGCGCCGCTGGTCAGCGAGCCGGTGTAGGTGTTGGCGTAGCCGGAGCAGGTCCCGCCGCCGCCTCCGCCGCCCTGGGTGACGAGCGTCAGTCCGTACGCGGAGAGGATCTCGTTGACCGGCTGGAAGTAGGTCGTGCCGCCGGAGGTGCAGTTGCCGGAGCCGCCGGAGGTGACGCCCTGGGCCTGGTCGCCGGAGATCCAGGAGCCGCCGGAGTCGCCGGGTTCGGCGCAGACGTTGGTGCGGGTCAGGCCGGTGACGGTGCCCTGGGGGTAGGTGACGGTGGCGTTGAGCTGCTGGACGGTGCCGCAGTGCCAGCCGGTGGTGGAGCCGGAGCGGCAGATGGAGCCGCCGACGACCTGGGCGCTGGAGCCTGCCACGTTCACGGTGCCGCCGCCGGAGCCGATGACGACGGGGCGGGGGGTCCAGTTGGCGTTCACGGCGACCCAGGCGTAGTCGTTGCCGGGGAAGGAGGAGGCCTGGAAGGTGCCCTGGGCGACCCGGTTGAAGCCCTGGGTGGAGGCGCCGGCGGTGCCGCAGTGGCCGGCGGTGACGAAGCCGTTGGTGGCGCCGCGGGTGATCGAGAAGCCGATCGAGCAGCGTCCGCTGTTGTTGATGTAGTATGCTTCGCCGCCGCGTAAGTCGTAGTACGGCTGCGGCTGCTCCTGCGTGGCTTCGATGCGGACCGCGGCCGCGTCGACGCCGCTGGCCGCGACGAAGGCTTCGGCGGCGGCCTGGTCGCGGGAGAGCACGACGACGGTGTTGGCGCGCACGTCGACGTAGTAGCTGGGGACGGTGGCGGGGGCGGTGACGGCGTCCAGGCGGGCCTTCACGGCGTCCAGGTCGGCGAGGGTACGCGTGACGACCTGGGCTTTCGCGCCGGACGCGGTGATGGCGGAGGCCGCGCCGGCGTCGGTGACGGCGACGGTGAGGGTGGCGGCGTCGCCGCTGAGCCAGGAGCCGGCGAACCGGTCCCCGAGGGTGGTGCGGATCTTGCCTTCCACCTTGCCGAGCCGCTTCTCGTTCAGCAGCCGGGTTTCGGCCTGCTCAGCGGTGAGGTTCAGGTCCCGCTGGAGGGCCTGGACCATGGTCGGCGCGGGTTTCTCTGAGGTGGCCGTGGCGGGGGTGGAGGTGAGGATGAGGGCGACGCCGAGGGTGAGGGCGCTCGCCGCGCTCAGGATGTGCCTGCTGCGCATCGGGTCTCTCCTTGGGGGTGGGAGTGCCGTCAACGTAACGGTGCGAATCCCCCGCGAGGACCTACCAATTGCCCCCCACCATGGAGTTATAGCACCGTGCCATAACCATGGTTTCGGTCCAGCCAATTCGAGTACGCCGGGCTCTGGCGTGCCGCGTCCTCGTGCGCGGCCTTGGCGTGGCCGACGATCTGGGCGGCCTTCTCGGCGGCGGGCGTCTCCGGATGCCAGCCGAGCAGCTGCCGCCAGCGTAACGGCGTGCCGATGATCGGCAGGGCGACCAGGCCCTCGCTCAGCCGGAACGTGCCCTGACACAGCGCCGCGGCCCGCCCCACCCTCACCAGATGCACGCAGGTCGCCACATCCGTCTCATAGATGGTCGCGGGGGTGAATCCGGCGCGCGCGGCCGCCACCGCGAAGCACTCGCCGAAGCAGCCGTCGCCGGGCGTGACCGCCCACTGCTCGTCGGCGAGCGCGCCGAGCTCGACCTCGAGTTCCCCGGCCAGCGGATGCTCCGAGGACACCAGCACGAAAACCGGATCCATCGCCACGAGCGCCCACGAAACGGCTTCGTCGCCGGGCGCCCGGGTGTCCCCGCAGACCCCGATCAGCGCGTAGTCGAGCCGCCCGAGCATCACCTTGGTGGCCAGCTCGCCGGTGGACCATGAGGTGGCCGTGGTGATGACCGCGTCCGGTTCGGCTTGCGCCAGCCGGTCCACCAGGCCGCCCAGGATCGGCCCGTTGGCCGCCCCGATCCGGTAGCGCCGCCCTGGCTCGCCGCCGTTGGCCAGCCGCGCCGCCTCTTCCTGCAGTTGCCGTACGGCGGGCAGCAACACCTGCGCGCGGGCCAGCACGAACTCACCCAGCGGGGTGGGCCGCGAGCCGGTGTGGTCACGCTGGAACAGGGCGCCCCCGAGCGCCCTCTCGATTCGTTTGAGCTGCGCGGTCAGCGCGGGCTGCGCCAGCCCGAGCACGGTGGCCGCTTTGCTGACGCTGCCGGTCTCGGCGACCGTGCGCACAATGCGGAGATGGCGGAGCTCCAAGTCCATAGCCAGACCGTATGACTACGGCATAACTCCAGCAATGATGATTTGTCACACATTCTGACTAGTCAAGTCGGAAATGGGTGGTCAAGACTCGGTCGAGGGGCGTACGGCCTGGGAATTCACCGGGTAGGGGCGCTGGCGGGAGCGGTGCCGTACAAGGGGGATCGTTGTGGGGATTTGGCGGCGGATGACGGCGATCACCCTCCTGGTCGCGAGCGCCGCCGGATGCGCCACGATGCCCTGCACCAGCGGCGGGACCGAGGCCGTAGTCGCGCGGACCCGCCCGCCGGTCCAGCAAAGCTTCAAGATCGGCCTGCTGCTACCCGAGTCCAAGACCATCAGATACGAGAAGTTCGACCGCCCCTACATCACCAAGTCCGTCAAGAAATCCTGCCCCAACTGCACGCTCGTCTACGCCAACGCCGGCCAGGATCCCATCCGGCAGCAGCAGCAGATCGACGCGATGCTCGCCGGCGGCGTCGATGTTCTCATCCTCGACGCCGTGGACGCCGAGGCCATCGCCCCCTCGGTCCAGAAGGCCGAAAAGCAGGGCGTCAAAATCGTGGCGTACGACCGGCTGGCCGATGGCCCCATCCACGCCTACAGCTCCATCGACAACATCGAGGTCGGGAAGATGCAGGGCCAGGCCCTGCTCGACGCGCTGAAGGCGGGCGGGAATCCCTTCCGGGGCCCGATCGTCATGATCAACGGTGCGCCCGACGATCCCAACGCGCGCGAATTCAAGAAGGGCGCGCACCAGGCCCTGGACGGCCACGTGGTGATCGGCCGGGAGTACGACACCCCTGACTGGAGCCCGGAGCGGGCCAGGATCGAGGCGAGCGGCGCGTTCGCCACGCTCGGCGCGGACCGGGTCATCGGGGTGTACTCCGCCAACGACGGCATGGCCGGGGGCATCGCGGCGGCCATGAAGACCGCGGGCGTCCCGAAGGGCACCCCGCTGACCGGCCAGGACGCCGATCTCGCCGCGATCCAGCGGATCCTGCTCGGCACCCAGACCATGACCATCTACAAGCCGATCAAGCCGGAGGCGGAGAGCGCCGTCCAGATGGCCATCGATCTCGCGGCCGGCCGGCCGGTCAAGGCGCCGAGCACGGTGACCAACGACACGGTCAGCCGCATCCCCGCGATGATCATCGCTCCGATGGTGGTCACCAGGGACAACATCAAGGACACCGTGGTACGGGACGGCTTCTGGACGGTGAGCGAGATCTGCGCCCCCACGAACGTGAAGCCGGCCTGCGAGTCCACCGGGCTGACGTGAGATCGTCACGGCATGACCACAGGCAAGGTCCTCTACATCATCGTGTGCGCCGCCGGAGCAGCCGCCGACGTCGGCAGGCTGGTGACCTTGGCGCAAGCCGAGGGATGGGTCGTCCAGATCGTCGCCACCCCGTCCGCCCTCGACTTCATCGACGTTCCCACCCTGGAGAAGCAGACCGGCCGCCCCGTTCGAAGCCGCTATCGCAAGCCGGACGAACCCAAACCCTCCCGCGCCGACGCCATCATCGTGGCCCCCGCCACCTACAACACGATCAACAAATTCGCCCTGGGCATCGCCGACACCTACGCCCTGGGCCTCCTCGCCGAAGCTCCCGGACTTGGAATCCCCGTCGTCGTCCTCCCCTTCGTCCAGACCGCGCTGGCCACTCGTGTCCCGTTCCTGCGCGCGGTCGGCGAACTACGCGAGGAGGGTGTCCGCGTCCTCATCGGCCCAGGGGAAATCGAACCCCGTTCCCCGGACTCGGGTGACTACCCGTGGAGCCGGACGCTTGAGGTTCTCGCCGAATTGAGCTCATAGACCAGGCGGATCCGCCCGTCTCGGGAGAGGTGTGCGACAAGTATGTCCTCACCGTCTGTACGCGCCCGCGCGCGTCGCGGCCACGGCGGCTTCGGCGGCGCGGTCCGCCGTGGCTTCGTCTAGTGGGTCGGCCGTGGTCAGCAGGCGGTAGTAGAGGGGTGCGGAGACGGCGCGGATCACGTCGTGGGGATCGGTGCCTTCGGGGGCCTCGCCGCGGTCGATGGCCTGCCGCACGCAGGGGGCCCATTCGGCGATGCGGATGGCGTAGAAGCGGTGCAGGGCGTCGGCTGTCCCGGTGTCGCAGGTGGCGGCTGCGATCACCGCCTTGAACAGTTTCCCCTGGCGCGGGTCGGCCAGGGTGCGCTGCACGAGCCGGGCGTTGGCCTTGAGGTCGCCGAGCAGCGAGCCGGTCTCGGTGCGCGGCAGTGACTGCTCGGCCATGTCGACCAGCAGGTCGGCCACCAGGCTGGTCACCGTTCCCCAGCGGCGGTAGACGGTGGTCTTGCCCACGTCCGCGCGGCGGGCGATGTCGGCGAGGTCAAGATGGGCGAAGCCCTGCTCCGCCAGGGCGTCCCCCGCCGCTCGCAGCACCGCCGCCCGCACCCGCGCCGTACGGCCCCCGGGGCGTACGGTTCCCGGATTCGCCTCATCCATAACGGAACTCCGGTTTCGTTAGTGGCCTACCTCTGCTATGTTTGCGACATCTTAACGGAACCATAGAACCGTTAACCGCGAGGGGGTTGATCATGGAGTTCAGGCGGTTGGGTGCGTCGGGCCTCAAGGTGCCCGCGCTCAGTTTCGGCGCGGGAACCTTCGGCGGCCGAGGGCCGATGTTCGAAGCCTGGGGCAACACCGACGTCCGGGAGGCGCGCCGCTTGGTGGACATCTGCCTGGAAGCCGGAGTCACCATGTTCGACACCGCCGACGTCTACTCCGGCGGAGTCTCGGAAGAGGTGCTGGGCGAAGCGATCAAAGGACGCCGGGACCAGGTGATCCTGTCCACCAAGACCAGCCTCCCGATGGGCGACGGCCCCAACGACGCGGGTTCCTCACGCTCGCGCCTGATCGCCGCATGTGAGAACGCGTTGCGCCGCCTCGGCACGGATTACATCGACCTGTTCCAGATGCACGCCTTCGACGCCGGCACACCGATCGAAGAGGTCCTGTCCACACTCGACGACCTCGTACGAGCCGGAAAGATCCGCTACATCGGCGCCTCCAACTTCTCCGGCTGGCAACTGATGAAATCACTGTCGATCTCAGAGAAGTACGCCCATGCGCGTTATGTCGCCCATCAGGTCTACTACTCCCTGGTCGGCCGCGACTACGAATGGGAACTGATGCCCCTGGCGATCGACCAGGGCGTCGGAGCGGTCGTCTGGAGTCCGCTCGGCTGGGGCAGGCTGACCGGCAAGATACGCCGCGGCCAGCCACTCCCCACCCACAGCCGACTGCACCAAACCGCGGACTACGGCCCGCCAGTGGAAGACGAGGACCTCTTCCGCGTGGTCGACGCCCTCGACGAGATCGCGAAGGAGACCGGGAGAACGATTCCGCAAGTCGCCATCAACTGGCTCCTCCAGCGACGAACGGTGTCATCGGTCATCATCGGCGCGAGGAACGAGGCCCAACTACGAGACAACCTTGGCGCCATCGGCTGGACGCTGACAACCGACCAGATGTCCAGACTCGACGCCGCTAGCTCCAGAACAGCGCCATATCCGTACTTCCCCTACCAGCGCCAGGAAGGCTTCGCCCGACTCTCACCCGTTGCATGGTGATGTGACCCCTGCGGTGCCCGGCCGATCCCTCGCTGGAAACGCACATCGACGGTGATTAGCGAATGAACCTCGAAGGCTCCAGCTAGATATCGTGATAAATCCGGCTATCCTGATCCAAAGCAGTCGTCGATGGTCCGGGCGTGCCGCTGAAAGCGCCTTCGACATGAACATTTACCCTCTCGCGGGAGCGTGCCGCGCTCACGCATGAGCGCCATCCACGTCCGAACGCGCAAGGATCTGCGCCGCCAGCGCCGCAGACGTCCACCACAGTGCCTCGATCATTTGTACGCGGCCCCGCTGTGGCCACTGCACAGCGCCAACCTGGGCACCCTGCTCCGTACCTGCGACGCGGCCGGCGCGTGCCTGGCCGTGCCGCGCCTGCCGTGGGTTCCCGAAGCGCTGGCACGGGGCAACACGCTCAGGCAACCCGCTTGCGTGCACTGGGTACGCAATCCCGTCACCTGGCTGACCGAGCAACGCGCGTCGGGAGCCCGCATCCTCGGAGTCGAACTGGCCGACAACGCCATCCACCTGGCCGACCTGCCCATGGCCCGCCAGCCGACCATCGCCGTCCTGGGCCACGAAAGCGACGGCATCCCCCCAGAAGCCCTCGACCTCCTCGACGCCGTCGTGGAAATCCCCATGATCGGCACAGGAGCCAGCCTCAACGTCGCCGTCGCCGGTTCCCTCGTGCTCTACAAACTCGCCGGTTTCGTATAGGCACTCACATAGTGGACGGCCAACGACCTTCGGCCGGCTGCGCCTCGGATGGCCCGGGCCACGGCGGCATGGTGACGGCCACGATCTCCAGAACGGTGGTTCCACTGTTCCTGAACTGGAACGCGGCACCTACGGGGATAGTGAGCGATAAGCCTTGTTCGAGGAGAATCTCATAGTTTTCGTCGTCCAGGTTCTGCCACATTGCCCCGGTACCGGCGACGACATACCAGATCTCCTCGACCGTGCGATGCCGTACAGGCCGGGAGACCGCACCAGGCGGCAACTCGAAGTGCGCCATACTGCCACGCCCCGTGGCACACAGCAGCCGAACAGACGAACCATCGGGCGCCAAATCATCTACCTCAGGGGACAAACGCTTCCACTGGGGCATTCGGCCCGCGCCTTCACGATCTGCGGCCATAAAGCACGGTATATCGCCATAAGCACGGTCGCCAGCGGTGAGAAGCTTCATGGCTTTGCCCTGCGCTTGGGTCAGGCTATCTCTGGAGACCCCCCACTACCTGTTGGTGCACGGGTACTTGCGCCGGGCTAGCATGCCAATATGAGCGCGCCAGCCAGCCATGACGTTCCCGAGCAGCCCCGGGTCCCCCGGACCGCCGACGGGATCGCCGCCGCGCTCTCCGGCAGCCGCCGTATGGAGTTCTACCGGCAACTCGGCACAGCCCCTTTGGAGCAGGTGGAGACCATCCTGCGCCGCTGGTGGGGCGAGGCGATGCTCGACACCGACCCGGCCTTGAAGGACGTGGAGCGGGACATCCGCCAGGGCCGGGCACCTGGGGGCGCAGCCGCCGAAGAGGTCTTCCCCGACTGGGCCGGCCATGTGGCCCGGGCGCGAGCCCGCCGGGAATGAGTTGTCGCGCTGAGCTGCACCCGTTCGCGTTAGCCCAGATGAAGGGCCTGCCGTTCGAGGTGGTTCAGGCACTGGCGGCAAGGACGGCGGAGCTGATCGAAGAACCGTGGGATGCCGTCGCCGTCTATCCTGACGATCCGTCGTTCCGGAGAACGGTGTTCGGCGATTTCGGGGTCATGGCGTTCCATGTCGATGAGGCCGCCGAGCTGATCATGATCTACAGCGTGGTCTGGGCGGGCTGACCATCCTGTTGCGGCGAACGCCCTGAGCAGCCGTGCATGGACAGCAGGAACCCGCGCCCCCGAACACGCCGAGGAATGGCAGCCGCATGCCACGGTCTCCGTTCTGGGGGGACCACGCAATCCAGTAGGGGCCATGCCGGGGAAGACGACGCCGGGCCGGGGGTTCCGTAGGGTTGGGCATGCTTTTGTGGATTAATGGGCCCTTTGGTGGGGGGAAGACGCAGACCGCGTACGGGATTCAGCGGAGGCTGCCGGGCAGTGTCGTCTGTGATCCCGAACATGTGGGGTTTGGTCTGCGGCGGATGATGCCTCCGGTTCTGCGGGGGGATTTCCAGGATCTCCGGGCTTGGCGGCAGGGCGTGTACGAGGTGCTGGATCTGGCCCTCGCGGAGCACGGCGGGACGGTCATCGTGCCGATGACGATCGTGGAGCCGGCCTATTTCCGCGAGACCGTCGGGCGGCTTCGGGAGCGTGGCCATGATGTACGGCATTTCGCGCTGCTGGCCGGGCGTGAAACGGTGTTGCGACGGCTGCGTGAGCGTGGCTTCGGACATGTTCTGGGGTTCATCGCGGGGAAGGACGCGCCCTTGCGCCGGGAGAGTTTCGCCGTACGGAAACTCGACCTCTGCTTGGAGCGGCTGCGCGAGAGGGAGTTCGCCGAACACGTGTGGACAGATCGCCTCACGATCCCGCAGGTCGCCGACCACATCGCCACGTCGGCCGGGCTGACCCTCACCCCGAACACGGACCACGCGGTACGGGGGTATCTGCGCCGGGCCTGGATAGGCGTCAACCACATTCGCTTCGACTGATCCGAGCCCACCGGTCCGCCTTGATGGAGGCGTGAGGATGCGGTCATCATGGGCACTCCACACCCGGCGCGGAGGAGCGCAATGATCTCTCAGCGGATCGCCCGGATCTGTGAGTTGCATGGGGATGACCTGGCCGGTTTCCTGGCGGGCACGGACGCCGCGGTGTTGCTCGACCGGGTGGTCGGGGTGGTTCGGGCGGGTGGGTCGCCCGGTGAGGATGAGCTGGATGCTCTGGACGACGCGCTGGCGGCTCTCGGCGTTGACGCGGGGACCGGTGGGACCCGGGGGTTCGAGCCGGTGCCGGGGCTGGGCGGCGGGCATCCGGTGATCGAGTTCTGGGCCTGTCCGACGGGGGCCTGTGATCGGCGGGTCTGGCGGGCGGGGGAAGTCTGCACGCTCCTTGAGCGGCCGATGCGCGTGCTGCGGCTGACCACGTGACCGGGTTCTTCGCCGAGCTGGGGAAGAAGGTCGCGGAACGGTGGCTGTCGCTGCTTCTGCTGCCGGGGTTCCTGCTGGTGGCGGCATGGGTGGCCGGGGTCAGGCTCGGGCACGGGAACGCCCTGGGGGCGCTCGATCTGGCGGCCTGGCTGACGGGGACGGCGGCTGCGGCGCAGTTGGCGCTGGCGGCGGCCGGGGTGCTGGCGGTGTCCGCAGGGTTGGGTTTGGCGGCGGCGGCCGGCGGGGTCGCGATCATGCGGCTGTGGACGGCCCGGGGGGTGCGGGCGCCGCTGGTGTGGCTGACACGGCGCAGGGAACGGCGCTGGAAGCACGCCCAGGCCGAGATCATCGGTGCCATAGAGGAGGAACGGCTCGCCGGTCTCGCGGATCTCGTCAACGCCAGGAACGCCATCTGCCTGGTCCCCTCGGCCCGGCCGATGTGGATCGGGGACCGGTTGCGCGCGGTCGATCAGCGTGTGCTGCGCTCCTACGATCTGGATCTGGCGGGCGTATGGCCGCGGTTGTGGCTGGTCCTGCCCGGGGAGGCACGGACCGAAATCGGGGTGGCTTACGAGAGTCTGGCCGCCGCCGCGCGATTGATGGCGTGGGGTCTGCTCTACCTCCCGGTGGCCGTGTTCTGGTGGCCCGCCGCGATCGTCGCGCTGGTCACCTGCGTGACGGCGTGGGTACGGGCGAGAGCGGCCGCTGAGACATTCGGCTCACTACTGGAATCCGCCATCGATTTGTACGCCCTAGACCTGGCCGCACACCTCAAACTAGACGCGGAAGGCCCGTTGAGCCGGGAGACCGGACTGGCGGTCACCCGGCTGGTCAGAAAGGATTTCATCGAGCTGACGGATCCCTGATGGGGGCTCGACGAATGAACGGACTGCGCGTGGCGGTGCTGGCGGTGCTGCTGCTGGCGACCGGTTCCGGCGCCGTGGTGGCGGCCCGGCAGGTGCTGTCCGCGCGCGACGGAGTCGAGTCGGTACGGCTGGCCGCGCAGAGCGAGAACGTCGCCACGGTCGATCCGGCGATGTCCCGCTTGCTGGCGGTGGCCGCCTGGCGATCCGCGCCGACCCCGGAGGCCCGCCGGGGCCTGCTGGCCGCCCTCACCCGCCCGCTCACCGCCGTGCTTCGGGGGCACCGCAACAGCGTGTACGCGGTGGCGTACAACCAGGACGGAACCCTGCTGGCCAGCGGCGGCGCGGACGGCACGCTGTGGATCTGGGACGCCCGCTCCGCCAAGCCGACGGGTCAGCCGATCAGGGGACACCGGGGCGCGATCACGCAGGTGACGTTCGCCGCGAACGACCGGGTGATCACCGCGAGCCGGGATCGCACGATCCGGATCTGGGACGGGGAGAAGCAGGTCGGCAAGCCGATCCGCGGCACGATCGTCGCGCCGGACTCCCGCGGGCGTGTCCTCGCGGTGGGCGACCAGAACGGCGTGCCCCGCCTGATCAACATGACCACCCGCCGCCAGCTCGGCCGCGCGTTCCCCCGCCACCCGAGCGGGCTCCGCGACCTGACCTTCGACGGCAGAACCCTGACCACATACGACAACGCGGGCGTCCTGCGCATATGGAACGCCCGCACGCATCGCCTGATCGGCCGAGTCGCCGGCGGACCAGGCCCTGTCACGATAAATCAGGGCAAGATGGCGTTCACGTTGCAGGGAACGCTGAGACGGCTGGACCTCGGGACCCGGCGGCAGACCGGCCGGCCGATCAAGGGCGACTTCGTGGCCCTCGCGTCGAAGGGAAACCTGCTCGCCACCGCCCAGCGGAACGGCGCGGTGCACGTCCTGGAATCGGGCGTCCCTCTGGCCGAACCCTTCCGCGCCGGGACCGTACGCGACCTGGCGATCAGCCCGGACGGCCAGTGGCTGGCCACCGCCAGCGACGACGAGCTCATCCGCATCTGGGACCTCGCCCTGACCCGCAAACTCAGCGGCGAACCCATGACCACCGCGCCGGGAATAAGAACGGCAACCGCCGCCCCGGGAGCCGCCGCCCCAGGAGCCATCGATCCGAGAACCCCCACCCCCGGAAGAAGCAGCGCCAGCACCAGCACCCCAAGCCCCGACGGCACCACCCTCGCCGTCGGCGACACCGCCGGCCGCACCCAGCTTTTCGACATCAAGACCGGGAAACCAGCAGGCGCCCCCATGGCCTGCCGCCCAGGAGTCGTCAACGCGGTCGCCTTCAGCCCCGACGGCCAGGGCCTGGCCACCGCGACCGCCAACAGCATCTGCCTCTGGGACGCCCGCACCCAGCGCCAGCTCCACAAGCGCCTCACCGGCCACACCGGCCAGGTGAACACCCTCACCTACTCCCCCGATGGCCGCCATCTCGTCTCCGGCGGCGACGACCACACGATCCGCTGGTGGGACGTGACCACCGGCACCCCGATCGACCTCACCCTCGCCCAGGCGAGCGGCATCTCCGCCCTCGCCTTCGACCCGAGCGACCCCACCCACCTGGCCACCGGCACCGAGAACGGCACCGTACGCCTCTGGAACATCACCGACAAACGCCCGATCGGCCCGCCCTTCCTCGGCCACACGGCCCCCGTGACCTCGATCGCGTTCAGCGGCGACACCCTCGCCACCGCCGCCGGAAATATCCGCCTATGGGACCTGACCACCCACAAACAACTCGGCTCCCCCCTCGGCCGTGCCCTGCGTACGGTCACCTTCAGCCCCGACGGACGCGAGCTGATCGGCGGCGGCCCGGCCGGGACCAGACGGTTGTGGAACCCCGCCCTGACCCCCGACCCGGCCACCGAACTCTGCGCCCTCGCCAGGCGCTTCCCGCCGCCCCTCGACCTCGAGTCCTACCTACCGGACCGGAACTACCCCGAGATCTGCCCCTGAGCCGCAACGTAGTCGTTGCACTGCGGCAGCCCCAGCTCCCGGATGATGTCGTTGAGCTCGAAGAAGTTGAGCTCGCCGATCCGGGGCAGCAGGTCGATGATCGGGGTTCCGTACTTGCGTGCCATGTATCGGTAGTTCTCCGCCGCCTGGTCGTTGTTGCCGTCGAAGCTCTTCGGGTGGGGCACGTGGATCGCGGTCGCGGCGCGGTTGAGGACGAAGCGGGCGCCGTCGCGGTGCAGGCGGTAGCCGAGGTCGAGGTCCTCGCCGCCCCAGCGGCGGAACTGCTCGTCGAACATGCCGACCGCGTGGAGTTGCGCGGTCCTGGCGGAGACGTTGCAGGTCCAGTAGTTCAGCCAAGGCGCGGGCAGGTCGGCGAAGTCGTCGCCGTACCTGGCGTAGAAGATCTCGCGGACGTCCAGCCACTGGCCGGTGCGCTCGAGCTTGGCGATGGTGGCGTCGGGGTTGGCGAAGTCGATCGCCTTGAGGATGAGGATCGCGTCCTCGTTGTCGAGGTTGAAGCAGTAGACGTAGCCGCAGACGGCGAGCGGGACGTCGGCGCTCGCGTGGCTGGCGAGGTGGGCTTCCAGGAAGGTGGTGCTGGCCAGCACGCCGGCGTCCATCAGCACGGTGATGTCCGCCGACGCCCGGGAGAGGCCGAGGTTGCGGGCCTGGGCGGCCCGGTGGCCGAGATCTTCCTGGAAGAAGTAGCGGAGATTGAGTCGGTCGCGGAAGGAGTCCACCATGGCCTTGGTGCCGTCGCTCGATCCGTCGTCCCCGATCAGCACCTCGAACTGATCCGGAGGCAGGGTCTGCCGGGTGAGCGAGTTGAGGGTGTGGCGGAGCAACTCTTCCCGGTTGTACGTCGGAATCACCACGCTGCATTTCATCGAAAACTCCCCAGGTCGGTACGGAACCAGCTGATAGTTCGAGCGATGCCCTCCGGGATGCCGACGGCCGGAGACCAGCCGAGCAGCCGGTGGGCCAGCCGCGTGTCCGGGCGGCGTTTCTCCGGGTCGTCCTGGCCGAGCGGCGCGTACACGAACCGGAGCGGGTTGCCGGTCTGGTCGGCGATCAGCCCGGCGATGTCCAGGACGGCCATCTCGTCGGTGCTGCCCAGGTTCACCGGGCCGCGATGCGGCGAGCGCATGAGCGCCAGCAGCGCGTCCACCATGTCGTCGACGTAGCAGAGGGAACGGGTCTGCTTCCCGGTGCCGTTGATCGAGAACGGCCGCCCGGCGAGCGCCTGCGCGATGAAGCTGGGCACCACCCGGCCGTCGTCCAGCCGCATCCGGGGGCCGAACGTGTTGAAGATCCGCGCGATCGCGACATCGGTGCCGTACGCGCGGTGGTAGGCCACCGTGAGCGCCTCCGCGTAACGTTTGGCCTCGTCGTAGACCGATCGCGGGCCGACCGTGTTGACGTTGCCCAGATACGACTCCGGTTGCGGGTGTTCGAGCGGATCGCCGTACACCTCGGAGGTGGAGGCGAGCAGGAAGCGCGCGTTCTTGGCGCGGGCCAGGGCGAGCACGTTGTCGGTGCCGGCGGAGCCGGCGCGCAGCGTCTCCAGCGGCAGGCGCTGGTAGTCCACCGGCGAGGCCGGGGAGGCCAGGTGGAAGATCTCGCGGATCGGGCCGGGAATGTCCAGCGGCTCGACCACGTCGGCCGTGATCAGCTGGAAGCCGGGCACGGCCCGCAGATGGGCGATGTTCGCCTCGCGGCCGGTGGAGAAGTTGTCGGCGCAGACGACCTGGCAGCCGTCGCGCAGCAGCCGATCGCAGAGGGTCGATCCGATGAAACCGGCGCCGCCCGTGACGAGCACGCGGGTCGGGTCCAAGCGCATATAACGGAGTCCTCTCAGTGAAAACCCGTCGGCGCTCGGGTGAGTACGGCGATTAACCAGAAACCCGTCCCATAGACAGCCGCATAGCCGCCGACCACGCGACTCGCCGCCGCGGCTGTCCAGATCACGACTTTCTAGTTAATATCTGGCTTTCGCGGCCAGATAGTCCGCGCAGGCGGGCATGCCGCGCAGCGTGATGATGTCGTTCAGGTTGAAGAAGTGCACGTCGGGGATGGACAGCAGCAACCGGGTGATGGGCGTGCGGTATCTGTCCGCCATCCGCCGGTAGTTGGCGTCGGCCTCGGCGTTGTTCTCCGACTCGCTCTTCGGGTGCGGGCTGTGGATCGCGACCGCGTCCCGGTTGAGCACGAAGTAGGCGCCGTCGCGGTGCAGCCGGTAGCCGAGGTCGATGTCCTCGCCGCCCCACGCGACGAAGTCCTCGTCGAAACCGCCGACCGCGCGCAGCTGATCGGTCCTGGCCGAGACGTTGCAGGTCCAGTAGTTCATCCAGGGCGCGGGCAGATACCCGTAGTCGTCGCCGTATTTGGTGTAGAAGTCCTCGCGCATGTCCAGCCACTGCCGGTTCGCGCGCAGCATCGCGATGGTGGCGTCGGGGTTGCCGAAGTCGATGGTGCGGTTCATCAGGTCGGCGTCCTCGCCGCCGAAGTTGTAGCAGAAGACGTAGCCGGTGACCGCGACCGGCCGCTCGGCGGCGGCGTGGCTGGCCAGGTGGGCGCGCAGGCAGCCGGAGCCGGGCAGCACGCCGCAGTCGAACAGCACGCAGACCTCCGCCTTGGCCTGGAAGATGCCGACGTTGCGGGTCTTGGCGGCCCGGTAGCCTTCGCGTTCCCTGAAGGAGTAGCGCAGGTTCAGCCGGTCCTCGAAGGCGCGCGCCACCTCGGCGGTGCCGTCGTCGGAGCCGTCGTCGACGACGATGACCTCGAACTCCTCGCGCGGGAGCGTCTGCAGGGTCAGGGCGTGGAGCGTGTGCCGCAGGAGTTCGGCCCGGTTGTAGGTCGGGATGACGACGCTGCATCTGAGCATGGGTGCCTCATAGGTAATAGGTGTTCGGGTCGAGCCCGCAGAGGACGCGACCGTAGAGTTCCAGGTTGGTGTCGGGGTGCATCAGGGCGTGCAGGTTGATCGCGCGCACGTCCCGCTCGATCTGCTGGATGGGCACGGTGTCGTAGATCGACGAGCCGCCGCTGGCCGTGTTCAGGATGTCCACGGCCTCCTTCACCAGCTGGCAGACCGCGCCCATGTCGGCGCGGGCGCGCGCCCGGTCCTTCATCGTCCAGGTCGTGGTGGTGTCCACCTGGGTGGCCAGCCGGTCGGCGTGGAACCAGGCTTCGTCGATCTTCATCTCGGCGGTGGCGACCTGCAGGTGGGTGATCGGGGCTTCGCGCTGGCTGGTGTAGCCGGTGTAGGTGATGCCGCGCTGCGGCAGGCGGTTCATGAACGCGCCCATCGCCGCCCTGGCCAGGCCGATCAGCGTGCCGACCGAGGACGCCGAGGCGGTGGGCAGCAGGGGCGCGCGGTAGACGGGTGTGTCCGCGTTCAGGCGTGAGGCGTACTGCTCGTGCAGGATCGCGCCGAGCGGGAGCACCCGGGCGGCCGGGACGTGCACGTCGGTGGCGATCGTGCTCACGCTGCCCGAGCCTTTGAGACCGGTCGTGTACCAGTCGTCCATGATCTCCAGGTCGGACATCGGGACCAGCGCCATGATCGGCCCGGTGCTCTCGGTGGCGGCGGCGATCACCTGCCACTGGCTGTGCAGGGCGCCGCTCATGAACGCCCACTGGCCGGTCACCGTGTAGCCGGAGCCCTTGGGCGTGGCCACCGCCGTCGGGCTGAGCGTCGCGCAGATCCGCACGTCCGGGGCCGAGAACACCTCGTCCTGGACCTCGTCGGGGAACAGGCAGGTCAGCCAGGTCGCGATCGACCACACGGCGGCGGTCCAGGCGGTCGAGCCGTCCCCCTGCCCGAGCACGCTGAGCACCTCGGTGAGGGTACGGCTGTCGCAGGCGTACCCGCCGTACCGCTCGGGGACTCGGAGTTTGAAGACGCCCGCGTCGCCCATCGCCTCGATGGACAGCGGGTGCAGGCGGCGGTGCCCCTCCGACCAGTACGCGTTTCCGCGCAACAATGGCACGATTCTTCCGGCACGCTCCGCTAATTCGGGTTTCTGTAGCGTTTCCATGACCCTCCTCGAATGAGACGGTAGGTCCCGTCCCCGAGGAGTCGCATCTTCTGAATTGCCGGGTGTTTCGAAATCATTCGATAACGGTATTTAGTGCAAACGCCCGATTAAATGCTCATGCCGCCGTCCACCTGGACCGGGCTGCCGGTCATGAACGAGCTGTCGTCGCTGGCCAGGAAGAGCACCACCTGGGCCACCTCGGCCGGGTCGGCGTGCCGGGCCAGCGGGATGTGCGCGTCGAACAGCCGGGCGGCCTCCTCGGGGGGCGCGCCGGTGACGGCCGTCTCGATCGTGCGCTGGAAGTCGTTGGCGACCGGTCCCGGGTGCACGGTGTTGACCCGGATCCCGCGGGGCGCGACCTCCTTGGCGAGCGTGCGCATCAGCCCGACCAGGGCGTGCTTGGCCGTCGCGTACGCGCTGACCCCCGCGTCCGAGGTCAGCCCGACCACGCTGGAGGTGATGATCACGCTCCCGCCGTCCGACATCACCGGCAGCGCGTGCTTGCAGACCAGGAACGAGCCCCGGACGTGCACGGCCAGCACCCGGTCGAACACCTCGTCCGGGTAGTCGACCACCGGCGCGACCACCCCGGCGATCCCGGCGTTGCTGAAGACGACGTCGAGCCTGCCGTACCGGCCGATGACGGCGTCGACGGCGGCGCGAACCTGCTCCGCGTCGGAGACGTCGGTCACCCGGGCGGCGCAGCCGAGCTCGGCGGCCCCGGCGGCCAGGCCAGGCTCGTCCACGCCCGCGAGCATGACCTGGGCGCCTTCGGCCGTGAAGAGCCGGGCCGTGGCCATGCCCAGGCTGCCCTCACCGCCGGTGATCAGCGCGACCTTGCCGTCGAGACGTCCCATGCGTTCATGGTCGGGGCAGCGGCGAAGCCTCGTCTTGCCCGCGAGCGCACAGCGCTTGACCGTGGCGGTACTCCCGGGGCGACAGGCCGAAGGCGGCCTTGAAGATGCGGCTGAAGTGCGAGGCGTCGGTGTAGCCCCACTTGACGGCGATCGCGCTGACCGGGCGGAGGCTCTGCAGCGGGTCGCGCAGGTCGCGACCGCACCGGTCCAGGCGGCGCTCCCGGATCCAGGCGAGCACGGTGGTGCCCTCGGCCCGGAACAGCTTGTGCAGGTAGCGCGTGGAGATGTGGTGCGCGCCCGCGATCTCGGCGGGGCCGAGGCCCGGGTCGCCGAGGTGGGCCTCGATGTAGGAGGTGATGCGCAGGAACAGCGCGTTGCGGGTGCGGCCGGGGTCGGCGGTGAGGTCCAGCCGCCCGGCCAGCGTGGTGGCGACCAGGTCGATGACGTTTCCGGCCAGCCTGGCTCCGCCGTGCGTCTCCACCTCCTCCAGCAGGGCGCCGATCTGGAGCAGGAACGGGCCGACGAGCGCGCCGAGGCCGGACTCGCCGGAGATCGGCGTGGCGGTGACCTGGGCGATCCGGTCCTGCGGCAGGCCCAGCATCGTGCGCGGGAAGATCAGCACGAGCAGCCGGGAGGGGTCCTCGAAGGTCAGCGTGTAGGGCCGGTCGGTGTCGTACACCGCGAATTCGCCCGGGTTGAGCACGGCCTGGCGGCCGGCCTGGCCGAGCAGCCCGCGGCCGCTGACGACCAGGCCGAGCTTGTAGCACTCGGCGGGCGCGGCCGTGGTCAGCTTGGCGGTGCGGTGGGCGGCGTGCGCGCCGGTGTCGACGTCGTAGACGCCGAGCGCGCCCAGGGTGGCCCCGCGCAGCCGCCCGTCGAATCCGGCGTCCTCGCGCGGGAAGGACGCCTCGAGCGGGACGAACGCGTGGGAGACCACATGGCGCCAGTAGTCGCGGCGCTCACCGCTCGACACGTTCTCGGTGTCGGCCAGGTACGGCATGCAGACAGCCTGCGAGCCCATGCACTGGCAGTCAAGGGATGTTCCCTGACGTACAAGACCCGGACGATCTGAGCTTTGACAATGGCGGCACAGGTGCTGGGGGCCGAACCGCCTGTCCCGAGCGGAGGCGCCACATTGTTGACCTACCACCCGACCCGCAGGACGTTCCTGGGCGCGCTCGGCATTGCCTCGATCGCGGGCTGCTCGGCCGGGCTCAGGGAGAGCTCCGGCGGCGGCCAGGCCCTGAAGATCGGCTACGTCAGCCCGCGGACCGGGCCGCTGGCGGTGTTCGGCGAGTCCGACGACTACGTGCTCGGCAAGGTCAGGGCCGCCCTGTCCAAAGGGCTGTCGATCGGCGGCCGGACCTACCCGGTGGAGATCGTCGCCAAGGACACCCAGTCCAGCGCGGCCCGGGCGGCCGAGGCGGCGGGCGAGCTGATCCAGCGGGACAAGGTGGACATCGTGCTGGCGACCTCGACGCCGGACACCACCAATCCGGTGTCGGACCAGTGCGAGGCGGCGAAGGTGCCGTGTGTCGCCACGATCTGCCCGTGGGAGATCTGGGCGGACGGGCGGCCCGCGCCGGCCTACTCCTACCTGCACTTCATCGGCACCCAGCAGGAGGTCGGGGTCTTCGCCGGGCTCTGGGCGCGGGCGGACACCAACCAGGTGGTCGGCGGGCTGTGGCCGAACGACACCGACGGCGAGCTGTACCGGCGTTTCGTCACGGCTGAGACCGGGTGGAAGGTGGTGGACTCGGGCGCGTACGAGGACGGCACCCAGGACTACACCTCGATCCTGGCGGCGTTCGCCGGCGGCGAGGCGGAGATCCTGCAGGCGGCGCCGATCCCGCCGGACTGGGTGACGTTCTGGCGGCAGGCCGCGCAGAACAAATTCCGGCCGAAGATCGTGTCGGTGGCCAAGGCCATGCTGTTCCCGAGCGTCGCGGAGACCCTCGGGGAGTTGGCCGAGGGTCTGGTCGCGCCGGTGTGGTGGTCGTCGGCGTTTCCGTACCGGTCGTCGCTGGACGGGAGCACCGCCAGGGAGTTCGCCGACGGCTACGGGCGGCAGTGGACGCCGCCGATGGGGTTCAACCACGCGCTGTTCGAGATCGCGGTCGCCGCGTTCAAGGCCGCCGCCGATCCGAAGGATCACGCGGCCGTCGCGGCCGCGATCGGCACCCTGAAGGGGGAGGCGATCAGCGGGCGGTACGACTTCACCTCCGGCCCCAGCAAGAACGTGTCGCTGGCACCCGACCTGCTCGGGCAGTGGCGCAGGACCACCTCAGGCAAGTACGACCTGGTCATCGTGGACAACACGCTCGACCCCACGATTCCCGTGCAGGGCGAGTTCACTCCGCTCCGATGATCGCGGCGCTGGTTCAGGGGGTTCTGGTCGGCGGCACGTACGCGCTGGTGGCGTGCGGGCTGTCGCTGGCGTTCGGGGTGATGCGGCTGGTCAACATCGCGCACGGCGATCTGGCGGTGTGCGGGGCGTATCTGGCGCTGGTGGTGGCGACCGGGCTCGGGGTGCCGGTGCCGGCCGCCGTGCCGCTGATCCTGCCGCTGGCGTTCGGCGCGGGGGTGGTGCTGCAGCTGGCGTTGTTCGAGCGGGCGTTGCGGGGTGGGGTGCTGGCGCCGGTGCTGGTCACGTTCGGGCTGTCGGTGCTGATCCAGAACCTGCTGGTCACGGGGGCCTCGGCGAACCCGCGGTCGCTGGACGGCGGGGCGTTCGCGCTGGCCGGGTTCGAGACCGGCGGGGTGGCGGTGTCGTGGCTGCGGGTGGCGGGGTTCGCGGTCGCCGTGGTGGTGCTGGGGTCGTTGCATCTGGTGCTGGCGCGGACGGGGTTCGGGCGGCGGGTGCGGGCCACGGCGGACGATCTTGAGGCGGCGCGGCTGGCGGGGGTCCGGGTGCGGCCGGTGTTCGCGGGGGTGGCGGGGATCTCGGTGGCGACGGCGGCGCCGGCCGGGGTGTTTCAGGGGTTGATGTCGACGTTCGATCCGTACGCGGGCGGGCTGCTCCTGATCTTCGCCTTCGAGGCGGTGGTGATCGGCGGGCTCGGGTCGTTGTGGGGGACGCTCGGCGGGGGGATCGTGCTCGGGGTCACGCAGCAGCTGGTCGCCCTGTGGGATGTGCGGTTCGCGGTGCTCGCGGTGCATGTGCTGTTCTTCGTGGTGCTGGTGGTCCGGCCGGTACGCCCATGAGATACATCGCCGGATTTATCGTCATATTGCTGGCGGCGGTGCCGTACACGCTGGGGCCGGCCGTGGAGCAGCCGCTGGTGACGCTGTTCTCGCTGGTGGCGATGGCGAGCTGGTGGAATCTGCTGGCGGGGTTCACGGGGCTGACGTCGTTCGGGCAGCAGGCGTATCTGGGCGTCGGGGCTTATGGGCTCTATGTGCTGGCGCTCGCGGGGATCGATCCGTTCGTGGCGATTCCGCTGGCGGCGGTGCTGGCGGGGATCGTGGCGCTGCCGGTCTCGTTTCCGGTGCTCCGGCTGTCGGGGGGACACTTCGCCGTCGCGACCTGGGTGCTGGCCGAGATCTTCCGCCTGTCGGTGACGCTCTCCCCCGCCATCGGCGGCAACACCGGCGTCTCCCTCCCCGGCATATCCGGATATTTGCCGCTATTGCGGCAGGCGGTCGTGTACTGGTGGGCGCTCGGGATCGCCGCTGGTTCGGTGCTGGCGGTGTGGCTGCTCGCACGCGGCCGGTACGGCCTGGCCGCCCGCGCGGTCGGCGATGACCCGGTCGCGGCGGCGAGTTCGGGGATTCGGGTGGCCCGCATCCGGCGCTGGGCCTACTGCCTGGCCGCCGCGGGCACCGGCGCGGTCGGCGCGCTGCTGTTCACCCACACGCTCTACGTGCAGCCGGGATCGATCTTCGGCGTGCAGTACAGCGTGCTGATGATGTTCATGGTCCTGATCGGCGGCCTCGGCACGATCGAAGGCCCGGTGGCCGGGGCGCTGATCTTCTTCGCCCTGCAGCAGACCCTCGCCGCCCACGGCCCCTGGTATCTGGTCCTGCTCGGCGCGGTCGCCGTCGCCGTCACGCTCTTCGCCCCGCGCGGCCTCTGGGGCCACCTGGGACGCCCCCTGTTCCCCATCGCCCACCTCCAGGAGAGATAGATGGAACGCCGAACGTTACTCAAGGGCCTGGGCCTGTCCGCCCTGGCCGCCACCGGCTGTAGCACGTCGATCCGGGGTTCCGGCGCGACCGGCACCGACACGATCGTGATCGGGTTCGTCAGCCCGCAGACCGGGCCGCTGGCCGGATTCGCCTCCGGCGACGCGTTCGTCGTGGACACGATCCGCAAGACCCAGGCGTTCGCGGGCGGCATCACCTCCGGAGGCAGGAAGTACACGGTCGAGATCGTGGTCAAGGACACCCAGTCCGACCCGAACCGGGCCTCCCAGGTGGCCCGCGAGCTAATCCTGCAGAACCACGCCGACATGATCGTCACCAGCTCCACGCCGGAGACGACCAACCCGGTGGCGACCGTCTGCGAAGCCCAGGGAGTGCCGTGCGTGTCGGCGGTGGTGCCGTGGCAGGCGTGGTACTTCGCCCGGCAGGCCGATCCGGCCAATCCGAAGCCGTTCACGTACACGACGATGTTCTTCTTCGGGGTCGAGCAGTTCGGCGGGTGTTTCGTCCCGATGTGGGAGCGCGTTCCGAACAGCAAGGCCGTGGCCGGGATGTTCCCCAACGACGCGGACGGCAACGCGTTCCGGGGGGCGTGGCCGGACATCATCGAGGATGCCGGGTACACGTGGGTGGACGGCGGTTCGTACACGAACGGCACCACCGACTACAGCTCGATGATCTCGAAGTTCAAGGAGGAGGACTGCGAGATCTTCATCAACGCGCCGATCCCGCCCGACTTCAACACGATGTGGAAGCAGGCCGCGCAGCAGGGCTTCAAGCCCAAACTGGCCACGGTCGCCAAAGTGCTGCTGTTCCCGGCGGACACGGTGGCACTGGGTGATCTGGTGAACAACATCGCGACGGACTCGTGGTGGGGTCCGTACATGCCGTACACGTCCTCGCTGGACGGGAGCACGGCGAAGGCGCTCGCCGACGCCTACCAGGCGGCGAGCGGGAAGCAGTGGCTGCAGACGCTCGGTTCGACCTACTCGCTGTTCGAGGTGGCCCATCAGGCGTTCACGGCCGTGGACGCGCCACACGACCGTAAGGCCGTCGCCGCCCTGTTGCAGAAGTTGAGTTATGCCGGGATTTCCGGGCCGCTCGACTGGACCAAGGGTCCGGTGCCGGGGGTGGCCATCCAGCAGCCGGTCGGGGTGCAGTGGAAGAAGGGCACGGACTTCCCGTACGAGATGGTGGTCGTCGACAACAGCCTCAACCCCGCCGTCCCGGTCGGCGCCGACCTCACCCCGACGAACCCGTGAACGTGCTCGAACTCGACCGGATCGCCAAACGGTTCGGCCGGGTGACGGTGGCCGACGACCTCACTCTTTCGGTACGGCAAGGCGACGCCGTCGGCGTGGTCGGGCCCAACGGCGCGGGCAAGACCAGCCTGTTCGGGATGATCTCCGGGGATCTGCGGCCGGACGCCGGAGAGGTGCGCTTCGACGGGCATCGGGTGACGCTGCTCGATCCGTCGGTCCGGTGCCGGTTGGGCATTGGCCGTACCTATCAGGTGCCCCGGCCGTTTCTCGGGCTGAGCGTCTTCGAGAACACGCTGGTCGCCGCGCAGCAGGGGGCCAGGGCGCGGGGGCGGGCCAGTTACGCGCTGGCCGCGCGGGTGCTCGGCGAGACCGGCCTCGCCGACCTGGCCGGACGCCCCGCCGCCCAGCTCGGGCTGCTTCAGCGCAAACGGCTTGAGCTGGCGCGCGCGCTGGCCACCCGGCCGAAGCTGCTGCTGCTCGACGAGGTCGCGGGCGGGCTCACCGATCCGGAGGTGACCGAGCTGGTCGCCTTGATCACCGCCGCCCGCGAGCGGGACGGGCTGGCCGTCCTCTGGATCGAGCATGTCGTCCGCGCCCTGACCGCGACGGTCGACCGGCTGATCTGCCTGGCCGGTGGCCGGATCATCGGCGACGGCGGGCCGCTGGAGGTGCTCGGGTCTCCGGCGGTGAAGGAAGTCTTCCTGGGGACCGCCGACGCCCTCACCGAAGCGGAGAACCGTGATGCTTGATGTGCGGAAGCTGAGCGCCGACCACGGGCAGTTGCGCGCGGTGCACGAGCTCAGCCTGGTGCTGGAGCCCGGCCAGGTGCACGCCGTCATCGGCGCGAACGGGGCGGGCAAGTCGACCCTGCTCCGGGCCATCGCCGGGCTGCATCCGCCCTCGTCCGGGGCCGTCCTGCTGGATGGCGAGGACATCACCCGGGAGCCGCCGGAACAGCGGGTGACCCGCGGGCTCTGCCTGGTCCCCGAAGGACGCCGGCTGTTCGCCTCGCTCTCGGTGGAGGAGAACCTGCTGGTCGGACGGCATCGCGCGGCGACCGGACCATGGAATCTCGGCAAGATCTACGACCTGTTCCCGTGGATGCGGGAACGCCGCCGCCAGCCCGCCACCCAGCTGTCCGGCGGCGAACAGCAGGCGGTCGCGATCGGGCGCGCCCTGGTGGCCAATCCCCGCGTGCTGCTCCTGGACGAACTCTCGCTCGGGCTCTCGCCGAAGATCGTCCAGCAGATGTACGCGCTGATGCCGCGCCTCCTCGAAACCGGGATGGCGATCCTCCTGGTCGAACAGGACGTCAGCCAGGCCATCCGGGTCGCGTCCCGACTGCAATGCCTCCTGGAGGGCCGGACCACCCTCGACGGCCGCCCCCGCGACTTCACCCCGGCACAGATCGAGGCAGCCTATTTCGGCTTGCGAGAGGAAAGCGAATGAACTTCCCAAGCACCATCACTCATAGCGCGGCCGCGCTGGCCACCACGGCCGGAGTGGTCCGCACCTTCCCCTACACCATCACTCAAAGCGCGGCCGCGCTGACCACCACGGCCGGAGTGGTCCGCACCTTCCCCTACACCATCACTCAAAGCGCGGCCGCGCTGACCACCACGGCCGGAGTGGTCCGCGCCTCCCCCTACACCATCACTCAAAGCCCGACCCTGGCATGCCGCCCGCTGCCCTTCTTGGCGCCGGTGCGGCGAGAACCATCACCAGCGCGAACGGCGCCGGATAACGGCGAGCAACCCGGCGGGCCGGCAGCTTCGTTGGGGTGCGGAGGGAACGTCGGTGAACTGGGTTAACGCGATTGTGCAAGGTGTTCTGCTGGGTGGGCTCTATGCGTTGTTCGCGTGCGGGCTTTCGCTCATGTTCGGAGTTATGCGGGTCATTAATCTCGCGCATGGTGATTTAGCGGTTGTCGCCGCTTATATCGTGATAGCGCTTGGGCCTGCGCCTTGGTCTTTTGTTATTGCGATTCCACTGTTTGGGGTTTTGGGGTATTTGCTGCAGAGGTCGCTTATTCAGGCGAGTATCGATCGAGGACCGCTGACCACATTGCTGGTCACGTTCGGACTTTCCGTGGTGATCGCGAATTTGTTGCTTGAGGTGTTCACGGCAGACAGTCACTCTTTTGATACGGGAGCGTTCGCGTCGGGGTCTGTTGAGATCGTGGACGGGCTGTCGGTGGGGTATCTGTCGATCGCGGTGTTCGTGGCGGCGGTGGCTGTACTCGTTGGGTTGCAGCTGTTCATGAGCAGGTCGGGGACCGGACGGTTGATTCGGGCGGTGGCCGATGATCCGGAGGCTGCGCGGTTGTCGGGGGTCGGGCATCGGCATGTGTTCGGGATTGCGGCGGCGATCGCGTTTGCGACCGTCGCGCTGGCGGGGTTGGCGTTTGGGATGTATTCGTCGTTTGCGCCGTCGTCGGGGACTTCGCGGTTGTTGTTCGCGTTCGAGGCTGTTGTCATCGGTGGGCTCGGGTCGTTGTGGGGGACTTTGCTTGGCGGCGTGGTGCTCGGGCTTTCTCAGGCGGTCGGGGCGCAGATCAATCTGAGTTATGCGGTTATTGCTGGACATTTGGTCTTTCTGGCGGTTCTGGCCCTGCGGCCGCAGGGTCTCACTGGCGCCGGCGCGCCTCGCGCGTGGTTTTCCCCTCTGCGGCGGGCGCGCCGGTTTCTCGACGTACGGCGGGCGGTGTCGGCTTTGCCGCGTCCTCTCTCTTCCGGGGGAGGCCCTCGGGAGCGAGCGACTCGGCCGTCTATCACGGCTGTGACGGTTGTCGTCGTGGGTGTGGCGGGGTTGGCCTGCCTGCCGTACGTCGTGTTTTCGGGGACTACGGACACGTTGGTGAATCTGTTCATTTTGCTGACGATGGCGAGCGCGTGGAATCTGCTGGCCGGGTACGGCGGTCTGGTTTCGGTGGGGCAGCAGGCGTTCGTGGGGTTGGGGGCGTATTTCGTGCTGATGCTGGCCCAGCGGGGGGCCGATCCGTTCGCGGCGATTCCGCTGGCGGTGATCGGGTGCGGGGCGGCCGCGCTGGTGTTCTCGTGGTTGGTGTTCCGGCTGCGTGGGGGATATTTCGCCATTGCTACATGGGTGGTGGCGGATGTGTGCCAGCTGGTGATCAGCCGGTTTCCCGCGCTTGGCGGCGGGACGGGGGCGAGTGTGCCCGGGTTTGCGGGGATCGATCCGGCTTTGCTGGGGGCGATGACGTACTGGGCCGCACTGGCGGTCGCGGTGGTCACGGTCGGGGGGATCTTTCTGGCGTTGCGGACGCGGCTGGGGCTCGCGCTGACCGCGATCCGGGATGACGAGACGGGGGCTCGGAGTCTGGGCGTGGGCGTGGCGCGGACGCAGCGGATCGTTTACGTGCTGGCCGCGTTCGGGTGCGGGGCGGCGGGGGCCTTGCTGGCGGTGAGCCAGCTCAACGTGGAGCCGACGTCGGCTTTCGCGGTCCAGTGGACCGCGCAGATGATCTTCGTGACGGTGATCGGCGGGCTCGGGTCGGTGGAAGGACCGATCGTCGGGACGGCACTCTACTTCGTGCTCCAGCAAGCGCTGGCCGGGTACGGCGCCTGGTATCTGATCATTCTGGGCTTGCTCGCGACGGGGGTCGCCATCTGGGCGCCGCGCGGATTGTGGGGATTGATCGCCGACCGCCAGGTGGCTTCGCTCACCTGACAGCCCACCTCACTGCTTGGATGGCCGCAGGGTGACGACGGTTTTGCCGAGCGCTTCGCGTTTCACCGCGGGCGCCGTACACGTTCGCCGAACTCATCCAGCGGGTGCGGCGATTCAGGTAATGTCCGGACTGTGAGGCTGGCTTCCCGAATCGCCGCAGCTGGAGTCTGTTTCGTCGCACTGACGGGGTGCTCCGAACCACCGCGACCAACGCTTGAGTCGGCGACCCGTAATTTGGTGACCGACGGCGAAAGGCTACTGGCGTCAACTCTGGTCACGAGCGTGGGACAGTTTCGGATAACCGAAAGAGCCGAAAAAGATTCGGATACAGGCTGCATCACCGGGTTGAAGCAACGCTTCTTTCGCGCTCAAGGGAATTATCTATACCCGGAACGACCATCCCCTGGCACTGCGGTAGGGGCAGCGCATGGTGAACTTCTCGCGATGAGCTACGATCAACTCGTCGACGATCTTGATTTCTGGGACAATGACCTGTCCGTGGTCGTTCTCCACAAGCCCGAATCCGCGGTGACATTCATGATCGCGGGACGAATCACTGAGCCGAATATCCTGATCGTCGGGAAGACCGACTGCTTCAAACCTGAGGAATGACTGTCTGCCACTATCTCTATCCCCCTCGAATCTCGAGCGCCTTCACCAGCGCGGGGGAGAGACGGCCTCGGAATGCCTGCATGAGCATTTCTCGATCTTCAACAGTGAGTGGGTCTTGCCCATGTTTTGCCAATGAAGCCTGCACTGCGTCCACCTCAGCTGATACGAGCCTGTCCGCGACCACGCCGGCCGTTTCAGGGGTCAGTTCGTCTAGGTGATCTTTGAGCACATCGGCCAGCAAGTCTTTCGGACCGCTACTGTGATAATCGACTGCGGTGCTGCCCAGCGGGGTGGCTTTCCTGAAGACCCGGGCGAAGGTGTAGTTCACTGGCAGCAAAGCGGCGTCGGCAACCATGTCGATGAACTCGTCGTCGTTGAACTCCGCGTAGGCCGAACCGCCCAGCAGCAGATTCGACAACCCGCCCGCCTCCGCGCTCAACCGTGTGTACACGGCCCGCTCCGCCTTGTCGGAGCTGTACGGATGGGCCTGGCCGATGTCCAGACTCTGGACATACGCCTCGAAGTCGGCCTGCAACTTCTTGGCCGTGTCCGGGTCCTGCATGAGCGCGCCAATGAAACGGGCCGCCACATCCTCGTGCAGGCCCTTCCACAGCCCGGACGGCGCCAAGCCCAGCTCCCGCGAATAGGCGTGCACCTGGCCGCGCGCCAGCTGACCCAGATACGGAGTGATGTGCTTGGCCAAGACCCCGTTGACCGGAGAGTTCTCGAAAGAGGCGAAATGACCGGAGGCGTTCTGCGTCCCGTCATAGCCCACCCCGTCTATCAGGTTGATCCACGCCCGCTCTCGCGTCGCCGCCGAACCCGTATTCGGATCGAGGGCGCCATCCAGCACCGCGGCAACCAGGTCGGAAAAGTGGGCCGTGCCGGTTCCCCTGATCAGATCCGGGTCCAGCAACTGCCCTGCCACCTGCCGATTCTCAGCCAGGAGCTGCTGCAACGCGTCCGCATTGCCGATGTAGGCCCCCGCCACCAGAACCGAGTTCCAGTCCGGCTCGGGAAACGACGCGGAGTAACCCGCGCCGGGCGAGCCCAACTGACGAACCGCGACCGCATTGAGGAACTCATCCGACGCCCGGGTTAGCGCCACCATCGCCGACAGCGTGGCTGGACCGGCGTTGGCCAGCACATCCTCCCGCCAGCCCGCCGGAAGTCGGCCCGAGGTCTCAGCGGCGGCGAAGGCGACCGCCAACGGCCCCAGCGATTCTTGCGCCGTATCCAGCTCTCCGATGGCCAGGCCGCGGCCCCGGCTGGCGGTGTGGGCGTCCAGCCACTTGGTGAAGATGGTCCGCACCGCCTCCGGACCGTCCAGCGCGGCCAGCAACGCCGCTGCATACGCCGGGTCGCGCGTGTCGGCGTTCCCGGCGGCGGTCAGACCCGCCTCCACCCTGGCCCAGGACTGCGCCGTACCATCGGCCAGGTGGGCGGCCAGCGCATCGGCCAGCTCTCTCCCGGCCTGCCTACCAGCCGAGACCGCCTCCTCCTGGCTCGTGAATGGCACTCGAACGGTCGTTAGCGGGGGCGAACCGTCGGGCACGACCTGCTGCAGCACCTCTAGCCGCCATCGCAGATCGACCTGCGCGTCATGGAAGAACGCCCACGCCCGGTGCATCGCCGTCACCCCACCGGAACCGGCCCAGTCAGCGCCCGCCTCGGCGATCGCGGCCTCAAGTCCGGGTCGCACCCCCGCCAGAACGCTCTTCCCCGCCTCCAGCCGCCGGATCAACGCCTGCACCCCGGCCGGATCCATTCCCATGAACTCGCCCACAGCAGCCTCCCGCGCACGGACGTACAGCCCGATCAGAGCCTAATCAGACAGCCCGTAGTGGTACGCCAGACCACCACCATGGAGTCCCAGGTACTCAAAGAGTCGCTAAAGCGCTATATCGCGAATTCGTGCCAGAGGTAGGCCACCTGGACGTCTCGGGCGGCCAACGGACCATTGTTGTCGATCTCGGGTCGGTGGAAGGACCGATCGTCGGGACGGCGCTCTACTTCGTGCTCCAGCAAGCGCTGGCCGGGTACGGAGCCTGGTATCTGCTCATTCTGGGCTTGCTCGCGACGGGGGTCGCCATCTGGGCGCCGCGCGGCTTGTGGGGGTTGGTCGCGCACCGACGGGCCGCTTCGCTCACCTGACAGCCCTTTCGACACGTCCGCCGCTAGAGTGAATTCATCAGTTGTTGATTTACTCTTGGCCCGGTCGTAATCTGACCGCAAGGAGGCGGTCACATGTCGTACATCCTGAAATTTCGGGATATTGGGGTGGAGGATCTCGGGCTGGTCGGCGGGAAGGCGCTCAACCTGGGGATTCTCACCGCGGCGGGGCTGCCGGTCCCGCCGGGTGTGGTCGTCACCACCGAGGCGTACGAGCAGGTGGCGGGCTCGCTCGACCTGGGCTCCCCCGAGCTGGCGGCCGACCCGGCGCGGGCCAGGGCGCTGGTGATGGGCGCGGCGATTCCGGACGACATCGCGAAAGCCGTGCGGCAGTTCGGGGACGTGCCGGTGGCGGTGCGGTCGTCGGCCACGGCGGAGGACCTGCCGTACGCGAGTTTCGCCGGGCAGCAGGACACCTACCTGAACGTGATCGGCGGCGACGCCGTGCTCGACGCGGTGCACCGCTGCTGGGCGTCATTGTGGACCGACAGGGCGGTGGCGTACCGGACGGCGAACGGGATCGACCACCGGGCGGTCCGGCTGGCGGTCGTCATCCAGGAGATGGTCCAGTCCGAGGTGGCGGGCGTCATGTTCACCGCCAACCCGGTGACCGGCCGCCGCCGCGAAGCCGTCATCGACGCCAGCCCCGGTCTTGGCGAAGCCGTCGTGTCGGGTGCGGTCAATCCCGACCATTTCGTCGTACGGGACGGGCGGATCCTGGAGCGGCGGCTGGGTGACAAGCGCATGGCCGTACGATCCCTGGCCGGAGGCGGGGTCGAGCATGTCGCGGCCGAGCACGACGCGGCGTGCCTCACCGACGCGCAGGTGCTCGCGCTGGCCGAGCTCGGGAACCAGGTCGAGGACCATTACGGATCGCCGCAGGACACCGAGTGGGCGATCGACGCCGACGGCACGCTGTGGCTGACCCAGGCCCGGCCGATCACCACACTCCACCCGATTCCGCAGGGCCCGCCGGGGCTGCGGGCGTATTTCTGCTTCAGCCTCGCGCAGGGCCTGACCCGCCCGATCACGCCAATGGGCATATCGGCCATCCGAATGTTGTCAGCGTCGGTCTCCGCGACCGTGTTCGGCTCCCCCGTCGCCGACCCGCGCGCCGGAGCCCCCACGTTCCACGAGGCAGGCGGAAGAATCTTCGTCGACCTGACGCCTGTCCTGCGCAGCAGCCTCGGCCGGGCGCTCGTGCCGCGCGTCTTCGACGTGATGGAGGCCCGCTCGGCCACCGTCATGCGCGGCCTGTTCGACGAACCCGAGTTCAGCGTCACCCACTGCTCCAAGCGCCCCGCGATCCGCCGTGCGCTGAAGCTGGCCCGGAGGTTCCACATTCTCCCGAACGCCGTCCAGGCCATCGCCAGCCCGGAGAAGGCGCGGCGGCGCGTGGCACAACTCGGCACCGACCTGAAGTCCCGCCTCCCGCTGCCGCCCGGCGTCGCTCCGCTGGACCACGTCGAATGGCTGCTTTCCACCCAGATAATCCCAATCGTCCCCTCGATCCTGCCCGCCGCCGCACCTGGCTTCATCATGCTCGGCCTGGCCGGCAAACTCCTCGGCGGCAAGGCCAAGCCCGGCG
Organism: Acrocarpospora sp. B8E8; assembly: GCF_039871605.1. Classification (NCBI taxonomy): domain Bacteria; kingdom Bacillati; phylum Actinomycetota; class Actinomycetes; order Streptosporangiales; family Streptosporangiaceae; genus Acrocarpospora; species Acrocarpospora sp. B8E8. The sequence continues at coordinate 20,651 of NZ_JBDPLV010000024.1, read as the reverse complement.
AACTCGCGAGCGTACTCCGCGGCCTCCCGCACAACGTCACCACCGAGATGGACCTGGAACTCTGGCACCTCGCCGAACGCATCAGAAAACACCCGGAAGCCACCGCACTCCACGACAACCCGCTTCCCCCGCCGGTACGCGAAGAACTCGACGGCTTCCTGACCCGGTACGGCGATCGCGCGGTCGCCGAGATCGACCTCGGCCTGCCCCGCTGGCGCGAGGACCCGTCCCACGTGATCGGCGTCCTCGCCAATCTTCTACGCCTGGAGGATCCGTCCCTGGCCCCCGACGCCCTGTTCGCGAAGGGCGCCGCCGAAGCCGAAAAGATGATCGCCGACCTGGCCCGCCGCGCCGGTCGGCTACGCGGCCCCTTCATCCGATTTGCCCTGGGCCGGGCCAGAGCCCTCGCCGGGCTACGCGAACTCCCCAAGTACTACCTGGTGGTGGCGCTGGCGACCGTACGCGATCTGCTGCGGCAGGTCGGCGCGGACCTGGCCGAACGCGGCGCGATCGAGAAGCCCGACGACATCTTCTTCCTCACCCTGCCCGAAGCCCGCGAAGGCGGCGACCTGCGCACCACCATCACCCAGCGCCGTGACGACTACACCCGCGAGCTGCGCCGCCGCCACATCCCCCGCATCCTCCTCTCCGACGGCACCGAACCCGAAGCCGTCGCCCACACGACCCCCACCGCCGACGGCGCCCTGACCGGCACCCCCGCCTCCTCCGGCCAGATCACCGGCACCGCCCGCGTCATCCTCGACCCGATCGGCGCCCACCTGGAGCCCGGCGAGATCCTCGTCTGCCCCTCCACAGACCCCGGCTGGACTCCCCTCTTCCTCACCGCCGCCGGCCTGGTCATGGAAATGGGCGGCGCCAACTCCCACGGCGCGGTCGTCGCCCGCGAGTACGGCATCCCCGCAGTCGTCGGCGTCCCCCACGCCACCGAATCCATCGAAACCGGCCAGCAGATCACCGTCGACGGCACCTCAGGAACGGTGACCTTCGCCTGAGCCCTTCGCCCACGTGAGCTGCCAAACGTCCCCCGGATGCCTGAGTGGCCCGATCCCCATCACCGTGACAGCCTTCACCGGCTGACCGGACGCTCGATTGATGACTCCGGGTTGGATATCTACGCTCAACGCATGGGAATCCCCACCGAACCAATCGGTAGCATCCCCCGTCCCCCCGCGCTGCTGACCGCGCTCGCCGATCACGCAGCGGGCCGGATCACCGCCAATGAGCTGGCCGAACACCAGGAAAAAGCCGTCGCCGACACGATCGTCCGGCTAACCCAGCTGGGCTGTCCCGTCCTGGTCGACGGTGAACAGTCCAAGCCGAGCTTCGTCGGGTACCCCATCAACGGCCTGACCAACCTCAGCCCGGACGGCGCGATCATCCCCTTCGCCGACGGTCACACCAGGCAACTCCCCCACCTGACCAGCGGCCCCTTCAGTTACCAGACCCACGCGGACACCTACCTCAAAGCCGCCCAGCGCCACACCACGTTGCCCATCAAGCAAGCCGTTATCGCCCCCTCCGCGCTGAGCCTGCTGTACCCCGCAGGCGGCATCCCCGGCTATCCGCGTGAAACTTTCATCGCCGACCTGGTCGATGCCGCGGAAGCCGACATTCGCGGCTGCCTGGACGCGGGCGCGCATGTGGTGCAACTCGACTTCACCGAAGGCCGCCTGTCCCTCAAACTCGACCCCAGCGGCGGTGTCCTCGACGCCTTCATCGCCCTGAACAACCAGGTCCTCGAACGCTTCACCCCCGAGGAACGAGCCAGGATCGGCGTGCACACCTGCCCCGGCGGCGACCAGGACTCCACCCACAGCCTGGACATCGACTACGCGGGCCTGCTCCCGAAACTGTTCCAGCTACAGGCGGGCAACTTCTACCTCCAACTGGCCAGCGAGCCCGACCCCGACCGCGTCCTGGCCATCATCGCGACCCACCTCCCCGCCGGGGCACGCGCCTTCATCGGCGTGACCGACCCGATCAACCCAACCCCCGAAACCCCGGATCAGGTACGCGACCGAGTCCTGGCCGCCGCCCGCCACATCCCCCCAGCCCAACTGGGCACCTGCGACGACTGCGGCTTCTCCCCCTTCGCCGACGACACCTCCACCTCCCGCGACCTCGCCTTCGCCAAGATCACCGCCCGTCTGGAAGGCACCGCCCTCGCCTCCGCCGTACTCACCGGGTGACCAGCTGGAGCAACTCCCTGTGCCCGTCGGGCATCCCGGCGGGCAACTCGTCCAGCTCGAACAGCCGCGCCTCAAGAACCTCCCGCTCATCCAGCACAAGTCCGTCAAGCCCGCCGATCAGGGTGGCCTCGTAATACACCTCAATCCGCAACTTGAATCCGCTGTTCACCTTGAGCAGCCGCCCCACCTCCACGGTCAGCCCCGTCTCCTCCCGCACCTCCCGCACGATCGTGTCCTCATGCCGCTCCCCCTTCTTCGCGCACCCGCTCGGAAACCCCCACGGCCTCTCCGCAGGCCACAACCGATGCCGAAGCAACAACACCCGCCCATCCTCGGCCCGCACAACCCCTGTGACCCCGCACATGAACTTCGCGTTCACCACCCAGAGAAGCCGCCACTGAACCGGCTTCACCAGCCGCCACAGCTTCGCAATCAACGCGTTCACGCCCACCTCCGGCCTCCGACACCCGGCTTCACTGTGCCAGACAACCGGCACCCATCAGCGAGAAGCCGCAGGGACCTGTCGCGGAATCCATCGCCGGTAATTAACACGATGGTGGCCATTGGATCAGTGATATGTGCCTAAGGCGGTGATCAGCCAGGTGAAGGCGGGAATGACGGAAGGGCCTGAAGAGCGGCCGCTAATGATGGCCAAGAGTTGCCAGTAGCGCTCCACCTGGATGTCCGCGAGAGTCCCCAGTCGTCGAGCGAGTTCCGCGCGATCCTCGGCCGACCTTCCGGCACCGACGATCCGGTCCACGATGACCTGCCCTGCGGTTGAATCCGGCCGAATCCCTTCGGCCAATGCTGGGTCAGCGTGTTCCAGCACCCTCCGCCGGAGCTCAAAGCCCTCGTCGAACCACGGTTCCCGCGATTCGCTGAGGACGACCTGCCGTAGCCGCCCGCGGAACTCGTCATCCGCGACCAGTTCCGCCAGTTCCAGCCAGGCGTCGACCTGATCGGACGTCGGATCGTCTGGGAGTTCTCCGGGCATCTCGCGCATCCACTCGGCGACCACCATGGCGTCATCGTCGAGTTCGATGCCCGCGAACACGCCACCGACGAAGTCGTCGATGATCTGCTGCCGCTCCGACGCCGACAGTCGCGCGAGTTTGTGCATGATCTGTGCCTCCTCTGCCGTGCCGGCCCGCTTGGCGACCGTGCTCAGTACGGCACGGCGCAGGCGTAGCGTCCGGATCTCCGCGTCCAATGCCCGCACGTGGGTGGTGGCCACCTCGGCGACCGTGACCCGCTGGGAAAGGATCTCCTGGATGTTCTCGAGTCCGATGCCAAGCTCGCGCAGCGTGCGTACCAGCTCGAACCGGGCGACGGCGGCCGCGTCGAAGAGCCGGTATCCGCCCGTTGACCGCTGGATGTCCGCGACCACGCCGCGATCGGCCCAGAACCGGATCGTGTGCACGGACAGGCCGGTACGCCGAGCCAGTTGCCCGATCGTGAAAAGCTCCGCGTCATCGTTCACGGCACCAACCTGCACCCTCGACCTACTCGAGAGTCAACCCAGGCATTCCAGACGAGCGTCAGGCCGGGCGTTCCACCGCGACCTCGTGGCCGCGCAACGGCACCAGGCAGCCGTCACAGCGGAGTTGCGGGTGGAAGTCCTGGCCGCAGGTGTGCATGTACACCATGGCCGGGCCTTCGGGGGCCCGATACCAGCGCTGCCCCCAGTCGATGGCGGTGATGACCACGGGAAAGAACGCGCGGCCCTTCTCGGTGAGGTGGTAGCTGGGCCAGTGGGCGCGCTCCGCGCTGGGGCTCTGCTCGAAGACGCCCAGCTCGCAGAAGACCCGCAGCCGTTCGGCGACGATCGTCGGCGGGGCGCCGAGGCGCTGCTCGAAGTCGCGGAAGCGGTGCAGGCCCTGGAAGGAGGCGCCCAGGATGGCCGTCGACCAGCGGTTCCCGATCAGCGTCATGGTCTGCGGGAAGACGCCCGCGACGGTGGAGCGCCGCCGGGTGGTGGCGGCCGGGACGGACCGTTCCCAGGTGCCGCTCGGGCCGAATCCGCCGTGGATGTCGCGGGGGCGCACCGGCTTGGCGCAGGCGGCGCAGGTCAGCACCGGCAGGAACGGCTCGCCGCAGCGCCGGTGCACCATGACGGGCAGCGACTCGACGTGTTCCGGCACCCAGGCCGCCTCCCACGCCCACACCGACAGCAGCACCGGCCACAGGTCGCGCCCGCGTTTGGTCAGCCGGTATTCCAGGCGCCGGGATCGGCTCTCGTACTCGGCCTTCTCGAAGACGCCCATGTCGGTGAGGGTGCTCAGCCGCCGGGTCAGCACGGCGTGCGAGATGGGCAGCGCCTCCCGCCACTCGCCGTAGCGGCGCACGCCGAGCATCGCGTACCGCAGGATGAGCAGGTTCCACTCGTCGCCGATCAGGCCGAGCGTGAAGCCGATCGCGTTGGCGCCGCCGACGGGCAGCGCGGTCGGCCGGTCCGGCGGGTGGACGAGCACGTGTCCCTCCATCGGGGGTGGTCAGAGCCGCAGGGCCTGGACCGGTGAGTCCGCCGCGCGCCAGCCGGGGATGCTGTCCCCGGCCGCCCAGCTGGCGTGGGTGCCGCTGGAGACGCGTTCCGGCAGCGTGATCCGCGCGATCGGTCCTTCGGCGATCCGGGCCGCGTCGAAGATCAGACACTCGGAGCGATCATCGTTCATGTCGGTGGTCAGCGTAACAACATAACCGTCGTCCTCGGCCGGCGATCCGTTACGCGGGGCCATGGCGGGTTCGCTGCCGTAGACGCCCGGCGGGAGCGCGAACCGGTCCTCGGCGCCGGTGCGCAGGTCGTGGCGGACCAGGCCGTCGAACAGGAACCAGCCTTCGACGCCGGTGGCCGCGTAGGCGTAGCGGTAGTCGAGGCCGCCGAAGGCGCTGTTGAGCACGCCGAACTCGGTGATCGAGTCGGTCAGGCGTTCCTCCCGGCACCGGCCGGTGACCAGGTTGAGCCGCCAGCGGTGCAGCCGGGTCTGCATGCGGTCGAGCGCGAGGAACCGGAACATGCGCTGGTAGTAGCCGCCGTCGCCGGTGTCCTTGGGTTCCGGGTCGTCCTGGAAGAAGCCGTCCAGCACGATCTCGTCGCCGTCCTCGTAGGCGTTGACCCAGTGCAGGACGTAGGTCGGGGCGGCTTCGAACCACTGGACCTTGGTGCCCTTGCGCGGGATCACGCCCAGCCGGGTCGGCAGTTCGGGGTGGAACCGGGCGGCGTACCGGCCGCGCGCCATCAGCTCGGGCTCCCAGAACATCGGGCAGTCATTGAGGATGGCGTAGTTCTCGGTGAACGCCATGTCGTGCGGCAGCCGCGGCCCCGGCAGCGCGATGTCCACGTAGTGGCTGAGCCGGTCGTCCGCGCCGACCACCCCGTAGTGCATGTACGGCTCATCGGTGCCGTAGTTGAAGAACAGCAGCTCCCCGGTGCGCGGATCGACCTTCGTGTGCGCCGACACCCCGCACGCGTAGGGAAAGTCGCCGCCCCAAGTAGCCTTGCCGAGCGTCTCCAGCGTCAGCGGATCCAGCCGGTAGAGATCCCCGCACTGGTAGAAGCTGGTCAGCGCCACCCCGGCGTGCACGATCACGTCGGTGCTTGAGGCGTCCTTCATCCGCCCCCGCGCGCCCCACCCGTCCTCGCGCGGCGACGTGGCCGGGCGTTCCGCGATCCCGGCCCAGAGCGGCTTGCCCGCCTCCGCCTCCAGCAGGAACCCGTCGGTGCGGATGAACCTGTTCCGGTAGAACGCCTTGCCGTCCCGGAACCCGATCACGTGCACCATGCCGTCCCCGTCGAACGGGTGGTAGCGCTCCAGCGCGGGATGCACCGGGTTCTCGGTGTTGCGGAGGTAGACGCCGTCGAGGTCGGCCGGGATCTCGCCGACCACCTTCAGGTCGTCCGCGCGCCACTCGGTGGTCTGCGGCCGCCACGGCCCGGTCCGGTACGGATGGTCGTCATCCTCCGGCAGGGTCGACAGGACGCGTCCGACGACGTCGACGTCCACGCACGTGCTCCTTTTGATTAGAAAGTCGTGATCTGGACAGCCGCGGCGGTGAGTAGCCTGGTCGGTGGCTATGCGGCTGTCTATGGGACGGGTTTCTGGTTAATACTCGTTGCCGACGACGAAGCTGACCGTGGTGGTCGTGCTGCCGCCGATGTTCAGGGTGCCGAACCGGCGCGCCCCTTCGATCTGGTACGCCCCGGCCCGCCCGGTCACCTGGCGGGCGGCGTCCAGCACCATCCGGACCCCGGTGGCCCCGACCGGATGGCCGCCGCCGATCAGCCCGCCGCTGGGGTTGACGGGGATGCGCCCGCCGATCTCCAGGTCGCCGTTCTCGACGGCCTTCCAGCTCTCGCCAGGCCCGGTGATGCCGAAGTGGTCGATGGCCGCGTATTCGGACATGGTGAAGCAGTCGTGGGTCTCGATGCCGTCGAGCGCGTCCACGCCGGGGATTCCGGCGCGGGCGAAGGCGTCGAGAACGGTGTTGCGCACGTGCGGCAGCACGTACGGTTCCGCCGCGCTGCGGGCCAGCTTCTGGGCGAGCGGCAGCCCGACCGTGCGGTGGCCCCAGCCCTGGATTCTGGCCGCGGGTGTCTTCGGCGCCTTCGAGCGGGCCAGGAATCGTTCCCCGACGAGCACGACCCCGGCCGCGCCGTCGGTGATCTGGCTGCAGTCGGTGCGGCGCACCCGGCCTTCGACGATCGGGTTGGCGGTGTCGTCGTCGGTGAAGCTGGCGTCGGTGAAGGTCCAGCCGCGGGTCTGCGCGTTCGGGTTGGCGCGGGCGTTGCGGAAGTTGAGCTCGGCGATGGCGTGCAGGTGGGCGTCGGCGAGGCCGTAGCGGCGGTCGTACTCGTCGGCGAGGGCGCTGAACATGTAGGGCCACATGAAGCGGGCGTCCTCGCCCTCGTGGCCGATCCAGGCGGCGGCGCCGAGATGCCCGGCCGCGTCGTCGCCGGAGACGGTGCGTTCCAGTTCGAGGCCGAGGACGAGGGCGGAGTCGTACCTGCCGGATTCGATGTCGGCCATGGCGGCGAGCAGGGCGACGCCGCCGGAGGCGCAGGCGGCTTCGTGCCGGGTGGCGGGCACCTCCCAGAATTCCGGCATGACGGTGGCGGGCATGCCGCCGAGCTGGCCCTGCCGGGTGAACAGCTGGCCGAAGGCGTTGCCGACGTGGATGACGCCGATGTCGGCGGCGTCCACCCCGGCGTCTTCGAGGGTTCCGGCCGTGACCGATTCGGTCAGGTCGCCGAATTCCCGATCATCCCGGCACCAGTTCCGGGCGAAGTCCGTTTGATAGCCACCCAGAATCCATACTGACATGGTTCCTTACTACAATAATGAGAGTGACGCGTCAAAGAGAGGCGTAACCGTGTCCGACGTTTTCCTGCTGGATTACGTGCGCACCCCCCGGGCGAAGGGCTCAGCCCGCGGTTCCCTGCACCATCAGAGCCCGGTGGACCTGGTCGCGGCGCTGCAGCGGGCTCTGGTGGACCGCACCGGCCTGGATCCCGGCGCGGTCGAGGACGTGATCGTCGGTTCCGCCTCCCAGGTGGACGAGCAGGGCGCCAACCTGGCGCGGACCGCGACCCTGCTGGCCGGGTGGGGCGACGGCGTGCCCGGCGGGACGATCAACCGGTTCTGCGCCTCGGGCGTCGACGCGGTGGCCCAGACCTCGGCCAGGATCCGCGCCGGCGACATCGGCCTGGCGGTGGCGGGCGGGGTGGAGAGCGTCTCCCGGGTGCCGATGTACAGCGACCGGGGACCGCTGTGGACGCATCCGGAGACGGTCCGGCGGATCGGGTCGATCCACATGGGCGTGGCCGCCGACCTGAACGCCACCATCGACGGCTGGACCCGCGACCAGCTGGACGCGTACGCGGTGGAGACCCACACCAAGGCCGCCGCCGCCTGGGATCGCGGCGACTACGCCGGGTCCGTGCTCCCGATGACCCGCGCCGACGGCTCGGTCTTCGACCGGGACGAGCTGATCCGCCCGGGCACCACGGCGGAGAGCCTCAAGGCCCTCGCTCCGGCCTTCGGCGACCTCGGCCAGGACTCCATCGCGCTCGCCGCCCACCCGGAGGTCGGCGAGATCAACCACCTGCACACGGTCGGCAGCTCCCCCGCGCTGGCCGACGGCGCGGCCCTGCTCCTGCTCGGCACCCGGGAGCAGGCCGACCGGCTCGGCCTGCGCCCCCGCGCCCGCGTCCTCGCCGCCGCCACCGCCGCCGTGGACCCCGTGATCATGCTCACGGCCGGCCAGGAGGCGATCGAGAAGGTCCTCGCCAAGGCCGGGCTCACCCCCGCCGACATCGACGTCTACGAGTTCGCCGAAGCCTTCTCCGCGCTCTGCCTGCGCCTGCGCCGCGACCTTGGCCCCGGCCCCGACCGGCTCAACCCGAGCGGCGGCACGATCGCCATGGGCCACGCGTTCGGCGCCACCGGCGCGATCATGGTCGGTGGCTGCGCCGACGCCCTCGAACGCCTCGGCGGCCGGTACGGCGTGGCCGCCGTCAGCGGCGCCGCCGGACTCGGCGTGGCCGTCCTGATCGAGCGGGTAACCGAGTGGTGACCGTGGCCCCGGAACGCACCTAGGGTTTGCGGCCGAGACCTCCGAATTGGAAGACCTCGCGGTCGGTGTACTCGGTGGACGCGTCGGGATACCACTGCGGCAGCGAGACGATGCCGGGCGGGAGCAGCTCGAAGCCCTCGAAGAGTTCGGCCACCTGCTCCGGGGTGCGGAGCAGAATCTCGGTGGCGCCGCTGGCGTTCCAGGCGGCGGCCGCCTTGTCCATCGACGGGCTGCTCACGCTGTGCGCGATCCCCAGGTAGCTGCCAGGCGCGAGAGCGTCCACCAGCACGGTCACCGCGTCGTGGAGCAGGGTGTCGTCGGTCACGAATTCCAGCACGCCCATCAGCATCAGGCCGATCGGCCGCGCGAAGTCCAGCGTGTCGGTGGCGGCCTGCAGGATGGGCTCCGGGTCGCGCAGGTCGGCGTCGATGTAGTCGATCCCGCACTCCAGGCTGCACCCGAGCAGAGCCCTGGCGTGCACCAGCACGATCGGATCGTTGTCGACATAGACGATCCTGGCGCACGGGTTGACCCGCTGCGCGACCTGGTGGATGTTGTCCGCCGTCGGAATGCCGGTGCCGATGTCCAGGAACTGGTCGATCTCCTTCTCCCCCGCCAGGAAGCGCACCAGCCTGCCGATGAACTGCCGTTCGGCTCTGGCGATGATCGGCAGATCCGGCATGAGTTTGATGATCTCGTCGCTGACCGCGCGGTCGGCGGCGTAGTTGTCGGTGCCACCCAGCCAGTAGTCCCAGACACGTGCCGGATGCGGCACCGAGGTGTCGATCCGGCGCAGCACGCGGGAGAGCTCCGCCGACTGCTGGATCATGACATCCCCTCTTTCGGTTCGGCTCCCCAGCCTAGACGAGCACCCCTCCGTAGATGGGGACAAACAGCCCAAACAGCGGCAATTCACTCTCCAGCGGTTGTTCCAGAATCGGAATATTTCCCCAGATCAGCCGGGTGCCACGCGGAGGCGGTCCACGGTGACGCCGCGGAGCAGGAGTTCGGACAGGGCGGCGGCGAGCAGCAGGCTGCCCAGCAGGGCGGCGGCGCCGACGGTGACGACCGGAACCGGGTCCAGCGGGTACGCCAGCGGGGGCGTCACGGGCTGGTCGGCGAACTGGGGATAATTTCATAACTTATTTTAACTTGCCGCGTGAAGTCGCAGAGGTGCGCTCGTGTCCAGGAACTCCTCCAGCACCAGCGTGGCCGCGCCGAGCGCCACCGCGTCGGGACCGAGCTCGCCCAGGATGATCGAGGTCGCGTTGCACGGCTGGGCGAGCGAGTTCGCGCGGGCGGCGGCCCGGATGCCGGGCAGCAGGTCACGGCCGATCATCAGCCCGGCCCAGCCGCCGATCAGGATGCGCTCGGGATTGAGCAGGTTGATGAGGTTGGCCAGGCCCATGCCCAGGTAGGCCACGGTCTCCTCGATCACCTGGGGATCGCTCTCCAGCACCCGGCCGAGCGCGGCCTGCCAGTCCGTGGTGCGGGTCGCGACCCCGGCCCGGTCGAGAATGCCCTCCGCCCCGATGTACGCCTCCAGGCAGCCGCGGCCGCCGCACCGGCACTGCCGCCCGTCCAGCGCGATCTTCGTGTGCCCCCACTCCCCCGCGCTGTTGCTGGACCCCCGCATCACCACCCCGTCGGCCACCACGGTCGCCCCCACCCCGGACCCGATCAGCACGATCACCGCGTGCGCGGCCCCCCGACCGGCTCCGAACCAGAGCTCGGCCTGCCCCATCGTCTTGGCGCCGTTGTCGATGAACACCGGCAGCGAGGTGCCCGCCCGCATCAGCGCGCCCAGCGGCACGCCGTCCCAGCCGAAGGTCTTGGCGTGGATGAGCGTGTCCTGGCCGCGCTCCACGATGCCGGGCACGCCGATGCCGACGCCGAGCACCCGGTCGGCGGGCACCCCGCCGTCCGCCAGCACCACGTCGATGCCCGCCAGGATCCGGCGGGTGACCAGCTCGATGTCGTGGTGGGAGGGCCGCAGGCTGTAGTCGACCCGGGCCTTCTCGGTCATCTCCAGGTCGAACAGCTCGACCCGGACGTGCGTCTCGGCGACATCCACGCCGATCACGTAGCCGTACGCCGGATTGACCCGCAGCAGCACCCGCGGGCGCCCGCCGTCAGAGTCCACCTGACCGGCCTCGACGATGATGTTGTCGGCCAGCAGGTCGCCGGTCATGGTGCTGATCGTGGCGGCGCTGAGCCCGGTGAGCCCGGTGAGCTCGTGGCGGCTGGCCGGGCCGTCGAAGTAGAGCGTGCGCAGCAGCATGCCGCGGTTGCCCCGCCGCACGTCCCGGACCGTCCTGCGCTCCGGCCTCGCCATGCGTCTGCCTCCCCGTGCTTAGTTCAATACGTGAACCTATAGTCGCGACGCTCTCACCTCGGCCGCAACCGGGACGAAGCCAATCGACAAGGGTAGCCCGCGTTGCGTTACCAAAGCGTTTCCCGCGGAGGGCTGATCTTTTTTTGCATCTTACATTATCGTCTGTGCAACCCCCGATGAAGGAGATGGAAATGATCAGGAGAGTCACCGGCATCGCCGCGGTCGCGGCGCTGCTCGCCGGACTCACCGCTTGCGGCGGCTCCGAGGAGGCCGCAGGGTCCACGACCCTGACGTACTGGATGTTCCAGGACCGGACTCCGCAGGCGGGTGAAGTCGTCGAGAAGATCCGTACCGACTTCGAGAAGGCCAACCCGGGCGTCACCGTCAAGATCGTCAAGATTCCCAAGGACGACTACAACACCAAGCTGGGCAGCGCGGTGGCCGCCGGAACCGTCCCCGACGTCGGCATCCTCGACCAGCCCCTGGTCGCCCGGTACGCGCTGGACAAGACCATCGTCGAGATGCCCGCCGGCACGGTCAACGAGGCGGACTTCTTCGAGGGGGCCCTGAACACCAACCGCGTCGACGGCAAGCTGTACGGCCTGCCCGTCGACCACACCGCCGTCGCGCTCTTCTACAACAAGAAGCTGGTCCCCACCCCGCCCAAGACCTGGGACGAGCTCAAGCAGATGAGCGACGCCATCCACAAGGCCGACCCGAAGGTGGCCGGCATCGTGGTGCCCAAGGGCGACGGCTACGGCGCTTGGATGTGGCCGGGCGTGGTGCACGGCGCCGGCGGCGAGATGGTCGACGAGGCGGGCAAGAAGATCCTTTTCGACCAGCAGCCGGCCGTGGACGCGCTGCAGCTCTGGGTGGACCTGCTGCCCTCCTCGCCGCGCGAGATCACCGACTCCGACATGGCCTTCGCCAACGGCCTGGCCGGGATGATGATCTCCGGGCCGTGGGACGTCGCCACCATCAAGGACCAGTTCCCCGAGCTCGACTTCAACGTCGCACCGCTGCCGTACAAGACGACACCGGCCGGGAACATCGGCGGCGAGAACGCCGTGGTGTTCGCCAAGGGCACGAACGCGGCCCTGGCCTGGAAGTGGCTCGCGTTCCTGACCAACTCCGACAACAACACCCAGCTCGCGCAGGCGCTCGGCGGCTTCCCGATCAACAAGGCCGCGGCCGAGCGGGACGCCGCCACCTTCGGCGAGCAGCAGCAGGGCTTCCTGGAGCAGCTCAAGGTCGCCCACGCCCGTCCGGCGCTGCCGGACTGGATCAAGATCAACGATGAGTTCATCGCCCCCGCCATCGAGGCCGCGCTGAGCGGCAAGGTCACCTCCCAGCAGGCGCTCACCGAAGCCGCGGACAAGACGCGCGCCCTGCTCGGCTGGAACAGTTAACGCGGAAGCGAGGCAATCGTGGCATCTCCGGTGCTGGCCGAAAGGCCCGCCGTGACGCCCCGGCCCGGGCGGCGCCGCCGCCCGGGTTTCGGGCGCTCGGACCGTCTCGTGGGGTGGTTGCTGATCACGCCCGCGCTGGTCTACTTCGTCGTCTTCCTGCTCTACCCGGCCGTGGCCGCGCTCTACTACAGCTTCACCGACTGGAACCTGCGCACCGCCCCCAACTGGGTCGGTTTCGCGAACTACGCCGAACTGCTCTTCAACGACGTCGAGTTCCCGCATTTCTGGAAATCGGTGCAGGTCACCCTGCAGTACACGCTGATCGCGGTGCCGCTCACGCTGGTCTCCGCGCTGGCGCAGGCGCTGCTGATCAACGCCATCCGGCGAGGCTCCAACACGTTCCGGCTCCTGCTCTTCCTGCCCGTGGTCACCGCGGAGGCGGCGGTCGGCGCGATCTGGCGCTGGCTCTACGACCCGCAGTACGGTTTGATCAACGCGGCGCTCGGCCTGGTCGGCATTCCCAAGCAGAACTGGCTGAACACCCCCGAACTGGTCATCCCCGCGCTGGCGTTCATCGCGGCCTGGCAGTGCGGCATCTCGATGATCATCTATTTGGCCGGTTTGAAGGGCATCCCCGAGTCGATCCGGGAGGCGGCCATCATCGACGGCGCCGGCCCGGTGCAGCGGTTCCGGAAGGTGGTCGTGCCGATGCTCAGGCCGACCACGTTCTACCTGGTGGTGACCGGCACCATCGCGGCACTCCAGGTGTTCGGGCTGGTCTATGTGATCTTCTCTGGCGGCGGCGGGCGGAGCGTGACCGGCGGTCCGGAACAGTCCGGGCTGGCTTACGTGCTCCACATCTACCTGTACGCGTTCCGATATGACGCGATGGGCGCGGCCTGCGCGATGTCCTTCATGCTGCTGGTGTTGATCATGATCGTGACGGCGCTCCAGTTCAAGTTCCTGAAGCAGGAGGCGTCGTGATCGCCAGTCAGGTGCGTAAGGCGCCCATCTACGTGGCGCTGGTGTTGCTGTCGCTGGTGTCGGTGGTGCCGTTCATCTGGATGCTGGCCACCTCGTTTAAGCACAGCTCGGACATCTACACCAAAGTGCCCAGCCTGCTGCCCCTGGACAAGCAGACCGGCGAGTGGGCGGCGACGCTGGAGAACTACGACCACGTGCTCGGGATCGGCGGGCTCGGGCAGGCGTTCCTCAACAGCGTCTGGGTGTGCGCGATCCTGGTGCCGGCCAAACTGCTGATCGACGCGCTGGCGGCGTACGCGTTCGCGCGCATTCCGTTTCCCGGGCGGGACAAGCTGTTCGTGGTGTTCCTGGCCGGGATGATGGTGCCGACGATCACGTTGCTGGTGCCGCGGGTGCACATCACGCAGGTGCTCGGGATGTACGACACGAGGTGGGGGCTGATCCTGCCCAATATCGCGTCGGTGCTGGATATTTTCCTGTTGCGGCAGTTCTTCATGTCGTTGCCGGGAGAACTGGAGGAGGCCGCCCGGATCGACGGGGCCGGGCGGATGCAGATCTTCTGGCGGATCGTGGTCCCGCTCTCCAAGCCGGTGCTGGCGGTGGTGACGATCACCAGCTTCATCTTCCACTGGAATGATCTGGTGTGGCCGTTGGTGGTGACCAACGATCCCGAGCTGAACACCCTGCCGCTGGCGTTGCAGCAGCTGGCCAGCACCGAGTCGGGGCGGGCCTACTACATCATGGCGGGGGCCGCACTGTCGGTGATCCCGGTGATCATCGTGCTGTTGATCTTCCAACGGCGGATCATGCAGGGCATCGCCTTCACCGGCCTGAAGACCTGACCCGGGTGCCGACCGGAAGCCGGAAACACGAGCCGGGGTGTGGAGGGACACCCCGGCTCAAACCCGCCTCAGGCGGTGATCGCGAGGACGGTGGGATCGACGGGGTGCTTCAAAAGCTGTCCGGCCAACGCGCGGGTCACCTCTTCGGCGGCTGATTCGCCCAGTCTGTGGAGTTCGTTGCCAAGCGCTCCGGCCACGTGCGGGGTCAGGACGACGTTGGGCAAATCCCATAATGGCGAGTCCGGTGGCGGGATTTCGGGGTCGGTCACGTCGAGTACGGCCGAGAGGCGGCCGGTGCGGAGTTCGGCGAGGAGGGCGGGTTCGTCCACGAGGGAGCCTCGGGCGGTGTTGATGAGGGTCGCGCCGTCGGGCATCGAGGCCAGCAGGCGGGCGGTGACCAGGCCCCGGGTCTCCTCGGTGGCCGGGGCGTGGACGGAGACGATGTCACAGGTGGCGAACAGGTCGTCCAGGGTGACCAGGGTCGCGCCGAGATCTTTCGCGGTGGCGGCATCGACGTACGGGTCGGAGAGCAGGACTGTGAGATCGAAAGGTCTCAGCAGCGTGAGGACGCGGCGGCCGATTTTGGAGGCGCCGAGCAGGCCCACCGTCCGGTGGTAGTTGCCGATGGTGAGGTTCCTGCGGGGAAGGTTGAGGTCGGCGCGGGTGGCGCGGTATTCGCGGGCGAGCGCGGGGACGGCTTTGCCGGCCAGGAGGATCATGGCCAGGGTGTACTCGGCGACGGGGACGGCGTTGGCGTCGGCGGCGGAGCTGACCGGAACGCCGCGGTCGAAGACGTCGAGGCTGAGGTGGCCCTTGACCGTTCCGGCGGCGTGAACGACGGCTCGCAATCTGGGCGCGTGCGCCAAAGCGGCGGAATCCAGGCGCGGGCTTCCCCAGCCGGTCAGGAGGACGTCCGCCGCGCGGAGGCGGTCACGCGACCGCGCGGACTGGAAGTCGATCAGCGGATCGGTCAGATCGATCTCGGCGACCGCTTGGAGGCGCTCCGCGATCGGAGGCGGGAACAAGCGCGGCGGGAGATCGGGGAACATCGCGAGTTCGACGCGCGGGCGCGTTCGGACCCGCGCGCCCGTCGTCAGCGAGTCCACGAGGGAACGTCGAGGGGCGTGCGCTGGACGCCGATCCACTGGCGGCGGGTGAAGCCGGGCATCTGGTTCTCCGCGCCGTGCCGGGCGTGGGCGTCGTTGACGTGGACTTCGCCCGCCTGGAGGCGTTCCGCGACGGTCATGCCGCGGATGAGGTCGGCGCTGAAGACCGAGTTCATCAACATCGGGTAGCCGTTGACGAGCGCGACGGCCTCCTCCTCGGAGTCGACCACGGTGATCGGGATGACCGGGCCGAAGATCTCCTCGGTGAAGGCGGGCATGTCGGGCGTGACGCCGGTGAGCACGGTCGGCCGGTAGAACAGGCCCTCGTAGGTGCCGCCGGTGGTCGCCTTGGCGCCCTTGGCGATGGAGGGCTGCACGATCGTCTGGTGGACGCGGTCGCGCTGGGTCTCGCTGATCAGCGGGCCGAGGTCGACGTCCTCGCGGACGGGGTCGCCGACGCGGAGCGCCGCTACCCGTTGGGTCACCGTCTCGGCGTACCGGTCGGCGACGGAGCGCAGGACGATGTGGCGGCTGGCGCTGATGCAGGTCTGGCCCTGGAATTCGAGCGAGGCGATGAGCGCGCACGAGGCGGCCAGGTCGAGGTCGGCGTCGTCGAGGACGACGAAGGCGTTGGAGCCGCCGAGTTCGAGGCGGATCTGGCGCAGGTCGGTGGCGGCCGAGGCGGCAATGGCCAGGCCCACCTCGCGGGAGCCGGTGAAGTCGAGCAGGTCCAGGCCGCGGTGCTCGGCGAGCGCGTGGCCCGCGTCGGGTCCGTCGCCGGTGACCAGGTTGAACACGCCCGGCGGGAAACCGGCGTGGTGGGCGGCTTCGGCGAGGATCTGGCCGCCGAGGATGGGGGTGAGTTCAGCGGGTTTGAGGACGATGGTGTTGCCGAAGGCGAGGCCGGGGGCGACGGCGCGCATCGCGAGGTTGAGGGGGTAGTTCCAGGGGGTGATGATGCCGATCACGCCCAGGGGGACCGCGCGGGAGAGGGAGAGCTTTCCCGCTTTGTACGGCTGGAGGATGTCGCCGGCGGATTGGGTCGCCTGAACCGAGGAGATGGCGAGCTGGCGCAGTCCCGCGGAGACCTCGTCCTCGGCCTTGGCGCGGACGCCGCCGGTTTCGCGCATGCTGAGGTCGATCAGCTCGTCGTACCGGCCGCGGAGGTGCGCCGCGAAGCGGTCCAGGTGCGCGGCGCGTTCCGGGGCGCTGAGGGCGGCCCAGCCCGGTTGGGCGGCGCGGGCGGCGGTGACGGCGCGATCGACGTCGGCGGGGGTGGCCTGGGCGTATTCGCCGATCTGCTCGCCGGTCGCCTTCTCGTGTACGGGGCCGGTGGTGGCCGGGGTGAAGGCGCCGTCGATGTAGAGCTTGCCGGATGCGAGGGAGGCGGTCATGGCGCAGATTCTAAACTTACTCGTATGCCTAAAATAAGGTCTTGACCACGGATTTCTGAGTGATCACCTCGTCGATTTTTCCGGATATGTCACGATCGGCGAGCACGGGATGTGCCGGGTGTGGCGACTTCTAATGATACTTAAAACTAAGTCTTGACAGCCCTGGTCCGGAGCGGCCACCCTTCCCGGTGAAGCGCATTCGCCCACCGACCCCGGGGGACCCGCAGTGGAACGATCGGCCTGGTCAGTAGCTCTGGAAGATCGCGGGGAGATGCGGGGGCTGGTGCGGGAGCTGGTGGCGCCGCTGCTTCCCCGGTTCAGTTCGGGGCGTGCCCGGCTGCGGCTCGGGGGCAACGCCGCGCACTATCCGGACGCGGCGGCCGAGCTGGAGTCGTTCGCCCGGCCGCTCTGGGGGCTGGCCCCGCTGGCGGCGGGCGGTGGGGCCTTCGAGCACTGGGACCTATGGCGGGAAGGGCTCGCCAACGGCACCGATCCGGGGCATCCCGAGTACTGGGGGGCGGTCACCGACATCGATCAGCGTTTGGTGGAGACGGCCGCCATCGGGCTCGCTCTGGCGCTGGCTCCCGAAACGATCTGGGATCCGCTCACCGGACGCCAGCGCGACGCCGTCGCCACCTGGCTTCAGAACGCGATGACCGTCAAGGCTGTCGAGAACAACTGGCAGTTCTTTCCTGTGCTCGTCGGGCTTGGGCTGAAGCGGGTCGGCGTCGAGGCGGCTCCGGTGGCGGAGCGGCTTGATCTGCTGGAGTCGTATGGGGTTGGAGCTGGTTGGTACAGCGATGGGCGTAATCCGCAGCGGGATTACTACATCCCGTTTGCGATGCACTACTACGCCCTGATCTACGCCGCTCTGGGGGACGATCCGGCCCGAGCCTGCCGGCTGAAGGAGCGCGCGGCCATGTTCGCGCATGACTTCCAGCACTGGTTCACCGCCGACGGCGCTGCCGTGCCGTACGGGCGGAGCCTGACCTACCGCTTCGCCCAGGGCGCGTTCTGGGGCGCGCTCGCCTTCGCCGACGTGGAAGCGCTCCCGTGGGAGGTGATCAAGGGTCACCTGCTCCGCCATGTGCGTTGGTGGCTTAATCATCCGATCCGGGACGGTTCTGGACTTCTTACGATTGGGTACGCGTATGCGCAGCCGCATCTCGCTGAGCAGTACAACGCGCCGGGGTCTCCGTACTGGGCGTTGAAGGCCTTTCTGCCCCTGGCCCTGCCTGAGACCCACGCGTTCTGGCAGGCCGGGGAGGCCGCCGCGCTGCCTCTCCCGGTGACCAGCACACAGCCGGATCCCGGCGTCACCCTGATGCGCTGCGAGGAAGGCCGCCAAGTGGTCATGCTGACCTCCAGCCAGCATCACAACTGGGTACGCCACGGCGCGGCCAAATACACGAAGTTCGCTTACTCGACCGCGTTCGGCTTCAGCGTTCCCGCGGGGACCTGGGGGTTGGAACAGGGCGCTTTCGACAGCACCCTCGCGCTGAGCGACGACGGCGACCATTGGCGTCCGTGCGAGATCCCCCAGGATCCCTCGGCGCATGCCGGTCTTCACTACTTCCGGTGGAATCCCTGGCAGGATGTGGATATCGAAACGTGGCTCATCGCGTACACGCCTTGGCACGTGCGGATCCATCGCGTCCGCTCGGGCCGTACCCTGCAAACCGCCGAAGGCGCTTTCGCTCTGAACCGGGACGTGCGCTGCCACCGGGCTGAGACAGGGGCAGGGCACGCCCGGATGCTGTCCCCCGCCGGGCTCTGCCAGATCGAGGATCTCGCGCCGTCGCCCGCGCGCCGGGGAGAACTCGTCGCGGCGCTCCCCGGCACCAACGTGATGGCCCCCCGGACGACGATCCCCACCCTGCTCGCCGAACTCGCGCCCGGCGAGCACTGGCTGGCCTGCGCGGTGCTGGCCCTGTCCGACCCACCGGTGGAATGGGCGAATCCCCCCAGCCTGACCCACACCCTTGCCGAGCAGGACCCGGTGGCCGCACGCCTGATCCTGTCGCCGCCTTGGCTCAGCGACCGCGGGCTCGGCGAATGACCTCCACGGCCGTGAGCGGACCTCGTGGATGAGGCCCGGCCGGGATCAGGCAGGCGACGTCAGGCAGCGCATGGCGTGCAGCCTTCGAGTGACGTCAGTTCGCGCCCGAGTCGAGGAACGGGCCCGCGACGGACGCGAAAGCCTCGGGGGAATCGTCGTGAATGCAATGGCCGACGTCGATGATCGCGAACTTCGCGTCTGGGATGATCTCGGCTACTTCCGCGAGGACCGCAGGGGGGATCAGGCCGCCGGATTCGCCGCCGCTGAGGACGAGCGTCGTGGCGGTGATGGCCGGCAGGCGATCCCACCACGCGGGATCGGGGGCACGAAGGCCCCGCCGCATCGGGTCCACCAGGCGCCAGTCGAAATCCACCGGTTCGTCGGGCTCGGGGAAGGAGTCCACGTGCACGGCCGGAGGGCGGCGGGGCGGGGCGGGTGGCTCTTCGAGGACCATGCGCCGGATCAGGGCCGGGTGCTCCTGCGCGATCCGGATGGCGATCGCGCCGCCCATCGAATGGCCGATCAGATCGATCTGATCGAATCCGCGTTTCTCGATGAAGGCCGCCACGTCCGCCACCATCAGATCGACGCTGTATTCGGCCGCGCGAGGGCTGCGGTCATGGCCTCGCGCGGCCAGGGCGAAGGTGTGCCGGTCCAGCCCGGAGATGAACGAGTCCCAGGTGGCCGGGCGGTCGGTCAGCCCGTGGAGGAGGACCAGGGGAACCCCTCCGGGCACCCCCCGCTCGACGTACGCAAGCTCGACGATGCTCATATCGAGCAGGCTAACGGGCCCCAATCAGATATGCGGGGCCAGATCGGCCAGAATCATCCGCTTGGGCTTGGCGCCCTTGATCTGGTGGATGATCTCGCCGTCGCGGTAGAGGTTGAGGGTCGGATAGCCGAGGACGTTGTAGCGCATCGCCACCTCGGGATGGTCGTCGGCGTTGAGTTTGGCGATGATGAGGCGGTCGCCGTACTCGGCGTCGATCTCGTCCAGGATCGGGGCGAGCATCTTGCAGGGCGGGCACCAATCGGTCCAGAAGTCCACCAGGACGGGACGGTCGCTCTTCAGCACGTCCTCGTCGAAGCTCTCCGTCGTCACTGTGATCATTGCGTTCTCCTGATCGCGCATCCAGGGCAGGCCTGCTTCAGCTGAGTGGCGACCTCGGTCCTCCGGGCGACCAGCGCCTGGATCTCCGCGTCGATCTCGGCCAGCTTGCGCTGGTAGACGGCGACGGATTCCGGGCAGGCGTTCCCTGACGCGTGCCCGGCCCGCAGGCAGGCGACGAACGGCCGGGCGTCCTCAAGCGTGAACCCCACGGCCATCAGCGAACGAATCTGAGCGACCAGCCGGATATCGGCCTCGTCATACTCCCGATAGCCGTTCGCGGCCCGCCGAGCCAGAATCAGCCCCTGCTCCTCGTAATGCCGCAACGCCCGAGCACTCACCCCCGCCCGCCGCGCCAACTCCCCAATCCGCATCGACCCTCCACCGGCACCCACCACCGGCGGCAACACCCACCGGCCCTCCGAACGTAAACGCTCACACCAACGTCAAGGTCAAGCCCCCGCTTCCCGCCACACACGGCGCCGCGACCTTGTCGGACGTGAAGCGGCTAGGCCCGTTTTCCGTAGGTGGGGATGATTGGGGCATCTTCGGCGCGGCTTGTTGATCGTGGCAGTCCGAGCCGGTAGTTCCTGAGCCTCGTGAGACAACCAGCGCAGTTCGGCGGCCCGAGTGT